>JBJKZY010000050.1:0-21616 GCA_045568995.1 Fidelibacterota bacterium | reverse complement strand
CTAATGTTTTCCAAAAATTTTTTTCCTTATTATAATAAAGAATCATTCCTTCACCTCCTGCCCAAACTTCATTATTTGAAGTAATAAAGGAGTAAATAGAAGAAGGATGCATATTTATTGTTTCTTCAAAATTAAATGAGAATGACTCCAAAGATTTTACTTCTAGTTTTGAAATACCTTTTGAGCTTAGAAAATTTTGACTTCCAATCCACAAATAATAATTGTCCAGATAAAGGGAAGATACATCATTATTAGTTATATCAGGTATAATTGGGGTTAAAGTCTCCATTGTTCTGGATCCATAAAAAACTACACCATCCTCAATTCCTAAAAAAACATTCCCATGTTGAGTGAAAAGTAATGTAGTAATTTTCCTTCTAATTCCATTACGATCAATTAGCTCATTTCCATTAAACATCCAGCCTTCTAAAACTGCAAAGTCAGTAAATTTATTTGAAGATTGATCATCTGCAGTATATTGTCCGCTACTCCATTCTATATTAAGTTCGTCAGGAACAGGGTAAATACCAACCATCATTCCTGATGTGTGATCAAGCTTTACATAAGATGAACGAGCTTTTAACCAAACATAACTATCCGAAGATCCAATTTTCGTTACTTTATCAAATTTAGAAAGACCAATATCCCTAAATGTATTTGAAAACCAATCTCCTTCTCGAGAAAAAGAATATTGAATGTGCTCCGGTGTGGATGCCCATAAAAACCCTGTTTTTTTATCAAAATGAACAGCATTAATTCTATTGTTTTCAAGACCCTGAGCAGTAGAAATTGGATTGTCAAAATAATTTCCATAAAGATTAAATCTCTTGATTCCTCCTAAAGTTGTACCAACGTAGATAAAAGTGTATCCTTCTGCAAAGGAGGTTATCGACCCAGATGCCTTGTGTAATACCCAATCAAAGGGTCTAAAGCTTTTTAAAGATTGAGGAAAAGCATATGATAACGCAGTGAAAAATATAAGATGCGTAAATAGAGATCTTTTTAATGAATATTGAATAAAAAAATGTGTAATTAAATTAATTATATTTTCTTTTTTTATAATTTCTTTTGTTTTTGGTAAAGCTACCTTGTCTATTGTTTTTTTCTCTTTTACTAGACCGAAAATTTCCAGTTCTTATTTTTGATATATGCCCATGATCAAGAAAAATCAAGACTGAAGCAAAATGCTTTAAAAATATATCAGAGGAAGATGTTAAAATTATTGTCGTACCTAAAGAACGATTCATCTTTAAAAGTTGACTTCTAAAATCTTTCTCCATCGAAAAGTTGAAGTACATACCATAGTCGTCAATCAGCAGTACCCGAGGATCACATTCACAAGCAATAATCATACCCAACCAATTTATTTCCCCTGCAGATAACCTATCAATACGTCTAGTCCAAAGGTGTTTAAAACTGCTGTTTTTAAAGTATCTATTTTCAATAAGATTTTTTTTCTTTGGGAACTGAGTTGATACATAACTAGAGATTGTTTTATTAAAACCATTATGTTGTGGATCTATAGAACTGAAAATATTTTTATTTTGTTTTATTCTTCCTAACCAATTTTTTTCATATTCCTTTCCTTCATAAAGCAAGGACCCAGATGATTGCTTATCAAATCCTGCCATCAAATTAAGCAATGTTGTTTTCCCACTACCTATTGTACCAACAACTCCATAAACCGTACCGGGATGTATCTCAAGCTTCTTCAGCTTTAAGGCATTGTAGGATTCATATTTTTTATGCAAATCATTAATTTTAAAAATTAATTTTTTAGTTTTTGCCATAACCTAATCCTTAGATAAATATAGAATATATTTTAAGTAATTCTAACATTTGATAAAAACTATTCATTTTCAAGCCATTTTTCAGCATCAAGCGCTGCCATACATCCTGATCCGGCTGCAGTAACCGCTTGTTTATAAATACTGTCTTGGACATCACCACAAGCAAAAACCCCAGCAATATTTGTATGGGTAGAATCAGGCAAAGTTTTAATATATCCATTTTTATCAAGTTTTAAAATATCATTGAAAATTTTTGTATTTGGGACATGACCTATAGCCATAAAAACTCCATCGCAATTGAAAATACTAGATTTTTTTGATTTAACCTCTTCAATTTCAATTGATTCTACACCAGAATCTTTTGTTCCTATGATATTTTTAACAATAGTATTATATAGTATTGATATCTTTGGATTTTTGATTGCTCTTTCCACCATTATTTTGGATGCTCTAAATTCATCTCTTCTGTGTATGATAGTCACAGAAGAAGCAAATTTTGTTAAAAATGTTGCTTCTTCCATAGCCGAATCTCCACCGCCAACAACAACAACTTTTTTATCTTTGTAAAAAAAACCATCGCAGGTTGCGCAAGCCGAAACACCATTACCCATAAGTTCTTTTTCAGCATCTAGACCAAGTAATCTTGCAGAGGCACCAGTTGAAATAATAATAGATTCTGATTCATATTTTTGGCCATTTGCCCAAACTCCAAATGGTTTTTTTGATATATCGACTCTTTCTACCGTTTGGAATAAACATTCCGCTCCAAATCTTTGCGCCTGCTTTCTAAATTTATCCATCATATCTGGCCCCATTATACCATCAGGGAAACCAGGGTAATTTTCTACATCCGTAGTAATCGTTAACTGACCACCAGGTTGGATTCCTTCAAAAACTAATGGCTTTAAATTTGCTCTCGCACAGTAAATTGCAGCAGTAAGTCCAGCTGGTCCCGAGCCTATAATTATTACTTTTTTCTTCATTTTCGTTTAAATCAATTATTTTATAAAGAACCGTCTAAAATATCGGTTATGTTTGATTTTGGAACCGCACCAACAAGCTGATTTATAACCTCTCCATCTTTCATTAACAAAAGAGTTGGGATACTTCTAACACCATATTTCATAGCTGTTTTCTGATTTTGATCAACATCAACTTTACCAACTTTTATTTTACCTTTATATTCATCAGCAACTTCTTCTAAGATTGGTGCTATTGCCTTACAAGGACCACACCATACTGCCCAAAAATCTACTAAAACTGGTAAATCTGATTTTTGGACATCAATTTCAAAATTTTGATCTGTAAACTCATTAACATTTTCTGACATAATTCTAAAACTCCATTTATCTTTAAAAATTAGAGCATGAAATTATACTAACTATTGCTGATTAAAATATTGAAATTCAATTATTTTGAATCATTGAAAGTAAATCAGGCTCAATTGTCGAATGCATTCGAAAATAATTATCAGATACGTTTTGTAAAGAATCTATACCCAAAACCTCTATCATTCCACTAGGATAATCATAACGAATAAAAAAAACTGGGTAAACCTCATAATTAATATTAAGAAGACCTAAAGAATTAGTATGAATTAAATATTCCCAATAAACGATCTAGCTACCAAGATAATTGAAAGTAATCATCTGATCATTAATTTCGGTACCAGATAAGTTTATAGTTGAGTAACTATGAAAAATTGGATCGCCAGAGCCTAGGGGTTTAAAAATTATGCCTAAATAGTTTTAAATTGACCAAAAAAATATTTGTATGCTTGAATTTGAACATCTGACTTTGTTTGGAAACTAAAAGTCATTCTTAGAGAATCCTCTGTAATTAACTGATTACTTCCAAAACTAAGATCTAACTTTCCATTTATTAAATTTTTTAAATGGATTGATTTAATCATTCCTCCTGATGTTGTAAAGTCTTCTTGAATTTCTGAAAAATATAGCTTTCCTTTCAATTGTGCCCCAATCTGTTAAGGAATAGAAACAATATTCAGGCTTGCTAATGAAATACCTTCTTCATTTTTTATTTCTCCAAAACCAATTTTATTCCTGGCGAATATCACTGATATACATAATCTATATTTAGAATTGTAGTCATTTTAGTTACAATCTTAATAGAATAAAAAGTTTTGCAACATTTGAAGATATAATTTGTGCTTTACATTATGGTTAAATGGACATTTGCTGAATAACGATTGTTAAAAAGGTTTACACCATCTATAAACAATTTTTTTGATTGCAAATTCTCAGCATTCAGACTAAACGAAAAGTTGAATATTTTGTAATTAAAATTTTTATATAACAGTATATCTAAATAGTTTGCTTGTTGAAGCTCCACATCATCTGGAACGGGTTTAGACACATCTTTTATTGATATATATTTTTTACTTTCAACTCTCATTTTTATTAAAATATTAAAATATTTTGCATTTATATGAGTATGATGATTAAGCATAATAGGCGGATGAGATGGAAAGAAAGAATAATCTGGAGTAGAATAACCTGAAAGCATAGTTTCAAAATATAACCAGTCCCATTTTGGGTAAAATAAAAACTTAGCATTATAGCCATAAATGCTAATATTACCAGCATTAACTGGGTAGCTTAATGAAGTTCCTGACAAAACAATTCTCTTTATTTTATTGGTATAGATATGGCTGTATAAAGAAAAATCAGTCTTGAAATTTGTGGGTGTTTTTGTTTTTTGTCCATCAAAAGTGAATCCAAACTCAAGTATCGAATTTTGCTCTGGAAACAATTTTAATTTTTGATTCAATATTCTTACTCCGTTATTAATTACCTCATCCATACTTGGTGTTCTCGAAACATTTCCTATATTCAAATAAAGTAAGGATATACTTTGAAATCTCTTACTTTTCGCGCTGGATCTAATTTGAAAATTTGTATTGTCCCAATAATTTGATCTTATTTGAAAAATTGAATTTTCACTTGGAATTTCTGTAGTCCTTTCCTTTGTAAATACAAAACTAAAATCATTAAAATAAAAAAGTTTTTCATCGGAGGGGAAAAAGTATTTTGCCGAACCAGAAAAAATTGAATTTTGTCTTTCAATCATAATATTGTCAACGTTAAAAACAAGATCTGCTTCTGAAATATTTGTAAGGGTCGAGAATGTATATAAAGAATTTTTAAAATCCTTTTCCATTGACATCCCAAAACCTAATGATGTATTATTTTTTATTATGGAATCTTGGATCAAAACGCTTGAGTCTTTATAATCCTGAAGAATACCCACAAGCGTAATTAAACCTGTTAGAGGACTCCATTGGCTAAGCTTTATTATTTTATTTTTCGAAGTATCTTCAATAGATGTATTTGTTCTTAGATTTGAATAATTTTTTAGATTATTAAAACTCATAAACCTTACATCTAAATTTTTTCCATTTGTATAGGCAATGTTATAGCTATTTCTAGAAATATTTGTAAAAATCTCGGATCTATTTGTGTCTTTATATCCAATCGCAAATTCTTTTCCAGCCAGACTTCCATTTACAGTACCATACTTATAACCTAGGGAGGCATACCCATTTACACCAGCATCTGGGCTCTCATTGCTCTGCTCAATATTTAAGGAAAATTTATTTTTATAAGAAATTATCGGAATTGAATTAATTGCTCCTTGAGACGCTGTTAGTTTATAGTGTCCTCCTTTAGTGATTACCAAATCAGATACTGCAATTCCAGGTATAAAAGATAAATTCGGAAGAGCGTTCTTGATCCCATCTAATTTTATCCCATCATATAATAAATCCATATCTGCATCACTAAATTGTCTCTGAACAATTCTTTTTTGTCCATCCAACGACGTATATGTAAGAATAGAAGTATTTTTAGATAAAATAGACTCAAGATTACCAAAGCCACTCATAGATAAATCTTCAATAGGAAAATGAAAAATATTTTTATCCCTTCTGGACACAATAAAAGAAATATACTTTTTTATGTTTTCAATAGGATCTTCAATAACCACTTCTTTAAGATTTACAATCGAATTATTTTTGAAAAAAATTACATTTAACGTATCTGTTTGATATCCAGATTTACTAAAAACTAATTTTCTATCCCGAATAGGTATTGAAAAACTAAAAAGACCATCTTCATTTGAAACAACACTTGTCTTTGAAGGTAAAGAAAAAATTTTAACATTAACCAAAGCTTTAGAGTTTTCCTCCACAACATAGCCTTTAACAGGTTTTTTTTTTGAAAAAACCACAGTCTGGAGAAGTAACAAAAAAATAATTAACTTCAATTCCTACTCTTAAAAAATTAATTTTTCAATAAAACAGATAAATCTTTTTTCAGTACTGCAGATGCAGTAAGCAAACCAGAAAAAAGCGCGCTGCTAACGCCAACAGTGGTCACATCCTGTCCTGTGAAAAATAAATTTTTCATTCCTGATGAGGACCTCAGCCAACGCTGTCGAAACCTTCTTGGGCTATGGTCAAGACCATACATTTCACCATTAGAATAATTGGCTAGGGATATTACTGATAGAGGTGTGGATAGTTCGTGGAAGTCAATACTGTTTTTTATTTCGGGTACATGTTTTAACACTACCTCCAAAATACCTTTTGATAACTTTTCCTTGTGTAAATCATACTCAGAACCTCTTTTTTTCCAATTCGTATTATGCCAATTTGAATACCAACTCATTTGGCTAGGTATAATCGCTTCAATTGTACCAGAGTTAGGATGGTTTTTATCCCAAGAATCATCTTTTGCGGATGGAAAGGAAACATATACCAATGGAAATTCAGACCGAGGATTATCTATATAATTTTTTAAAGATTGATCATGATCATATCCAGGATAAATCCATAAATTTGTATTTTTAATCATCATATCCTGAATTGACTTATTTAATCCAATATATAGGCAAACATAACTCCCTGTCCTCTTTACTTTCTTCATCTTTTTATCTACGGACTGTATTAATTTATTATTTTCGCTCATCAATTTTGTGTACGTATTTGCTACTCCAGCACCACTAATTACAAAATTTGATTTAATTTTATCTCCATTTTCCATTAACACTCCCACTGCAGTTCCCTTTGAAGTAAGAACCGCTTGCACTCCTGCATTTACAGCCAATGTTCCGCCGTTTTTTTCTATTACATTTGAAATTGTTTCCGCTATCTTTCTTGAAGTTCCTTGAGGATAGTTTCCACCATCTAAATAGTGTCCTGCCACAAGCGCATGCATCGCAAAGCTACTTTGCGAAGGTGGTAGACCATAGTCTCCCCACTGCCCGGTCAGCACACCGATTAGTTTTTTATTGTTTGTGAGGCTTGATAAAACATCCAAAGTAGTTTGATCTGAATACTTAAAAAATTTTCTGGTCATAAATGGATACGTGACAGAATCCAAAATACCAGAAAATACTTTTTGGCTAAAATAACTCCTTGAGCTTTTTACTGCATCATTCAAAAGATTCATATAGGAAAGTATTGCTGGCTCCTCTTTTGGAAAATAAGTAATCATATCTTCGATAAATCTTGACTTCGGAGCATTAAAATCATAAAAGCGATCTGGAAAGACTATTCGATCATAATTTTCATCCATATAACACCATTCCAATTGCCTTTCTGAAATCAGATCAAATAATTTTCTAATAACAGAGTATGGTTTATGCACTTGCCCTATATAGTGTATCCCTACATCCCACTCATAGTTTTTTCTTTTGAAAGTATGAGTCCAACCACCTATTTTAAAATGCTTCTCTAGAACCAATACTTTTTTACCCTGAATACTTAGAAGTGCAGCTGTACAAAGACTTCCAATGCCTGAACCTATAATAATCGCGTCATACTCTTGAAAGGAAATTTGAGTCTTGTAATTATTCCATTTTTTCATAGTTAAATATTTTAAACAGTTATAATCATATAAAATCTTTTCCGCTTTTTGAATTTAGCTACTGATGCCTTAATAATTTATACCAAAAAAGCGCGAGCATAGCTATCAATATCGAAGATGCAATGGCACCCAAAAATTGTCCAGCGTAAATATTTTGATATCCTTTTATCATCGTGCTTATTATTGAAGTTGTACTAAAAATTATTGGAATAAGCTCAGGACTGAAGCGTATCAATTCTTTATACAATACAAACAATACAGCAGAGACAATCAACCCGCAACCTATTAAAACAAGGCCAGATTCAAAAGCACCTGGGTTCTGAGATACAATTGAAAAACCTATCAGTATAATATAGGATAATCCAAGAAAGGTCCTGCTTTTCCAATTTTTAGATATCACATTTATACAAATCACTGTAGATAATGCACCAAGCACATCATTTGCATAGGAATTTAGCGTAGTGTAAATCTGATCCCATATCTCAATTCTTGCATTTAAGGGCGAATAATTACCAAGCTGCGGTCCAAGAGATGGTATTAAGTTGCTTACGAGCGAGTACCCACCCGATAAAAAAAGACCAATCAAAATTCCATCCTCTAATGATATTTTTTCTTTAAGCCTGCTACCCGCTACTATCATATCTTTACTTGAACTAATCATTATTGCTTTTAATAAAGATGCAATTAGCAACCCTACCATTCCCATAAGAATTGTTTGATATACTTGGTCTGTATATGGCTGTTCTGTTTTAAAGTTAAAAAAGCTAAGAGGCAAGTCACTCCATAATTGAACAATACCGAGTAAACATAAAAGTATTAATGCTTTTAAAAAAAGTGAAGTGTCAAAATTATTTTTACTCCAATGAATTGTACCAAATACAATAACATAAGCAAGAGAAAATGTCATAATTAGACCTAATATCAGTTCTACTGCAAACCACCGAGACTCTTTTTCTTTCTCTAATCTCTTCCAATCTTCCGGAACAAATACATTTCGATAAGATCCTTTAATTTGATCCCCAGATATTTCAACTGTCAATCTTAACTGTCCTGTTTCCAATTTGTATGTGGTTGTGTCTTCAAAAATGAATTTCCAATCCAAACGATTTGGTTTTTTAAATGAATTCGCCTCCAATTCATTTAAAACTGAAGCATCTTCTCCGTATCTATTTTGAACATAGTTTAAAGTTAAAGATCTTGCATCTTCCTCTGACAAACTAATGCACTCCCTATCTTCTGGAATCTGATGCCATATACCTATCTCATCTCCTTTATTATTTACATAGCACCTATATTCCTCAGCTCTTTGTGCAACATCACCAAAATATTTACGATAACGTACCTCCCACGAAGGAACATAAATGTACTTTCCTCTCAAAAAAGAGAAAGCCTCCTTTCCATATTCCTGCCAAATAAATCGATCCATTTGTTGCTCACCGGAATTAAGTCGGGTCTCCATTTTCCATGCAGAATCTGGAGAAAAACCAAAATCAGATAAAGAATTTTGGGCGATTTGTAATGCATCTGATCTAGAAAGTTCCATAATTGGTTTTTTGTCTTGCGGTATTCCAAATAGAATCCATAAAAAAGATCCAATTATGCCAAAAAGAATTAATTTCTTTTTATTTAGAAACGTTTTTTGCACTATTGCAGGCTCTTCCAAAGTAGTTTTCTCCTTATCTTTGGGAGGTGGTGGAACTTGCCAATCAAAATTCTTTACCCCTTCTAGTCTTAATGACCATTTACCAGACTGAAAACGTAAATAAAGAACTACCCATAGTGGGATTAGTAAAAATAATATTACCATAAACCTTTGGAAATATATTCCTGGCACATTTGCAGTAAATAATTGTAAGGATATCATTGCCACATCATAAGCGTAGTGCATTATGATTCCAGGTAATAATCCAAAGCGAAGATAAATGTATCCAAATAAAAAAGATGGAATCATTAACTCTACTACTCTTGCATATGCAGGTTGGACAGGATAGTTAGCATGGGCTGCACCAAAAACAATTGCCTGAAACACAAACGCAATACCTATAAATAGATTCCGTTTTCCAAACCGATCACCTACTAATGCCGCACCAGCTAAAGGAACAGCGCGGAATAAACATTCTTCCCAAAAACCCGCGCCTAAAGATATACCAATAGATGTAAGCCAAGGAAAATATGCAGCTAGTTGATTTGGATCGTAGCTTGTATCCGCTGGTGCCCACCATCCTAGTTTTTTTGTAACAAACGTATAAAATGCAATGGCATAAAACATAAAGACACCTGTAATGAGATATCCTCCAATTGTCTGGCCAAGTACATTAATAGAACTACCAGCTTTAGAAGACCAAACTTTCCAAAACTGAATGTGATTTGGGAATGCTTTTCTGGTGAGACCTTCTGCAGCTATAAAAGATAATCCGTAGAGAGTAGACTGAAAAATAAATAGCATCAACATACTAAACATTATTTCCATCATAAAATTGTTTTCACTGATTGCAGTATTATATTCCATCCACATCATAGGCATGAAATTGAGTTGTACTGCAACTTGAAAAAAACCTACTATCATTCCCCACCCTATCGCTTCTCTCCACAGAATCCATCGTGTTCGCATTAGGAAAAAAATACTTACTATCACGCCTAATAATCCGTACAGTAAATAAATAATTATTGTTGCCGAAAATGCAATGGTATCGTTTGCTGACCTCATTTCACTAAATCTACGATTAAATGCTTCTGGCACTTGAGCGTAGTGAACTAATTCTCCAAGTCGGTCACCTAGTACTGTTAACTTTAATTTTATAAATCCGTTTTCCCCCAATTGGAATCCAGAAAGCTGATATGTAAAAGTGTGATCTACTCTTCCTCCAGGCTGTACTTTTTCCGATTCATCTACTAATTCATATTGATCAAGGTTTACATACCAATCATCTTTAAGACTCCCCATAGCTATATCATATGCATCCTTCCTACTAATCGCACTTCCAGGTTCATCTTCACTTAATTTTTGGCTAAAGGAATATGGCTTACCTTCTGGGGTAAACCATACAGATACTTCGTTAGGATTCTTTTCCTGAAAATGCCTAACCCTCCAAACATATGGATAGAAAATATTATCAGAGTAAAGCATTTTAAAGGTATCCAGTCCCCCTCCTTCAAGCTCAACAAATGTTTGTAGGTTTCTATCTCCATCAAAAGAAACCGCTTTACTATATTCAGTTGGAGTCCAATTATATTTTTTTGAAAGTTTTTCTGCTTCATAGATCGCCATTTCCCTATCCATTTTGACATTAACAGATAATGCAGGAAAAGCACTATCAAAGTTTTTGGCAAAATAAAGAACACCTCCTACCGATGAGATGGTAAGTAATATCCAAAATAGTGGTTTTTTCGTCATTATTTAATCCTAATTATTGATAGTTAATATTTTTGATTTAACATTTAACAAGTGCATTCACACAACATACCGTGGGCATCATATTTTAAAAAAATTGCTAAAAAAGATGGTCCTTACCTCCAACTACTGTCCTTAAAACTTTTGATTCAAGAATCTTGACAGGATCTATATCAAAATAATTCATAGAGTGCACCACAAAGTCTGCATTTTTACCAACTGAAATAGAACCAGTAGTTTGTTCCCAAAATGCAGCGTATGCATTATTAATTGTATAACACCTTAGGGCATCCTCTACTGATATTTTTTCATTAGGAAACCACCCTGCTTCATTCTTTCCATCCCTGGTTTTTCTGGTAACGGAGACAAATATACCAGTTGCTGGGTTTAAAGGAGCAACCGTCCAATCAGAACCAAAAGTAAGTTTTGCGCCACTTTGTAAAAGAGTATTGAATATATATGTTCTACTCAAAAGGTCATAACCTATTCGTTTGTGTGCCCAGGAAGCGTCATCAAAAAGATGATAAGGTTGCATGGATGGAATGATATTTTGATTTGAAAATTCTCTAATAGCACTTTCGGATAAATGCTGAGAATGCTCTATACGACTCCTTCTATCTCTTTTACCATTTTCTTTAGTAATGTTTTTAAATTGATTTAAAATCCAATCGTTCGCTCTATCTCCAATGGCATGTACTGCATGCTGAATCCCTGCATTATCGGTTTCTCTCAGCAAAAATTTAAACTCCGTTGTATCCTTAATTGTAATAACACCTAAAGTTGGCAGCTTTTCTTTATCGAAATGATTATGATCATGCAAGTACGGTTTATGCATCCAAGCAGTTCGAGATCCAAGTGAACCATCCATCATACCTTTCATCCCATTCCAACGAAGCCAATCATCTCCAGGTCCATAATTCTCAACGTATTTAATAATATTCCTCCAGTTTGTATACCAAGGATATATTTTAATTCGTATTTTAAGATTACTTTTGTTATGATTTCTTCTATACGTCTCTAAATCTTTCCAAGATCCCATATCATGTACCTGAGTAATCCCAAGGGATAATGCATATTCCATAGCACGATCAAGGGCACGGTCCATTTCCTCATTTGACTCTTCTGGTAGGATAGACAGAACTAAATCCATAGCCAAATCTTTTAAAACGCCGGTTGGGTTACTATTTTGATCCCTTATGATAACCCCTCCAGAAGGATCTAAAGTTGAAGAGTGAATTCCAGCCAGATTCATCGCTCTTGTATTTGCAAGGGCCATATGCCCATCCAATCTATCAAGAAACACAGGACGATCAGAAACTACTTCATCAATCCAAGATTTGTCTGGGTATGTTCCTCCCCATAATTCATGATCCCAATTCCCACCTAAAATCCAGGAATTTTCGGGAAGCATCTTATGAAAATCAACTATTCTTTTTTGAAACTCCTGTTTCGATGAAACATCATTAAGATTTACCCGAGAAAGTTGTAAACCTCCACTAATAAAATGTACATGATTATCAATAAATCCTGGAGTTACAAAATTACCTTTTAAATCAATCATTTCTGTTTGATCTGTTGCCATAGCTTTTGCATCAGCATCTTCACCAACAAAGATAAATTTTTCTTCACTGAGTACCAAAGCAGTGGCAGAAGGAGTATGATGCTCCCCCGTCCAAATGACACCGTTAAAATAAATTTTATCGATGGTGTTTTTGGAACACCCTGAGAAAACACAAAGTATAATATAAGTCTTAAAAATTATTTTTCCAGTTCTAATCATAAATTTGAATTGAATATACACTCATATAAATCAAATAGTAAATAAGATGAATATATATCTGCATGTAAATGAAAAAAATAATGACTGTAGAGAAAAGATTTATTATTATACATTAATATATAACAATAAATTAGGTTCTATTAAAGTTTCACTTTAACAGGATAAATAAAGATCTCTTTGCTTATGGATACTCTTTTTTTATTAAAACAGAATATCCATAATTAATTATAAGAATTATGGTCTTTCTACTCTATATGGGATTGACCATACATTCGTATTATATCCACCATCAGACACATACATGGTAGCGAGATCTATTGCCTCAATAAATGTTCGAAACACTCCTTGCATTTGAGCTAATCCAGGTCCATGAATTCTCATGGAACCTGAATGCGTATTATCATTCATAATCTGGTCAAAAAACATACCTGAATCTTTCAGATGCCGTCTTCCCCTTTGTAACCTATTTTTTCCATAATTCAAAAACACCCATTCCCCCATGTTCGTGCTATCAGTGGTGTACTCAGGCCCATTATTGATCACATTTACATATGCAACAACTCTGCTAAAAGAGGTAAATAGAGGCAAAGAATCTCTGCTAATGTAAAGATCACCAAATTCATCTGAGGAAAAAGAATAGAGCATGTCACCTACTTCTAAACTATCTGTTAAAGAAAAAAATGATATCCCAACTATCGAAATCTTATCTCCAGATCCACCTATTAATGGGGTCAAAGCATCAACTCCCCATCTGTGCCCATCTGGGCTAGCAGGGTCATCGACTTTTACAAACCGCACCTTCCGATTCAGCATTGTAGTGAATTCTTTTGAAAAACTAAGAGAGTCAATCTGATTTTGATTGGTATCGATTACTGTAACCAAAAATTCACCATTGACCGAATGGGTTACCATCGCAACAGAAGTATCTTCACCAGTTTCAAATTCAACGGTTCTTTCTCGATCGATCAATTGTCTTCCAAATCGTATCCTATATCCTTCTCCAAAGGACAATGTGTCACTAAAAGCACGTGCTAAACCATCAATCTCAAGTCCTATGCTATAGTCAAGGTCCATTTCTCCACCAGAATCAAATCCATCCGCGCCTGCAGCTGCATCTTCATTAAGAAGCACTAACAGCTTGGATTCGGTATCATCTACTGTTGATGAACTATCTACACATCCATTCATGATAAAAATAAAAATGAATATTAATATGATTATTTTTTTCATTCCTTACTCCTTTTTTTAAAATCTACTACGTCTGCGTTTACGATCTTTTTTCTTATTTCTCTTGTTTTTTCCTTTTCCATCTCGCATTTCCCCTCTCATTTCCATCATCATTCTCTGCTTAAAAACACCAAGCCTAATCATCTGCTCAGGTGCTAAAATATCATCCAGGCCTAATACGAATTTTGATTCTAACTCAATTCGTTTTTGACGCAACTTTGAAATCTCTTCAATCGTACTTTTTACATCTTTTTTATTTAGTTTTTCTCGATCTATATTTGCAATCATTTCTCTTTCTTTCTTTCCTACTTCTTCTAGACTCTTCCGATGATCTCTAAATCTTGGGAAAAATTTTTCTGCTTGATCAGTAGTAAGATCCAAATCATCAGTTAATCGCCAAACAATCATGTTTTCCATCTTCTCTGAGCTCCTACGGCCCCTACTTTTTTCATTATCCCAATTGTAATTCTGAGCTACTGCCCCAGTTAAAAAACTAAAAAGTAGTATATATTTCATAATGATTCCTCTTCATTTAATTTAAATTGATCTAATAATTCAACAGTCTCCCAGATATATCCTTCATCAATAAGAAAATATGCCATATCATTAAAAAATTCTTGATCATACTCTACAGAATCAATGTTGATATTCCAAAAGTCTGTCTCTATTAAATTTTCTGTGCTGTTCGCAAAATAATTATCAAATTCTAAATCAGGAGCACCAAATTGAGTAATAATAAGTAAGAGCATTATAAAAAGTATTGCCGATGATGTATATAATGTCTGTCGGTTTGTATTAGATGTTTTAATTCTAAAATGTAATTTGCTCATAAATTCATCAGGATTTGTATCGATGACTTCTCTTTTTTGTAACGCTATCTTTTTTTTAATTTCATTCATTATTAAGTACCTTTTTTAATGTTTGAAGAGCGTGGTGGTAATTCACCTTTGCAGTATTCTCAGACATCCCTGTGATAGTAGATATTTCTTTATAGGGAAGTTCTTCTGCTATTCTCATGACAACAACACTACGCTGTTTTTTAGGCAAATTTGATATAGCATCCCATAATTCTTTACTGAGCCACTCCGTTGCAATACGCGTGTCGTTTTTTTGCTGATTAAGGATTTGATCAAGATGTAATAAATTCTTCCATTTGTTTCGAGTAAACCATGAATTTGCAGTATTCAGATTAATCCGATAAAGGTAGGTAGAGAAAGCTGATTTGAATCTAAAATTTCCAAGAGTTTTAAATAATTTAAAAAAAACATCCTGCGCTAAATCCTCTGCTACCATCTTATCTCCTGTGATAGTATAAAAGAAGCCAACAGTATTGTATAGATATTTTCGAACAAGTCTATCATAAGCAGTTTGATCTCCTTTTTGGAATAATTTGATAAGTTTATGATCATTTTTCATTTCATCTCATACAATAAGACTCAAAAAGATGTTAAAGGTTAAAAAATATTTTCAACTAACACTATTCACATTTTATTGAAATAATTATATTGGATATCTTTATTTTTATTAATATTCAAAACAATTCAATTTTATGGTAGCATTTAATCAAATATTCGAACCAAATAAAAGACAAAATGCTGCGATTCGCCATCAACCATCACCGCTTATGATTTTAGCTGGTGCTGGTACTGGAAAGACATTCACTCTCCAAAACAGAATAGTCCATCTAACTAATTATTATGAAATAAATCCAAAACATATTTTAGCTATAACGTATACTGAGAAAGCAGCTAAAGAGCTGAAAAATCGAATAATTAATCAAATAGGATCGAAAGCTCAAACTATGACGGTTAGTACTTTTCACTCATTTTGCTTTAAAATCCTTAAAGAATTTGGGAGTGATACTCTACCACAGCTACTTGAAGAGAGTGAAGCAATTCACTTGCTTTTACAGAAATTTGATAGCTTGGGACCATTTCAATCCGATGAATTTCCTCTTAACCCAAAACGAGCAATTAATAATAGTTTCATCCCTTTTTTTAATCGAGTTAAAGATGAATTAATTGATCTTGAAAACATTAATATACCTAACCCTAACGAAGATGGACCAATTACCAACGAAATTGCCAATCAATTAAAAGATCTAAAACGAATTTATCCTATATTCCAATTATGGAAAAAAAAATTAAACGTAATTGATTATGGTGACATGGTTCTATTAGCTTTTGAACTTCTTTCCAAAAATGAAGAGGCATTGACTGCTGTCCAAAATCATTTTCGCCATATTATAATCGATGAATTTCAAGATAATAATTTTGCATTAAATGAGATTATAACTTTAGTTGCTGGTAAACGAAAATTTATTACTGTTGTTGGTGACGATGATCAGGTTATCTATAGTTTTCGAGGAGCCAGTTCTTACAACATTCAATCTTTCAAACAAAATTATGAATCTCATGATAACTATAAATGTATTTCTTTAGAGGATAATTATAGATCTTCTCAAGCAATATTAGACCTTGCAAATGAAAGTATAATTCATAACGATAATCGTATTGAAAAAAACTTAATCTCAAAAACAAATAAATCACCTATTAAACCAATAAGATTTTGGGGTGATAACAATGAACAATTAGATTTCATTAATAAAGAAATCCTCAAGATTACTTCAGAGGGTACACCTTTTAATGACATAGCAATACTTTGCCGTACTAGAAGTCAAACAAATTTCGTTATTGGATCGCTACAATCTGCAGGCATTCCGGTTATTGAAAGTAAGCTAGGCCTCCTTAATTGCTCGCCAGTCCAAGATGTAATCTCATGGTGCCAATTAGTTTGTGGAGGAATCTTCCAAGACTCTGCCCTTTTTAGAATAATTCAAAAAATATATAACTATGAAATAGCGCATTTAATTTTTTATAAATATGATAAAAGAAACTTAAAGCATAGATATAATCTCATAAAGGAAGATGTGAAGACACAAAATCAATATCCTAAATTAAAAATTATAATTGAAAACATAGGATATTTCAAGTCTATTGCACGTAAAAAAAATGCTGGAGAAATAGTATGGGATATTGCTAAGCATTTGAAAATTTTTCAAGATAAGGTTAAACGATATTCCTTCAATGATCATTATAATCTTTTAAACCTTGGTGATTTTTTAAAAAGAGCTCAGAGTTTTTCAATTCGTAACAAGAAAAAAAATAGTATTAATGCATTTAATAAATATCTTGAGGTAGTAATACAGTCTGGAGGATTGCCTTCCTTAATGCCTAAACCATATAATGAATATCAATGCGTTAATGTAAATACCATTCACAGTGTGAAAGGTGCTGAATTTCCAATTGTATTTCTACCATTTCATAGATCAGCGAGTTTTCCATTAAACTATCGATCAGAAAAGCTAATTTCAAAACCCCCATCTGAATGGCTTCCATATAGTAATTTGTCAATCAATCAAAAAGAACAACATATTCAAGAAGAAAGGAGATTGTTTTATGTTGCAGTCACACGCGCTAAAGATCAAATATATTTACTTGCACCTAAAAAAGCAACCTCACCATTTATTAAAGAACTACCGGATGAGCTTATGAACGATATATCGAAAAAAGAATCTTCAAATGAACTAATTCCAAATCACTCTCAAATAAGAGTAAAGTATGAACAACATTTACAAAAAGCACTTTCGAGAGAGAATTATAAGGAAGTAAAAAAAATATGTGAAATTTTAGAAAAAATAAAATTATTTGAATTAGGAAAAAGATTACTACTTGGTGATGAAAAATGGGAGAAGGAGTTGAAGATGGAGTTAGAAAGTAGCAGGAAACAAACTACCTCGATTAAGCAGGAAAAAATTTTCCTTTCTGCAAGTGCCATTGATACATATGAAAACTGTCCTCTTAAATACAGGTTAGGTTATGTCGACGGGGTTCCTCAAACTGCAAATAAACCAGAACTTATTTTTGGAAATATCATACATAAAGTCCTACAAAGATTTCACGAACCAAATAAAAAACATACAAAAGAACGAATCCTGAATATTTTGGAGGAAGAATGGAAGAAAGATGAATTTGAATATTCTGTTAGAGAAGAGAAATTCAAAGAACAAGGCATCGAATTATTAAAAGAGTACATACACTTCCTACACGACAACAAACCTAATGTTTTGAAAAGGGAGAAATCATTTGACTTTAATATTGGACATATAAACATTAGGGGTATCATAGATAGAATAGATAAAGTATCTGATGGCACAGCAATTATCGATTATAAGACTAGTAAAACAACCTCTTCTGCAAAATCTAATTTACAATTAGCTATCTATGCTATGTACCTTGAACAAAGTCCTGAGAAAGATATTAGCGGCCTACCATCATCTGCATCTCTTCATTTTTTAAGAGCGTATGATAAACCATTAAAAAGCCATTCTTTTAAGAAAGAAGAATTAAATGTGGTACAAGAAAAAATAAAAACCGTTGCAGACGGTATCCAGAAAAAGGAATTCAATCCTAAAAAAGGCAGACATTGCGAATGGTGCGATTATAAGTTTCTCGCATGCCATGTATGGGAAGATGAAAATTAGTTAGATCAATCTTTAGGAGATGTTAACTCCGCAAGATGATAGGACTTATCATTACTTGATTTTATTTCTATGGTAGAATCTTCAAATCCATCACGCCTTACTTTGATATTTCCTTCAAAACTAAAAGGCATTCCAACGATATGTAACTCCCCCACAATGCTTGCTACAGCAAATAAGGATTCATCGACATATAACCTATATGAATGATCTTTCTCTGGTGTGAAAGGATCAAAATAAATCACAACTTCTCTTCCTTTAATTAAATCCTGATCAGCTACAACTGTTTTCACCTCTTGGCTTTTGCTTTCCAGCATAAGGGTATCGCTATCGGTAAAAAGACTTACATATTGTTTTCCTGGAAATCGCTCCTCAGTATTAGCATAACTATTTCTCAGATATGTCCCCAGGGGAAGATCAAAAATAGTGACTGAATTATTTTCAAAATTTATTGAATAATCATAAGTAACAGACTCAAGTTCTAATTGGCTATTTTTCTTTGATCCCCACGCAACTAAAGTATGAGATACATCATCTATCCTTAAAATTTCGAATCCAAGTCCATTCCAAATATTTAATATCGTAATATCACCAACTAGCTTTGGAGGCGGACATCCATTTAATTCTGGATCCTTATTTGGAAATCCAGGTACCAATGGGCAAGCATCCAAGTCATCAATAATACCATCTCCATCTGTATCTTTTGGTGGTGGAGTGTAAGGTAATAACATATGAATCTCATTTAAATCCCCTGCTTTAACAATAAAATCAGTTATAAAAGGATCCTCATTATTTTTTAAGAAGGCCTGTATCCTATATTCACCTGCAAGAAAAGTATTAATATCCTCATAGTTTTTAATCAACTTATAATCAGAGGAAAGATATTGGGACAATATGTTATCATGGGTTTCAAGAAAACTGGAAGTCATTGGCATTGTCTGGTAAGGAGTATAATCAGAATTTTTTGTATCAAGATTTCTAGAACCCACAAAGGATTTTAATGGCCTTATCGATATATCATCCCAACGAATTCTATTCCTACTAGTAGAGTCAACTCTTATATAAACTGATCCTACAAATGGTGTGACAACTTTATTCATTAAGGGGCCAACAAGTGCATTTATTTGAGACCTTAAATTATTCATAGATCCGAATTCTAAATGGAAAAATTCCGAAGCAATTATTTTTTGAGTAGAGACATCAATCAATTTCAAATCTACTTCATATTGAGATGCCAAGGTATTTATTTCACCTATGAAAATAAAATCAGTACGCTTGGGGTAATCATAGGATTTGACAAGATTAATGAAGTTATCCGTTTTGATCCTTTTTTGAATTGATTCACCAGCAATATTAATATGTGGATTTTTTGCTACTGACGAGGTTACCATTGCTGAAACTAATTTGGGATCTAAGGGTTTTCCCAAAACTAAATTTTCACCGGAAGATACATCATTTTTATTAAAAAGTGGAAATCGTAAAATCTTACTTTTGCTCTCATCCTGATCACCGCCATGTAAAAGAATAGATGTTGTGTCATAGCTCACAAAGTGATATATGTAAAGCATTGGAGGATCTGATACGGTAAAGTCTTTAGCAGATAAGATTGAAATAAAAACAAATAAAAGGTAATTGATCTTTTTCATAATTTGGTCCTATTAATTTAAAAATTTGGGCTCAATTAATATTAGTTAATTCTCCTACTTGAAGTATGTCTCCAGTGTCGACATCAATAATTCGTATCCCAATTGCTACTTTCTTATAATCAGAGTGTGAGACTGGTAATTTTTGGTAAGGAATTAAATTATTGTACACAACCAACATTTCAATCCCAAAATCTTCCAACTGACTCCATTCATCAAGATAAAGAGGATTAAGGTTGAATACTTTATCATTGTACATCCAAGGCCTTTTAAGATAAAGAGTTTTAAGTTTTTCATGTATAGATACTTTTTGCTTAACTAAAGAAGTCATCATTCCTTCTTCAATTGTAAGGTTCATCTCATTAAATAATGGCTGATCCTCAAAATACATCTCAGATTCAACAGCCTGTTTATCTCCATTTATTATTAAAACCTTTTTATTTTTCAAAAGAGTTATATCCATATTCGCTTTAAATTCATCAGAGACAACATCATGATTGCTAATCACTCCTTCATCTACTTTTCCATTGAAAACAAATGCGTTTGAATAAATAATTTTCCCGTTGTTTCTGACATTAATTATTTTGATATAAAGCCCATTTTCTGGTATATATCTATACATCATTAGCAAATTACAGTTTGTTTCTTTATATAATTCAGACCATTCCTCATAAAGAATAGGATTCGTATTAAAAACAATACTATTATATACTGATGGGAATTTCAATTTAAAACCTTTTGTTTTTTCCATGATGATTGGATTATTGTCATTGTATTTTTCATTATGTATTAATCCTGTTATAATACCATTTTCAATAGCCATGGTTTCTTCAGAAGGTACATTTTTATAATTACCTGAGATATTTAGAATATCTGCATTTAATAGAGCAAGTGAGCCTGATTTGGTAAAAATTGACCTTGGAAAGTCACCAATATTTTTGACTATGTCATAAGCCTCATTAAATCCACTTATTTCTTTTTCAGCATTTAAAACTACTGAGTCACCAACTTTGATCATCGAAGAAGTGATAACTTTCATTGATTTTAAATCAATCATTCGTAAATAAATCACCAAGGAAAGATCTCTTTCAGAGAAATCTACAATCTGGTATGTAAGCAAACTGGATGCTTGCATATCATTCTCAATAAGGCCCAAATCTTCAAGATTAATTCCATGCATGTAAAAGGCATCTTCAGGACTCGTATTAATAAATTCTGATTTATCTCTTGGACTTACGTGATCTAATTTTTCAGCAATTGTTAGCCCTTTCCGAATTAAACCATCGATAAAACCTGTTTCTAATGCCATATCCCATTTGTCAAGCTCTCCGTACCCTCTACCAATCGGTAGATCATC
>JBJKZY010000049.1:0-22073 GCA_045568995.1 Fidelibacterota bacterium | reverse complement strand
TATATCCTAGATTAAAGGAAAAAAGACTCGCAGAAACATCATTTTTTGATGATGTTCCTGAACTATTTTGAAGAGTCCACTCAGATTCTAAAACAAAATTATCTTTTTGGCCGTTAAACCTAATACCTATATTGTTATAGGACGCTAATGAGTTTCCCGATCCAAGAAAATCCATATTTCTAAAATTGAGAAAATATACATCATAAACTGAATTTTGTTCCAAAAATGGGATGGTTTTGGTCCAGTATGCACCATCAATTACAACATCTTTTTTATCATCATGTGATTCATTCATGGTTTCGTTAATAAATAAATGCATTAGCAATAATTCACCAGATAAGAAATTGTCTTTTCCTAAGAAGCCTTCAAAACTTCTTCCAATATTGTTCCAATTGTTTTTTGCTATTAACCTTTGATTTCCTAAAGCCAATTCAAAGCGTCCAATTTTTACAAAATCGTAGTCAAAGAAAGGAATTTTTAAATTGCTAAAAGTAAAATATGCCTGGTGTAAAAAAGGTGCTGCAGTGGTAGCGGTAACTCCAGGGTTGTTTTCTACGTTTCCCAAATATCTAGAGTCTTGTAGAATGAACTTTGCAGAAGCATATTCACCTAATATGTCAAGGCCTAGACGAGACCGGGTTTCGGTAATTGTTGCAAATGTTTTTCGCCAATCTACTGATGAATCTTTATCGGTTCTAGCACGGAAACGTAAATTAGCAGACCAGTTATATTCTTGGGATATTCCAAAATCAAGTATTAGGACAAATAAGAAGGCAAGTGGTCGAAAATAAATTTGTTTGATGTTTGACATATGTTTTTCTTTTAAGTCTAAAAAAATTGGGCAGAAATTTAACTATATAGATCAAACAGAAAAGGGAAATAGTAAAGGAAAATTACTGTTTCCTATACCCAATATATTCGTATGGGTTCACCATAGTGGTGGATATGTTTTTTAAATGAGAACCTATTCGTTTTAAATATCTTGCATAAAGCGGTACAACAGTAGCCTGTTTATTATTTTTAAAGTCTATTTTACCAGATATACAGTTATGTACGATATCATCAGAAACGATCGCTAGAGATTCTTGGTGGGTCTTTAATAATTTTTCTGCTAAAACTAAATCTTGCCTGCCAACAGATTCACAGGTTTTTTGAAATCTTGATATTACTTCATTTTCAAGCGTGTTAAGATCTGGGAGTAGTTCTTCGGAAACCAAGGCTTCTGGATAATAGATTGCCATATCTAAAATATTTTTTTGTGTAGTTCTCCAAGTCTCTCAACATCAATTATCATATTTAGAAGTACCAATCCATTGGGGAGGCTGTCAATGTTTTTTGAAATGGAAAAGTGGGTAACCACTTTTTTTCGAACATTTTGTTGAAATTCATTGATCTTTTTATCTTCTTTTTTTAGCTTTTTTAATTTTTTTATTTTTGCTCCTCTGCGCAGATACTTTATAGCAGAAGAAAACATATCCTCAGAAAGGGCCATCATTTCTCTTGATTCATCCCACGCCTGAGACAGTAAATCTTCAGATTTCCAAATGGAAACAATATCTTTAAAAATGGACATAACACATACCTTTTATGACTTTAAGAAGTTAACAAAATAATAGAAAGTGGAATAGCACCGAAAACAATTAATAAGTAAACGAGGGGAATGAATTTGTTTTTCACTGCTAGTTCAGAAATTTTTTCTGCTAAAAAAAGCGGGATGGCTCGCAATTGAGGGATGCCGTATATGACTGCAATCCCAAAAATATTAAAAAGTAAATGACTAATGGCTGCGACTAGAGCAGCTACTGTACCTGTGAGTGCTGCCAAAAGCGCCGTAACGGTTGTTCCAATATTTGCGCCAAGGGTAAAAGGGAATATTTTTTTCAATGTGAGGACTCCTGCTCCTGCAAGCGGGACTACCAATGAAGTCGTGATAGATGAACTTTGAACCATAATAGTAAGAACAATACCGAACCCAATTGCACGGAGAGCAGTTTTAAAAATATATTGATCAAAAAACGCTTCTATTTTTTCTAAGACAAGGCTTCGGAGTAGTTTTACAATAGAAACCAAACAAATGAAGGTAATTATGACACTCACCACTAAATAAAAAATATCATTTCCAAAGGTAAAGCTCTCAATGAATTTTGCTCCAGACTTCACTGCTACTTTAATAGGGCTTTTCGCTTGAAGCACATCGACGTTTAACATAGTACCAAATAAAACCTCCGCGAAAGATCTTGATAGTTTTTCAATAAAGTGAAATGTGATTTCAAGGGGGAATATTATGAGTACGGCTAAGATGTTAAAAAAGTCGTGCACCGTTGAGGCAGCAAAAGCTCGCTTGAATTCATTCCCCTTATTTATATGACCAACAGAGACAATCGTATTCGTAACAGTTGTTCCTATATTGGCTCCCATAATCATTGGGATTGCTCCTGAAATACCTAACGCTCCACTGCTTACCATACCAACTATGAGAGAAGTCGTAGTGGAAGAGCTTTGAAAAAGAACAGTAGCAAAAACCCCTATAAATAAAGCGACAAAGGGATTGCTTGTTGCAGTAAAAATAGATTCAGCTACTCCTGCTCCCATATGTTTGATTGCAGAAGACATACCATTAATTCCCACAAGGAACATATAGAGTGCAGCGAGGACACCGAATATTTTTAAGATAGTTTTGGTTACCTCTTTGTTCAAGTCTGCTCCATTAAAAGTTGAATAAGATTTTAATAGTTTTACGTTAGAAATTTGTTAGCTAATTACTTAGAATTAAAATTGATTCCAAAACTAGTATAATCATAAAAAGTTTTTATTTATTTTTTATTAATGCTTAAAACACCGTGTTCCTGTAAAAATCATAGCAAATCCATATTCATTACAAGCGTCGATAACTTCTTGGTCTCTTATGGAGCCTCCTGGTTGAAGAATAGTGCTGATTCCAGAATCTTTAATTGTATCGATGCTATCTCGGAAAGGGAAAAATGCATCGGAGGCGAGAACGCCACCCCTAACATTTTTACCACCTTTTTTTAGTGCCATATGTACAGCATCGACTCTACTTACTTGACCTGCACCCAAGCCTACGGTTGTATTGTTTTTTGAAATTAGTATTCCATTAGATTTTGCGTGTCTTAACACTTTCCAAGTGAAAAGAGCTGTAGATAAATCTTCTTCCGCTGGTTGTTTAAGTGTTACTACTTTAAAATCATCTAAGGATAAAATTTTTGTATCGACTTCTTGAACTAAAATTCCTCCATCTATATTTCTAGTTTCTATTTTTTTTGTTCGTTTTTTAAAATCTCCAATTTCCAAAACCCGAAGATTTTTTTTCGTTTGCAAAATTTGCAAAGCTTCAGTTTCAAAGTTTGGGGCGAGCACTATTTCTACAAACACCTGGTTAATTGCTTCTGCTACTTCAGCAGTACAGGTGCGGTTTAGTGCAATGATTCCACCAAACGCGGATAACGAATCAGCATTAAAAGCTCGGTTATAAACATCCAATAAATTATCACCTGTTGCGACACCGCAAGGGTTGGCGTGTTTTACAATAACACAAGCGGTTTCATCAAACTCTCTAACGCAGGCAAGGGCACCGTCAGCATCCATTATATTATTGTAAGACAGTTTTTTCCCTTGGTGAATAGTAGCATTTAAAATATTAGGTTCATCATTCCCAGGAATTTTATAAGAGGCAGCAGATTGATGCGGATTTTCTCCATATCTCATTTCAGAGTGTTTTTCATATGTAAGCGATAATGTTCTTGTAAGGGGCTCTTCTTTTAGGAAATTGTGTATCAAGGTATCATACTGAGCAGTATGTCCAAAGGCTTTCGATGAAAGATATTTTCTAGTTTCAAAAGAAACTTCTTCGTTATTTTTAATCTCATTCATTAATAGCAAATAATCCTTAGGGTTCACACAAACAGTAACCCAACCCACATTTTTTGCAGCAGACCGAACCATAGTTGGCCCACCAATGTCTACATTTTCCATTGCTAAAGCCAGACTGCAATCTTTTTTAGAAATAGTTTCTGAAAATGGATAAAGATTGCAAACAACAAGGTCAATCCATTTAATTTTATTTTCTTCTGCGTCTGTAACATGCTGGTCTCGAAGCCCTAAGATTCCTCCTTCGACAAGAGGGTTTATTGTTTTAACTCGACCATCCATAATTTCAGGAAAATTTGTATAGTCACTCACATCTACCACGGGAATATTATTTTCTCTGAGTCTTTTTGCCGTACCTCCAGTAGATAATATTTCAATATTTTTATTTACAAGGTGTTGTGCCAATTCTACAATACCTTCTTTAT
Source organism: Fidelibacterota bacterium (assembly GCA_045568995.1). Taxonomy (GTDB): domain Bacteria; phylum Fidelibacterota; class Marinisomatia; order Marinisomatales; family UBA1611. The sequence continues at coordinate 17,760 of JBJKZY010000049.1, read as the reverse complement.
CAAAAACGGATAAGAGGGCCCTGTTTATTTGTATAGGTCTTTTATTTAATATGGGGTTTTTAATCATTTTTTTCAATTACGGCTAAGGTTAAACGGCTTTTACATACAAAGTTTTCATTTTCATCTTTAATATCTATTTCCCACACTTGAATTTTCCTTCCAATTCTTATAGCGTTTGCTTTACCAAAGACCCACCCTCTTTTTACAGCTTTTAAGTGATTTGCATTTATTTCTATTCCCACAACAGATTGAGATGCTCGGTCTATGTTCATACCAGCACCAACACTGCCCAGAGTTTCTGCCAGAGCGACACTTGCTCCACCATGGAGTAGGCCAAAAGGTTGCTTTGTCCTTTTATCTACAGGCATTTTTCCAGAGACAAAGTTTTCTCCGATGTCTGTTATTTTTATTCCCAAGTTTTCTACCATTGTAGAGGAAGATCGATTATGTATTTTATCTATTATTTCTTGCTTATTCATGTTTTGAAATATATTTGGTTTCGAATAAAGGTATAGCTTCTAAAAATGCTTTTCCTTCTAGCTTTTGGACTTTTCTTTTTAAGGATTTAACGGTGTCTTCTGGTCTCACGGAACATTTTTTTTGTATAAAAACAGGTCCGCAATCTACTTCATCCGTAACAAAGTGTATCGTGCACCCAGTCTCTTTATCTTTGTTTTTTAGTACTTCCTCATGCACATTTGTATCCATTCCACCTGCATACTTTGGCAGAAGAGAGGGGTGTACATTTAAGATTTTCCCTTTCCAATCCTGGCAAAATGATTTGGATAAAATCCTCATAAACCCAATTAATAGGACTAGATCAACTTTGTGTTCTTTTAGAAGTTTGGTTACTTTTCTATCAAAGGTTTCACGATTTATGTTTTTGTGAGAAATGTAATAATATGGGATCTTATGTTTTTTAGCTCTTTCTAAAATAAAAGCGGTTTTTTTATTAGAGATAACTACAGAAAGTTTTGATTTTAACTGTTTTGAATCAATAGCATCTAATATTGCTTGAAGGTCTGTACCTCTTGTTGAGCCTAGCACTCCAAGACGAATCATCTTAGTGATTCCATGTGTTTGGTTTTTTCTTGAATGAGCTTGTTTGTTCCGATGTCTTTTCTATAAAAAAGAGGTCCTTTAATTTTTGATATTTCTCTTTGTGCTAATTTTTCAGCCTTTTCAATAGTCTCATCTACTCCTACTACCGCGACTGTTCGGCTACCAGCCTCAATTAGATCACCATTTACGATATCTACAGAAGCATAGAATAAAGATTCTTGGTCTTCAACTTTAGAGAGGTCTATTTTTGCACCTTTAATTGGTTTCTCAGGGTATCCTTCTGGAACTGCATATTTGCAGACGGTCGCTTTATTCTTAAATCGTACATCTATTTGATCTAATGTTCCTTGAGTTATTCCATCGCATATATCGATAAAGTCTGTTTCAAGAATTGATAATACGTTCATAGCCTCAGGATCTCCAAAACGAGCATTGTATTCTATCAACTTCACGCCATATTTGGTGGCCATAAATCCACCGTATAAAACTCCTTTGAACCCGTATCCAAACTCCTTCATAAGAGCGTTGGCTGTTGCTTGATTCATATCTTGAGCTTTTTGTATTTCCTCATTTTGAAGAAAAGGAAGTGAATGATCTGCGTCTGAATAGGTTCCCATTCCTCCCGTGTTTGGTCCCAGGTCATTTTCATATGCTCTTTTATGGTCCTGAACAGCTGGCATGTGTTTCAAGTTTTTACCATCACAAAAACTCATTAAAGAGAATTCTTCACCAATAAATTTTTCTTCAATTACGAATTCGTGATTTTTATTGATTAGTTCTTCACAATATTGTAGTGCATCTTCATGGGAATTTAGGTGGTCTCCAGATACTTTTACACCCTTACCTCCAGCAAGACCATCAAACTTAACAACATAATTATCCCCAAGCTCTTTTAAAAAACTTATAACCCCGACCATAGAATTAAATATTTTGTATTTAGGCCCACCGGGAATTTTATATTTTTTTAACAAATTTCTTGTGAAGGCTTTTGATGTTTCAATTTGAGCGGGTTCTTTTTTTGGACCGACAACTTTTATTTTTGCGTTCCAAAGAGCGTCTGCTACTCCTTTTTGCAGCGGGTTTTCTGGGCCAACAATTGCCAGGGAAATATCATTTTGGATAGCGTATTTGGTTACAATTTCAGCGTTGTTAAAATCATCGATAATAAACTCACTACATAGACTAGCAATGCCTGGGTTCATATTTGAGGCAACACAAAATACTTCGTTTGGTCTAGATGAACGTTCTATTGCTTTAATTATACTGTGTTCTCTAGCTCCCGAGCCAAGTACTAGAATTTTTTCAATCATTATGTATGCGTTTTAATTATTATTTTGATAAGTCTGATCGGGTGCTTTCTAAATTTATCAAATAATCTTTTGTTATATTTCCAACGCGATAGTTTCCGGTAAATACGGAGTCCTCAAACTCTGTTATTTTTGGGTTTCCTATTGATGCAGAGCGCTTCAAGTCCTCCAGGCTTTGATAAATTAGTTCATCAGCTTTTATATATTTTTTGATTTCTTTGATAGACCGTTTATGCGCAACGAGTTCTGTTGTTGCTGGCATATCTATGCCATATATATTTTGATGCCGAATAGGAGGAGAGGCAGAGGCTAGAAATACTTTTTTTGCACCACACCTTTTGACCATTTTGATTATGTTTTTAGAAGTGTGTCCTCTGACGATTGAGTCATCGACTAATAAAACTCGCTTATCTTTAAATTCTATTTCAATTGGGTTGAGTTTTTGTTTAACAGATCTTTTTCGATTTCGTTGCCCAGGCATAATAAAAGTTCTACCAATATACCGGTTTTTCATAAACCCTTCTCGGTATTTGACACCAAGCTTATAGGCAACCTGCATTGCAGAAGTTCGACTTGTATCAGGAATGGGTATTACTACATCTACATTAAGTTTGGGGTGCTCTTTTAGGATTTTTTCTCCTAAAAAATCCCCCATGCGAAGTCTTGATTTGTGGATAGAAATATCATCTATAGAAGAGTCTGGCCTAGAGAAATAAACAAATTCAAATAAACAAGGGATGTGTAAAGTTTTTCTTACAACTCTTTTCCTTATTAGGTCACCGCTTTCATTTAAAATGATTGCTTCGCCAGGTTTAAGATCTTCAACGGTTTCAAAATCTAAAGCTGTGAGTGCGCTACTTTCTGATGCGACCATATATGAGTTTTTTTTAGATCCTAGCGATAGTGGACGAATACCGTTTGGATCCCGGAAAGCAACTATTCCGATTCCTGAAATCAGAGCGACAACAGAAAAACCACCAGAACACTTTTCGTATATTGATTTTAAAGCTCTAAAAACGTGTGAAGTTGTAAGTTTTCTAAAATTTGTTTTGTATATCTCATATGCAAAAAGATGCATTAGAGCCTCTGAATCAGAGTTAGTATTAAATTGACAAAAATGTGTTTTTAATAAGTCTCTTCGAATTGAGTTACTATTCGTTAAGGTACCATTATGAGCAAGGGTAATATTTACAGGATTGCTAGTGTAAAAAGGTTGGGAATCATTTACATCATTGCTACCAGCCGTTGGGTATCTTACGTGCCCGATTCCTAAATTACCAACTAAGTTTAATTTTGACTTTTCAGACTTAAAAACCTCGGTAACCAGTCCAGTATCTTTGTATAAATGCATTTTAGTGTTGTTTAGAGTAGAAATCCCGGCTGCATCTTGACCTCTATGCTGAAGCTGGATTAGTCCATCATATATGCTCTTAGCGACATTTTCATTTGGGTTATATAGAGCTACAATTCCACACATTATAGTAAATCAAATATTTTTGGAGCAATGCCAGTATATGTTTGAGGCGTTAAGGATAAAAGGTTGTCTTTATCTTCTTTTGGGATGTCTAGTTCTAGAATATAATCAGCTAAAATTTTTCGGTTTACGGTTTCCCCTCGTGTTAATTCTTTCAATTGTTCATATGCTTTGGCTTGCCCAGATTTTCTTAGAATTGTTTGAATTGCTTCTGATACAATTTCCCAGTGATTATCAAGCTCAGCAGACATTTTGTTTTTGTGTATAGTTACTCTATTTAAGCCCTTTAAAATATTTTTAAGAGCAAGAAAGGAATACCCTAGCGCAGATCCTTGATTCCTTAAGGTTGTTGAATCGGTTAAGTCTCTCTGCATCCTTGATATAGGCAACTTTTCAGCCAAGTGAGTAAGCATTGCATTTGATATTCCAATATTTCCTTCAGCATTTTCAAATTGGATTGGATTGATTTTATGTGGCATAGTAGAAGAACCAACTTCTCCGGCAACTTTTTTTTGTCCAAGAATACCGCGGCTTATGTATAACCACATATCAGCACAAAGGTCTTTCATGATAGAATTAATATGTCCGACGCATTGATAACCTTCTACTATGGAGTCATGTGGCTCAATTTGAGTAGTTATTAAATTTGGTCTTAAGCCTATAGATTTAATAAATCTGGATGAAAAACGAGGCCAGTTAACTTTGGGATATGCTGATAAGTGTGCTGACCATGTACCGGTTGCACCACTAAGTTTCCCAGATAGTTTTTGGTTTTTAAGTATGTGAATTTTACTGTTTAACCTTGAGTGAAAAACTGCTAATTCTTTTCCAAATGTTGTAGGGGTAGCTGGTTGGCCATGGGTCATGGATAGCATAGGTGCCTTTTTAAATCTTTTTGCTAATTTTTTAATTTCATTATTTACAGATTTTAGAACCGGTATGTATACTTGATTTAACCCATGTTGCCACATTAATGAGTAGGATAAATTATTTATGTCTTCCGAAGTAAGTGCAAAATGAATCCAGGCGTGGAAAGATTTATTTGTTTTTTGTTGAATATAGTATTCGACTGCTTTTACATCATGATTCGTCTCCGACTCAATTTCTTTAATGTGTTTTGCAGATTCCATATCAAAACTTCTATATATTTTTCTTAGGTTTTCAATTTGCTCTTTTGTTAAAGCAGGGAACTCTTTAATCTTCTTTTCAAAGCTTAGGGCAATGAGGTATTCAATCTCAATATATACACGGTATCGCATAATTGCAGCTTCTGAAAAAAATACATTCAGTTCTTTTACGCTATTGGCATAACGTCCATCTAGCGGAGAAAGTGCTCCTAGTTGGTTATACACCAAATATTCGTTTTACTGCCAGAGCACAGTTGCCTGGGTCTATAACAGTTAGAACTGGCGTGTTGCTAGGCATCTGAAGTGTGGAGTGAATATTTACCAACATATCAGATTTATCAGAGAATGGCGGGCATCCTAAAGTAGGGAAGTTGGAATTTGCAGCTACAAACCCAGAAAGCGCATTTGATCTACCTGCAATGGTGATATAAACAATGTTTTCTTTATCTTTGTTGTCATTTAAAATTTCTAGCACTTTAAGAGGTTGCTTGTGGGCCGAGGCAGCGTGTTGTTCCCAAGAGACTCCATAATCATCTAGTTTGTCTGTTATCTTTTTTGCGTGAGGCTCATCTGATGTTGAACCCATTATTAATATAGTTTTCATAAGATTTCCTTAAGGTTTTCATTAAGTCTATTTTGTATAGTTATACTTGTATTAGGAAACGGGAAGATGCCTCCCGTAATTGTTTCGTAAAGGTATATATATCTACTGGATAATTCTGCGACAAGATCTAGTGGCGCCTCAGGTAGTGATTTGTCATTGTATGGATCGCAATTATCGACAAACCATAAACGCAAAAATTCTTTATCAATGTTTTGTGGTTCTTTATTTTTTTCCATTCGATCACTATAGCTTTCAGCAATCCAATATCGACTAGAATCAGGAGTGTGTATCTCATCAATTAAAACAATTTTCCCATTGCTATCTTTCCCCATTTCATATTTAGTATCTACCAATATCATTCCATTTTCTAATGCAGTTTTTTGTCCAAAAGAAAATAATTCCATAGCTTTTTTACTGCAATAGTCCCAGTCTTCTTGAGTCATCCATCCTTCTTCAACAATTTTTTTTGGGGATATTGGACGATCGTGATCTTTCTCTTTTGTTGTCGGCGTTAGCATATTTTCTTCGAGCTTTTGGTTTTTTCTTAATCCTTCTGGTAAATGGTTTCCACAGTATTCGCGGTTTCCATTATTATATACTGTCCAGAGCGAAGTATTCGTGCTTCCTGTTATATATCCTCTAACGACAAATTCTATTGGGAAAACATCGCACTTTTTTGCTAAAGTAACGTTTGGGTCTGGAAGATCTATTACATGGTTTGGTATAATATTTTTTGTTTTTTCAAACCACCATGCGCTTGTTAGGTTAAGGACTTGACCTTTAAATGGAATAGATGCTAAAACCCGATCAAATGCACTTTGCCGGTCCGTTGTAATAAGAGCAATCTTATCTTCAAATTCATATTGATCACGAACTTTCCCCGTTTTTTTTATTCCTTTTGGGAAGCTTGTTTCCGTTAATGTGTTTTTAACTTCTTTTTTTATTCTTTCTTTATAGTGTTGAGTAGATTCTATAGCATTCATGAGATTGTTGATTGTAAAGTATGTTAGTGTTAATAATTTGTTTTAAAACATTCTGTATATTACCGCTAATCAAAGATATATTCCATACTATGCCTCTAGTGATTTTATTTATTCCGTTAATTTCAAAACGATTGGAAAGAGATTCGTACTTCATTCTAGCATTAACGTCCTCTTTTTGTAAAACTAGTAGAGATAAATCGTAATTGTGGCCTGTGCTTTTATCTATATATTCTTTGTTTGAGTTATACAGTTCTCCCGATTCGTCAATTTTTTTTAATATTTGATTTTTATTAGTGTCTGTTTCTATTTCCCAAAAAACTTGTCTGTTTATATTTACATGACAATTTAGGCTTTGTAATGTTTGTTGAACCGTTGATGCGGCATTGTCAGTTATAAGGGCATTTATCCTCCAGTAACTCGCCTTTGGGCTTGGTGTAAAGCTAACAATGTCTTGTCGTGAGCTATTGTAAGTAAGGTTGTGATTTGAAACTGGGTTGCCCTTTTCTATGTATTCTTTCATGGAAGAAAATATTACATCACCATCTTTGGATCGTTCAGGATGTGGCATCATTGCCATTACATTTCCGGCCGAGTTGCAAACGGCAGCTAGGTTGTAGATAGAGCCATTTGGGTTTGTTGGAAACTCATTTTCAGTGTTGCCATTATTGTCACAGTATTGAAAAAGTGTTTGCTTGTTTTTTATCATTTCGTCTAATAAGTACTCCGGTATAAGAAACCGACCCTCACCGTGGGCAAATGGAACTCGAATACAGTCATTGGTCTTTAAGTGTCTTGTAAATGCACTGCGATTAGGATTGCTAGACATTTTTAAATTTGTCCAAGTGTTGTAATAGCCCACACCTACTACACGATTGTTTGTTATTCTTTTGTTATCTGTAAGAGCTAGATAAGGAATGTTGTCTTTGCATCCAGGGACAAGACCGCTCTCCACTAAAATTTGTGCGCCATTACAAATTCCTAGGACAGGTTTTCCTTTTGAAGATTCTTTTTTGACTTGATCCATTATAGGGTCTAATGCTGCAATAATACCAGCTCTTGAACGATCTTCATAAGAAAATCCTCCAATAATAATATACCCACTATATTTTTCTAGCGAAGAGGGGGGAGCATTCCACAAAAGCTCTTCACTTTCCAGACCAACACGATCACAGGCCAGGATTGTTTCGCGCTCCGTATTGGAACCAGGGAATTGAACGATTGCTATGGGCTTCATTATTTTAATTGTACAGCTTTATCCCCTAAAATAACATAACCAATTTCATAAGCTTCGGAATGTTTTTTAAGGGCGGTTTTTACACTGTTAATATGTTTTTTGTCTAAAACAACAACCATTCCAATTCCCATATTGAAGGTTCTAAACATTTCTTTTTGTTCTATTTCTCCAATGGATTGAATACAGGAAAAAACTGGCAGGGATGGCCAGGATTTTTTATTTATAATGACATTGAGTCCATCTGGTAGTATTCTTGGAATGTTTTCTAGCAGTCCCCCGCCAGTGATGTGGGCAATTCCTTTTATAGCAATATTAGAATTTAAAAGTGCAAAAATGTGTTTAGTATAATTGATATGGGGCTCTAAAAGAGTAAGCCCAATAGATTTGCTCAGTCCTGTTATTTTATCATTGACACTGTAGTTACCAATATCAAAAAACACTTTTCGGGCTAAAGAATATCCATTGGTATGTAATCCGTTGGAGGGTAAACCCACAACAATATCTCCAGGTTGAATTTTTTCACCAGTAATAATTTTATTTTTTTCGACAACTCCTGTAATCACTCCAACAAGATCATGTTCACCCTTTAAATAGGTGTCAGGCATTTCAGCGGTTTCCCCTCCCACAAGAGCTACTCCTGTTTCTTGACATCCCTTTACCATACCTGCAACCATTTTTTCAACTATAGCAGGGTGAAGTGTTTCATTCGCGATATAATCTAGGAACGTAAGAGGTTTTGCTCCCATAACTAGAATGTCATTTGCGCAAGCACTTAACAAATCAATTCCAATTGTATCATACTTTTGGAGTTTTCTAGCGATAATAGTTTTTGTTCCTACTCCATCAATGCTTTGAACCAATACTGGATCATTGTACTCCTCCAATATTTTTTTCAATCCAAACAAAGACCCAAAACTTCCAAGGCCAGTTAAGACATTCTTTGTAAAGGTTGATCTTACCTTTTCTTTTATTCGATCTACAGCATTGTTTCCTGCGTCAATGTTAACACCTGCATCTTTGTAGCTTACCTTAGACATTTAAAACAATCCTTTCCAAATCACAGCTTGTCCCGTAGTCCATTTTCCCAACTTGTTTTTGCATCATCAACTTTAATATCAATCGTGTTGTTTACTTTAATTTTATTTCCTCCAGTAACTCCGATTATATAAGTGTCCAATTTGTACTGATTAAAGATAGATTGAATGGATTCAATGTTTTCTTTTTTAATTTCAAGAACGAACCCTCCAGTTTCTGAGAACAGAATTTTTTCAGTGGAAAGCTCACTTTCTATTTTTACCGAGCAACCAATAGAATTACCAAACGTCATTTCGCACAAGGAAGTTGCGACTCCTCCTTCAGATATATCATGACAAGCAAAAACCAAACCTTGTTCAATACAGTCCGTGACCCCATTAATTTGATTTTTTACCTCAACAAGGTCTGGGTCTGGGACATTTTTACCAAGTTCGTTGTGTAAATTATAAAAAATGGAACCACCTAATTCATTTTTTCGTTTTCCAATTAGAACTATTAATGAGTTTTCTTTTTTAAAACTCATTGTAATTGTTTTTTTGACATTTTGTATCTTCCCAAGGCAGCTAACAATCGGGCTGGGTGGAATAGGTTTGTCTTTGGATTCATTATAAAAACTAACGTTTCCAGCAATAATTGGAGTTGGGCTTTCTTTAGAATGTTTTAGTGTAATCGTTTTACATGCATCATTTATTCCTTTAACCCCTTCAACAAATTGCCACATTTGCTGAGCTTTTTCAGGGTTCCCATAGCACAAACAATCCGTAATCGCATGTGGAGTTGCTCCAACAGAAGCAACATTGCGCATGGCTTCCACTACAGCATTTACTCCAGATAAATACGGGTTTATAAGTCCATGAAGAGGGTTGTGATCTGTAGAAAGAGCAATGCCTACGTTTCTAATCTCTTTTGGATATTCGGATGAATTAAATGGGGCCATTACACCAGCATCTGCTAACCCAGTTTCAATGTAGGTACGACCTTGTACTTGCTTGTCGTATTTTTCATAAATAGGCATTCTACTACAAACATTTTCATGGGAAAGGATTTTTATTAAAATATCATTATAACTATTTGGTTCACCAATGTTCGGTTCACAGTGATTGTTTTGTATTTCCTTATAAGGGCGATCATATAAAAAACCTTTTGTTACTTCAGAAGAAGGGGCGTTTACAATCTCTTCTTTACCATTATGTACAACAAACATTCCATCATCCCTAATTTTCCCTATTATTGAAGCTCTAGCTCCGGTGCTTACAGTTGGAAAATCAAAAACTTTGTTATAATGATTTACTATTGTTGGAGTGATTTCTGGACAGCACACCCACATAAACCGTTCTTGTGTCTCACTGCATAAATAAACGGAAGGATGTAGGTTTTTTAAACCGATATGTATTTTTTCCATCCAAATTTCTGATCCATAACCCGAAGTTTCAGCTAGTTCGACACTTGCGCATGCAACTCCTCCCGCACCAAGATCTTTAAAACCAACTTTATCTATAAGGTTGTTTTCTCTTAAAATTTTAAAGAGAGCGTAGGTGGATTTTAAAAGGTGCCTTTCTAAAAAAGCGTTTGGTTCTTGCACGGCACCTTTGTTTTTTTCTTTTTCATCCTCTTCTAACTCTAAAGATGCAAAGCTGGCTCCGCCAAAGCCACTATTGTCGGTTGGTTTTCCTATTAGAATTAAATCATATCCATTCGCATTTTTTGGAGCGTAGGAATGTATAATGTGATCTTCTCTAATTATCCCAAGAGTTACTAGCGTTACCAAGCAATTTTCATTATATCCGCTGTGATAATATAAATCTCCACCAATATTTGGTATTCCAAGAGGATTTCCATAACCCGCTACTCCAGAAACTACGCCATCATGAATCCATTTCGTTTTATTTCTTTTTATTTCGCCAAAGCGAAAAGAATCAGTGCATGCAATTACTTCTGCGCCCATACACATTACATCCCGTACATTCCCACCAACTCCTGTTGCTGCACCTTCATATGGTACAATTTGAGAAGGGTGATTATGGGACTCATGGCTCATTACAACGCACCAACGTTTTCCATTGCTATCTTTTGTTATTGCAACAACCCCAGCATCCTCTTTAGCTCCCAAAACTACATCGGGACCTTCTGTTGTAAACTGTTTTAAATATTTTCTGCTACTTTTGTAGCTACAATGCTCAGATCCTTGAATGGAAAAGAGAACAAGCTCTGATAAAGAAGGGGCACGGCCGAGCATTTCATTTTGAATTTTTAATGCCTCTTCAGCAGTAAGGGGGATATTTAATTTTGCTAGTTTTTTTTGAACTTCTGTTTCGTCAAGTTGAGAGAAATCAACAATCTCTTTTGTAAAAGCCATTATCGTAAGATAGTTTCGTGTCGTTGTGGTCCAATAGAAATGATTTTCACAGGACAATCCACCTCGTCTTCTATAAAAGAAATATAGTCTTTAAGTTCTTGAGGTAGGCTATCGTATCCCTTTTCCCAAACTTTTTCGGGAAGCGAATTCCACCCAGGCAATGTTTTATAAACGGGCTTTGCTTTTCTATATTCACTTAGCCCCGCAGGCATTTCAGTTACTGTTTTTTCTTCAATTTCGTAAGATAAACATACCTTTAGAGTTTTATAATTATTTAGGATATCAAGTTTTGTTAATGCTATTTCTGTAAGCCCGTTTACGCGAACAGCTTGTCGAACTTGGACAAGGTCTATCCATCCAACTCTTCTTGGCCTGCCAGTCGTTGTTCCGTATTCTTTGCCTTTTGTTCGCAATGATTCAGCCTCGGCACCAGTTATTTCCGTTGGCAATGGGCTTTCTCCAACGCGACTTAAATACCCCTTCACTACGCCAATGACTCGATTTATAGTTCGGAAAGTAACACCTGTCCCCGTAGAGATGTGGCCAGTAGCTGTGTTTGATGATGTTGTAAATGGATATACACCATGGTCAACATCTAGGCTTATTCCCTGTGCCCCTTCAAAAAGAATTGACTTCCCATTTTGATATGCTTTGTAAAGCTCAACAGAAGTGTCACATATGTAAGGAGCAAGTTTCTCTCCGTAATGCGAATAGTCTTTTAAAATTTTATTTATTGGAGTTTCAAATTTTTGAAGGAGGGCGCCTTCAATAATTTTTTTTGAAAACAAGTATCCTTTCTTTAATTTTTCTTCAAAGACATTAGAGTCCAAAAGGTCTATCATTCGAATACCGTTTCGGAACATTTTATCCGCATATACGGGAGCTATACCTTTACCTGTACTTCCTGCTGCTAATTTTCCCTGGTGATTAGAAAGTGCTTTATCTAGGCTAATGTGATATGGCATAATTACATGAGCTCTATCACTGATTATTAGCTTTGGATTAATTCCTTTCTCTTTGATGTATTTTATTTCACCTAAAAGTACTTTTGGATCAATGACAACACCGTTTCCTATTACTGAAATTGGTTTTCCATAGACGACTCCAGAAGGAATTAAATGTAGTTTGTATGTTTTGTTATTAACAATTACTGTGTGTCCAGCATTGTTTCCTCCATGAAAACGAACAACAAAATCAGATTCACCTGCGAAAAAGTCAGTTATTTTCCCTTTCCCTTCATCACCCCACTGGGCCCCTACAATTGTAGTAATTTTTGAAGACGGACTTGACACTGAAAATTTTGAGTGGTTAAATATATGTTTTTTATTTTTATCTACAGATTAGACACGGTGAAGGTTACACCAAAAAGGATTCAAACCAAAAGAGAGAAAAATCAAAACATAAATTATTTTAAATAAAACAACAATCAAGGTGCTTACGGATTTTTTCCATGGTTATATTTATTTTTTGCCCAATTAAGGATTCTTTTTACAGGCGGGAAATATTCTGCTAAAATTATCATGCCAGGGATACCAAAAACCCAACCTTGAAATATGGGGATTAGACCTCCAATTATTCCAATTAAGACTAGAATGATTCCAAGGGTTATTTTAAGTAAATGTTTAACCATTTACATCTTGGCTATTAAGCTATTCTTTAAAAGTTTGTGGTAGTTTTCTGCTGGTTTATCCAAGAGGTACGATTCTAAAAAAGTAAAAATTAAGTTGTTTATTAATTTATGTGACACTGAAGGTGGTAGGTTCCCGACATCCATTACATATTTAATGATAGGGGAATATAAAGGAATATCTGTGTAGTCCAAGTGCAGAGTGTTTTTAATTATTATGTTATAGATCGGACCAGAAGAGTTAGAAAGTAATTTATTTAACAAACTATAATTATCTGGATAGTCAGAGTCTTCCCAGCTTGGCCTTCCTAATGATAGGATAGGTTTTTGTAAACCTAACTTTATAGTTGGTTTTGGTACTGGATTTATCCATCCATCTAAAACAAAGCATGCCTTAATCCTTTTATCTGTTTTTGCTGAATGAATTGCAGTTGCGCCCCCATATGAATGTCCACCTACCGCTATTTTTTTAAGGTCAATTTTACCATTCAATTTAGATTTTAATTTCCCATGGTGAATTTTAGTTATTTGATTTAAAACAAAGATAATATCTTTTGTTCTCGTTTTGATTTGTTGATTGCGAATATTAATACTGTCAGGATGTCCCGTTATTTCAGAGCGATAATCAGCAATTCGCCCATCAGGGAAGATTGTAAGATTACAATCGTAGCTATGGTCGAATGCTAAAACTATATATCCTTGACTTGATAAATGTTCAAATAGCGTTTGGTGTAGATGTCGGGATCCTGTTATCCCATGTGAAAAAACAACAACAGGAAAGCCTCCTTTTTTATTTTTGCATGGTACTTGGAGGAAGCTATTTGTTTTTACAAGGTTAAGGTGGCTTGGTAAAAAGGATGGCAAGTTTCCTGCGGCGGCTATTGTTTTTGATCTTAGTTCAATAAAATCCATGTACGGTTCGACTTTTTTATTTTGGTGGTTCGTAGCAGGGTACCAGGTTTGAGCCATAATTTCTCTGTAATCATTTGGTGTTTCTTCTGTAAACCATTCTAACCTAGATGAATCAACCCAGTGAAATGTTTCTGTGCCCACAAAGCTTTCTCCCTCGGGATCGGGAAGAGAGAATACTGGAATTACATATGGTATAACAATGGCTAAAAGAAACCAGAATGTAACCCCCCCCCTTTATGCTGTAGTGGATAGAGTCTCTTTGTTTGAGGTGGCAAAAATAAATTGCAGGAAGAAAATATATAAAAAAATATAACTGCCAGCGAAAACCTTCGGTGAAATATTGTAAAATTGAAATTAAAATTGTTAAAAAAAGGAACAAAAGAAAGGGTGTTCTTTCTCTACGGAAAAAAAGTAGTAAAACAGTGATTGTTAGAAGAGTAAAGCTAAGTATTTCTAATGAGCGCATTTGGTTTTTTTGTAAATTTAATACTGAAAATATAATGAGAAATAATTTATGGCATTTCAAAAATTACATTTTAATATATTACCAAAAACAAAAATGCTCAACCGTTCAAAATCTTTTCTATCCAGGGTTCGTTTAAGAAGGTCTGTTCGGGATTTTTCGGATAAAGCTGTTCCAATAGACCTAATTACCAATGCCATTAAGGCTGCTGCTAGCGCACCTTCTGGTGCAAATAAACAACCATGGCATTTTGTTATCGTTAATGATTCTCTTATTAAAAAAGAGATTCGCTTGGCAGCTGAAAAGGAAGAAAAGGCATTCTATAGCTACCGAGCTTCTGAAGAATGGTTAAAAGATTTGGAGCCTTTTGAGACAAGCTGGTCGAAGCCTTTTTTAGAAATAGCTCCTAGCTTGATTGTTGTTTTTAAAAAGATATACGATGTTGAAGAAAAACAAAGGAAAAAAAATTATTACGTAAATGAATCGGTAGGTATAGCATGTGGAATTTTACTTACAGCTTTGCATAACTCTGGTTTAGCAACACTCACACACACTCCGGCGCCAATGGGGTTTTTAGAAAAAATTTTAAATAGGCCAAAAAATGAAAAAGCTTTTTTGCTTATTCCGGTTGGATTTCCCAATACAAATGCGGAAGTGCCTAGACTGAGCAAAAAAGCTTTTAATAAGGTTTGCGACATTCTATGAGTCTTTTATGGCAATAACTATTTTTGTAACTGGGGGGACGTTTGATAAAGAATATAATGAAATTACTGGGGAGTTATTTTTCAAGGATACACATATTCGCGAAATTTTAGAATTAGGTCGCGCTCAGTTAGATGTTAAAATAAAAAAGTTAATGCTTGTTGATAGTTTGAACATGACTGATGAAGATAGGAGTGTTGTTTTGGAAAACTGTGTTGGTACAAAAGATAAAAAAATCGTTATCACACACGGCACGGACACAATGACCGAAACTGCAAAGTTTATCGCTAGGGAAAAACTAAAAAAAACTATTGTTCTTACGGGGGCAATGATACCGTATAAGTTTGGTAGCAGTGACGGTCTTTTCAATCTTGGTTCTGCTTTTGCATTTGCGCAAATTCTACCAAGCGGGGTTTTCGTGGCAATGAATGGAAGGTTTTTTGATTGGGATAAAGTAGTAAAAAACAAAAACTCTGGAAAATTTGAAGAATACATTTTATAGCCCAAAATTGCTTCTGTAATCGGGGGCGGTTAGTTTTCTCTTCGAGAAAACCGGAGGTTTCTAAAAAATCCGCTTATAATTTTAACATTATATTTTATCTTGACTCCCATAAAAAGCTCTTTTAGGTTTACATGTTGATATCTTGGGGTTATCTAGAATACTTCTATACATTTATACGTATGTGAAGTTCTATTAGCGGATTTCGATTTTCGATCTTTCGCTTATATTGTATCTCCAATACTTTATATTAACAATAAATAATTATCTAACGAAATCAGGAGATAAGAAATGAGAAAATCCTCCTTTATGCTAGTGCTAATGTTTTCTGCTTCCTTTTTATGGGCGCAGCAGACTGCTGGTAAAATTAGTGGACAGGTTAAGGCAACCGATGGATCAGGTCTTGCAGGTGCAAACGTGCAGATAGATGGAACAGCAATGGGTGCTGCAACCGACGCAGAAGGTAGTTACACTATATTAAATGTACCTGCTGGTAAATATTCTCTAACTGCTTCATACATTGGTTATAAAAACACGACAACTTCCAATGTAGAAGTAAAAACAAACTTAACCACACCTCAGAATTTTTCATTAGAAACGTCTGCGATTGCCGGTGAAGCTGTAACTATTGTTGGTGAAAGAAGGCTAGTTGAGTTTAGTGCTACTAATTCTGTAAGGAGTGTTGGCTCAGAAGAAATTCAAAATGCAGCATCTAGAAGTGTTGAGGGGATGCTTGATATGCAGGCTGGAGTTACTATAACCAATGGTAATCTTCACATAAGAGGTAGCCGTGCAGAAGAGGTCGCTTATACTTTAGATGGTGCGCAAATAACAGACGTTGTTAATACGGGTAGAGACCTTTCTGCCATTCCGGAAGCCCTTGCTGAAATTACGGTTGAAGCCGGTGGCTATGGAGCGCATGTTGGTGGAGCTAATTCAGGTGTAGTTAGGCAGACAATGCGCACAGGTGGTAATGATTTTGGTGGGAATGTCCGCTTTGAAACCGGTGACTTTGGTTACCAAGACCTTACGGCTACTTTGGGTGGTCCTGCAGGTCCTGTGAAATTTTTTGCCGCTCTTCGTTCATCTCATGTAGATGATTGGAATCCAACTTTCTATGAAGATTTTAAAATTGACTTAGATGGCAATGGCGAAGCGGATATGTTAGATAGTTACGTTTCCGGTGTTACTCCTGATGGTGACCAAATTATGGTTGACTTTGATACCGATGGAGGTAAAAAAGTAAAACATAGATCTGAAGACAATCTCCAGTTTAATGGTACGGCCACTACAGATCTTGGTCCATTAAATGTCCGTTTATCTGCAGTTGTTGACAACAGGACCGCTGAGAGTAATACGTTACCAATTTATAGAATGTTTAATACTGAGAGGCTTCCTGTTAGTGATCGTAAGCTAAACATGCTGTCTGCGAGAGGAAATTATTTTCTCAATTCTGATATGTTAGTTTCCGTTGGTGTTAGCACACTGAACAGGACCTATGAGAGCTACGACGGTCTTTTTGGGTCCCCAGATGGTTTTGGATCTGCGCTGTCATGGCATGATTCTGCAACTGTAGTTGGCAAATATAGTGGGGCTGAAGCTGAGCAGGTTGCTGCTAATTGGAAAAGCTCTTATCAGTCACCAGATTTATATTATGCAGGGCAGTTTCCATTTCAAAGATTAGGTGATGTGACAACTGGCTGGAATAAAAACGCACGTAGTACACTAGGTCTAGACGCTGGTTTGACCTGGCAGATGGGAGACCATGAAATTCGTGCTGGTTTTGACATGAAAAATTATACTTACCGTACATACGGATTAGGTACAGGAGCAATGTATAATATCAACCGAATGATCGCTAATGGAGAAGTTACTAGAGAAGAGGCTAATAGCGGTTCTAATGAACTTGTAACTGATGAATTAAGTCAGTCAAACAGAACTGGGCAAATAGGATATGATGACTATGGTAATGAAGTAGATACTGATGGTCTTTCTGGTCCTCGTAATCCATCCACCACATCTGTTTATGTTAATGATAAATATGAAGCAGGTGATGTTGTTCTAAGTGCTGGTGTGAGAGTTGACATGTTTAACATGGATGATTATAAATTGAATGATAAAGAGAATCCACCGTGGGATGAAACAAATCAAGGTGTATACGAAGATCAAATATCGAAGTCAGATACAAAAACAGAAATTCAACCTAGGTTAGGTTTGGCTTTTCCTGTTTCAGATGAAGTTGTTTTTCATTTGCAGTATGGTAAATTCGCTCAGATGCCTGAGTTGGATCTTCCGTATGCTTCATCTCGATACATGCATCTTGTTTGGGGTGGTCAAAACTATACTCCCGACCCAATGGGGTTTGATTTAGATCC
>JBJKZY010000048.1:0-22275 GCA_045568995.1 Fidelibacterota bacterium | reverse complement strand
CTATATTAGAAAAAATCGCAGGAGAATTATCGATTCTTATATCTGAGTTACCTGTCGTTCCTGCAATAAGGTTGCCATACTTATCTGCTGCAGTTAGCGATATCTCAAGGAGGCCGTTTAATTCTTCCATTCCAACATCATTGAGAGGAATATTGTATTCCCATGCTGTATCATCATTATTACTTACTTTAGATAGTAACAATGGTTCAGTCACTCCAAAAGGATCAGGGTAATCAATGATAATGCTGGGGGGATTATCCAAATCATCAATGGAATCATCAAAGTTAAAAGTAGCTTTTAGTGTTCCATCAGCAAATCTAACTAGATCATCTAAGTTGCCATCACCATCTGGATCATCGTATGTAATCACGCAGTTTGGGGAAACAAAATCAACTCCAACTGTCAGCACCTCACTTGCAACAGACCTATTACCCGCTACGTCTGTTTGAACTGAGAAAAAATAATAAATCGGATCTTGGTCTACAGAAATATCAGATGTCACTGAACCAGCGCCGTCAGGAACACCATCATTATTAAGATCTAATCCGTCATCGCCCTGTCCTCCAGGAAATAAATTAGAATCCAGTGGGAAAAGAGCGTCATCATCAAGGTTGTAAATACCATCTCCATCATCTTCAAATCGATAGAGAGACCATTGCATACCAGGTATTGTATCTGTTTGGTCGAGCGTTATTAAATTAAGATTAGTTAAATTATCTGTTGTGGATTCTCCTGTGTCAAAATTAGTCAACAAATCAGGTCTGCCCAAAGCTGCAGGAACGGTGGCATCTACCTCTACTATCAAAGCAGGAATATCTGAAGTGATATTTCCTGCAGAATCCTCTACAGTATAAGTCATTGTCCAAGTACCATCATCTAGAGCAAAACCTTCATCAGCATCTACAATCCCATCTCCACTTGCATCAACCCAAGGAACCGTTAAAGTAATATCTGTTTCTAATTCTGCAACGAATCCAGAATCAACCTTAGTAGTAGTGAAAGCCTTCCTAGCAGAAAGTACAACCTTATCATTTTTAAAAGGATGAAGATTGGATATCGTAAAGCTTGGATTTTGCTTTTTTGTTATGTTGTCTGTAGAACTATACCCTAGATCATCTGCATCTACCAAGTCAATAGCAGCATATGATTGAGATGGATCTGATTGTTGAGCATCAACATCGTAGAATAAGGGTGGAGTTGTATCCAATCTATAAACTAAAGAACCATCGTTAATCGTAAATGTAGATAGGTTTCCCGCAAAGTCACGCAGTTTAGCATAAACATAATAAGGCCCCTCATCTATTATACCATCATCATTTTCATCAAAGCCAAAACCAGTCAAGCTCTCAGAAGATTCATCTATTGCAAGTGCAGCATATCTTTTTGGAACACCATTTAAACCGATTGAAGGATCTAAGCTATTATTAGCTAACCGATAATAAATTATTACAGAATCAGTAACTGTTAATCCATCCTCGGAATCAGTAATAGTAAAGGTTGGCGTTGTAATTGAGCTTGCATTGTCATTTAGGAAACCTGTGTTAGAACCAGGGTCAAGGGACATAACAATGTTATCAACTGCAGGAGCATCCAGATCCACATTTATCGCCAAAGTCGGAGCAGAAGCAGCAGCAGAAGAATTCCCTGCTAAATCTTGAGCAATAACATAATAATTAAATGTTCCAGAAGCATTATTAGTTGCAGTAAAACTTGCAGTTCCTGCATCTGATTCATCTAATAGCACTGATTGGATTAATACATCATCACTCGGATCGATATCTCCAGGACCATCATAAGAATAAAGAAATCCATATTCGCCAGAAATAAAATCATTTGCTGTCAATGTCATTGAGCTTGCATTAGTGAGGTCATCACTATTTGAAGGACCTTTATCATCTGCATCAATGAGGTCAAGATTGCTAGGGTCTGCAGGAGCAGTATAATCAATAGTTACTGCAAGATCACTACTGTATGCAGATTCATTACCAGCTATATCAATTACCCTATATTTAAAGGTATAATCACCTGCAACTAAATCGGAAGATACTCTCAAAAGATAATCAAAATCACCTTCAGTTTTGAATCCACTATTTGTTAGAGCTGTAGCTCCACCTGAATTTGTAACATATAATTCGACAGAATCAGCAGTGGCATCTAAATTAAGAAACTGAAATTCGGGGTTACGGATACTTGTAATATTATCAGAATCAGATAGACCAGAATCATCTGCTAAAACCAAATCTGGATCTGAAGAAACAGTAAAAGGAGTAGTGTCAACTGACAAAATAAATTGTTCGTTTGTGTAAGTACCATCTGCATTGAATTGAAATTGAGTAAATGCAGAAACATTACCTGCTACATCTTTCACTCTAAGTTTTATGATATAGTCATTCTGTGTTAGTTCTGGTAATAAATGAAGAGGAGTTGATCCATCTGTAATAGTTAAGATTTCAGTATCGTTATCTACAACAGCTTTAGCTACCAAATTATCTGGATTTCCAGCAACGGTTGCAAAAAGAAATACTGAGTCGGTTACAGTAAGATTTTTTACTCGGAAAGATGGTAGTGTTTGATTAGTAATATGATCAGTAGTATCAGCACCAGTATCTGCACTACCAATCAAATCGATAGTAACTGGAGGAAATTCATTTTCAGCGCCATCATATACATCAGAATAATTTCCAGGAGTTCCACCAATACCATTGGGGTCATCATAACCCAACACATTTGTAGGAGTATTATCAAAGGTTATGGAAAGCAATTCAGATAAAATTGATGAATTTCCTGCTGCATCTGTAATTTTTGTACCATAAGTAGTTGTAGAAATATTATTGATAGTTATATTCATGCTTGTAGCATCAATTGTTTCTTCAGCCATTACCTCATCATCAGCTTCAGCACTTGTATTTTTTGTATCATATATGATTACTGTATTATCATTGGTACTTAAGCCAGAGATAGTCAATTGAACAGTAGCTAAATTCGTGATGTTATCCGTGCTCGAGGTACCCGTATCAAATTCAAAAACAGCATCATTGCCTCCATCATCCAGCAAATCTGGAGTTGCTGAAGCCGAAGGCGGCGTTAAATCGACTGTAACGTTTCTGCCCCCGCTATTTAGCGAAACATTACCTGCATCGTCTACAACCTCATACCAGAAGCTGTAGGTATCTTCACTAAGTGCTAATCCTTCAGGTATTGTTATTACATCTGAAACTTGTTGAGCCAAAGTATGCGATAATAAGAATGTATCTGCTACCGCATTATTTTCTCTGAAATAATAAAGATTAATAGAATGATTACCTACAGGACCTAAACCAGATAGAGTAAAGACAGGCTCTGTTGCATTCGTAATATCATCCACATCAGAAATACCAGTGTCGAAAGCTGCTTGCAAATCCAATGGTTCCCCTGCTGCAGGAACATCCTTATCAATCGTTATATTCACAGCACCGGTTGCATCCGATAGGTTACCTGCCTGGTCTCTGGTTTTAAATGTAATCAGGTATGCATTTGGAGAGTTTGGTAAATCACGTGCATCTCCAATAGTAACAGACTCATTATCAGAGGCAACTTGTACACTATCGAACCTAACTCCATCTACAAACAAAATTAACCAATCGTTTGTAGCTCTTGTACCCAGATCACCTGAAGTAAGATTAGACACATTAAATGTGGGAGTTCCATCATTTGTTAATTGATCATCTGAGGCTGACCCGGTATCAGAGTTAGAATCCAATGCAACCGTATAACTAGTCACAACTGTGGCGGTCTTGTCAAAAGTTATAGATGAAGCATCTGTTACATTTTCTTGAGTTTTCTGATCTCCTGAGTTAATGGCTAGATCTGTATAATCAACGGTAAAGGCTATAGAGCCTTCACTATCTCCCTCCTGGAGGGTATACGTGGCAGTCCATTGGGTATCATCAGCACCCTGAGATACTTGATCAGCAGCATTATTTAAAACAGTTACCACAGGAGAAGCATTTAACGAATGACTACCCGTAAAAGCAATTGTTACAACATCCCCTACTTTAGCCATAGAAGAATTGTATGCATTATTACTGGAAATAGATAATGCTGTTAAGCTTGGTGCTGTTTTATCAAATTTTAGTGTTTTATTATCCGAGGTTACTTGTAAAGGGGTACCCGATCTGTTTGCATTATCTTTATAATTAAGAATTATAGGTACAGTACCTTCACCAATGGTTGTATTTTCTGGGACTGAGTATGTAGCCTCCCATTGGGTATCACTTCCAGCAACAGCAGTAAGATCAACCTCTACCCCATCGAAAGAAATTGTAGGATTGTGAGGATCTGCAGGTAGGATTTCACTGGCAGTCATATTCACAGTAATAACATCTCCTTCCTTAACTAAATATTCTTCCCCGCGCAAATTATCGGTTGTAACAGTAAAAGGAGTCACTGTTGGATCGGTAGAGTCAAACGTAATATTACCGGTCAATCCATTTTGAACTGGAGTACCAGCTACCGTGAAAAGGTCTTGAAAATTAATACGGTAATTAATGGTGGTAACTTCGTCATCATCCATGGTTCCTGAAATTGTGTAATTAGCCGACCAAGGCTCTAAACCATCAGAAATACCTGTGGTTGGCTCCACAACCATAATATCACCATCCGCAGCAGAATCATCAAAGTCTCCATCTCCATCTGCATCAATGTCTATAACTATTGTATTTTGCCTTAGCTGTTCGGAAGCATTGAAAGATAAGGTTACAATATTACCGTTTGTGGCAAAGGCAGAATTCACTGTATTGTTCGATGTAAATGTAATATCTTGAATTTCTGGTCGAGTATTATCATAGGTAACACCCAAACCATCAAGGTCATTTAATAAAGTTGTTCGAATTACCGGACCGTTGTCAGCCAAATCGGAAATAGAAACAGAAAATGTCATTTCTCCTAAATTTTCAAATTCACCAGCTATATGTCGCGCTTCCCATTTTCTGTTAATGCCCCCATCTACATTGGAAACAGTGGAAGCGGATCCATGATTTGTTGAAACCGTTGGAGGCTGAATTGCCTCGTCAGCAATAATTGTAATAATTACTTCATCGTCAGGCGTAACATAAGAACTGTCTGTAGAATTAGCAGCTTTTACGTCTAACTTTGTAAGTGATGGTGATGTTCTGTCTACAGTGACTGCGTTACCAGTCTGAACAGCAGTGATTGGAGTTGAAGCCACATTACCTGCAGGGTCACCATAAGCTATGGAAAAAGGCACTTCAGTTTCGTCATCGGATGCGGAAACGGTTTTTGTTGCCTGCCAGGTGTTTGCCTGAGGCTGAGTAATGGTTACTCCAACCGTGCTACCTAGAATAGAAATCGTTGGCTCGCTTGCATCTTCATCAACCACACCATTACCGTCTGCGTCAGTAAATTTTAACGTTTCATTCGAATTAAATGTTAAAGTAATAATATCGTCTGCTTTAGCGAAGGCAGGATTCACATCATTGGATGACGCCATTGCAACATTAGAAAGTGTTGGGATTACAGGATCATATTTAATAGAACTTCCATCCGTTGTCGCATTTACGTCTGCCCCAGCATTACCTGCCGCATCCTGGTAATTTGAAACTAAAAAAGTAACAGGATCTATTTCAGCATCGCCATCTGATACTGCTGACATACTATATGTTGCGTTAAAGATCTTTTCCGTGTCACCCTCTCTTGCCACAACTGCGTTATTGTTATTTATGACTATCGTAGGATTCGCCCCAACCTTAATCACTTCGGTAGCAACAAGGCGTAATGTAACTTGATCGCCTACCTTTGCAAGGTTTGTAAAACCATTACTATTATTAGACGTTATGGTTACCTCGCCTTCTACCCCTCCGATAGTTTGATTGAAAAAAGGAGGAGTCTTATCAAATGTTACTCCACCATCAAGGTCTGCGGCCGTAAGTGCAACGACTTGGGTCCCCGTATTAGAGGCTAAATCTTCAAAATCAACTGTAAAAGCAACTATTCCCTCAGGATCATCTTGCTTCATTGTATACGTTGCAGTATAAATTTCTAAACCATCGGCATTGGTATCATCCGCTAAAGTCGCTGCTCCAGCTCCAGTTCTACCTGCAATCACAATCGTAGGTACTTTAATCGCCTCAGTCGCTCTAATACTAAATGTAATAACGTCATCTACTTTTGCAAGAGTAGCGCTATTTGAGTTACTTGAAGTAATAGTAACTCTATCCAATGTGGGCACCTCGTCATCGTACATAACCCCAGCATCAGGATCATCTACTAAGCTTGTTAAATTACTGGATATTGTATTTCCAGCTTGATCAAGAAAATTTAAAGTGAATGGCACAGTAACATTATCCTCAGTACCTTGAAGAGTATATTGCGCAGAATATGCATTGTTACCTAGGTTAGTAGGATTTGCATCTGGGGCCGATCCAAAAATAGTAATATTTGAGATTGAGCTAAGCTCCTCATCTGCTTGAAAACTCAAAGTCACTACCTCACCTGCTTTAGCATAGGTGTTAACTGCTCCACTTGATGAGAGTCTTAAGTAGTTAACAGATGGAGAAGAATTGTCTATTGTTACAGAAGTTCCATCGGTAACTTGATTTACCACTGCTGTATTTCCCGCAATATCTGTCACATTTAACACAAACCCAACTGCTTCTTCAGTCATAGAGTTTGTAGTGGCTAATGTTGAAGCAAATTCCGTTCTTCCCGTTACTGCATTTGGTGTAACATCTGATATTCCAATGGTAGAAGTAGGAGTATGTCCTACAGAACTCGAAAGGTCTTCGTTAGAAGTGAAAGATAAAGTAATCACATCATCGGTTTTTGCATAACTCGTGTTCGTAGCATTATTGGATACGATAGAAACAGGAGAAATAACGGGATCATCATTATCAATAAAAATACTACTAGTATTTGCAGTTACATCACGGGTATTACCAGTCAAATCTGTCATGGTAAAGGAATAGGTTACAACTGCGGCGGTTTCACTTCCAGTTAATTGGACCTGCGCGCTAAAGCTTTGTCCATTATTTCTGGTTAAAGTTTCCACTCCAATGTTATTTACGGTCCTACCTGCTATGATAACATCGGAAACGCCATCTGGAATTTCATCCCCATTCGTATCATCTAGAAGATCCTCATTCGACGTGATGTCAAGTGAAACTATACTGTTTTCTATAGCGTAAGAAGCATTTATGGTATTACTGGATGAAACCGCAACTCCAGGCTCGTTAGGAGGAGTATTATCATAGTCGACTGCACTATTCGCCTCCAAATTATCTTGTGTTTTTGCAACTCCAGAATTCCCAGCTAAGTCTGCATAATTTATTGAAATATCTATAACATCATCATCACTATCTTCTGCATCCATAGTTTTCGTTGCAGTCCAGGTAACTTGATCTCCATTTGCATTTGTTTCTACTGCAGCCTCCCCGGCAATAAGTACAGTTGGTGTTTGAATTTTTTCCTGACTAGAAAAACTTACAGTAACAACATCACCTTCTTTTGCTCTGGAATTAGAATAGGTATTATTTGAAGAGCTTGTTATGGTCTGAACAACAGGGGCAGTAATATCAAATTTAACGGAAGTTCCATCATTGGTACTTACCACCGCGGATCCAATAGTATTTCCCGCCCTATCTTTTACACCCGAAATACTAAAGGTTACTGTACCCTCTTCATCACCGTTTGCATCGGTGGGAGAGTGAGTAGCGGTGTAGTCTCTTGATTGAGCAGGAGGAGTCACTGTAGGATCTGGCTCATTCATTATTGTAACTGTTGGTGCTCCATTGAGCGTCTCATCCGCAGAAATTGTTAAGGTTATTTGATCGCCTTCTTTTGCTAAGCTAGTACTATTACTATTGTTCGAGGCAATGCTAACATCCAAGGAGGGAGTTGTCCTATCTACTATTACAGTGGTCCCATCTGTAGTGGAAATTATCGAGGAGACACCTAAGTTGTAATTTTCATCATAATATGCAATATCATACGTAACCGTAGCCTCTGCATGTGTTGTCACTGTACTAGCAAAAGACCATTGCGTTGCATCTCCACCAGCTTGAGTAATAAAATCTAATCCTGAAATATTTCCATTAAAAATATAAGGTGAAGTATTCATTAAGTTTTCAGATGCAGTTATACTTAAGGTAATTACATCATTCGTAGTGGCATATCCTGTGTTTGTTGAATTATTAGAAACAATCGACGAAGTACTAATTGATGGCCTAGTCAAATCGATGGGCCATGTAATTCCAGCTGAAGTCGGATAATAATTGGTAGTACTTGATTCGTTTATACGCAACCTTATCGATCCATCATTCCCTGGCCAAGTACTTACCGCAGCCAACACTTCATGACTAACAGAAATTTGGGCATTCCCATCTGTAGATGTAAATCTTCCACCATTCCCGCCTGCAACAAGACCTCCAGTAGTGGCAACCATCGCTGAAACATCCGTATTCCATGAAGTCCCATCAAAAGAAAATTGCAATATATACATATTAAAATCATTGAAAGCAGTTCCACTCATTGTAAACCCACCTGTAAGACCGCCTGAGTTAGCTGCAGTAGAGGTAGCGACATTATACCTCATGTAATCTGTCCCTTGACCAGCCGGTGTAAAATCAACAGTTTGGGCAATTAGACTTTTCCAAGAAAAAAGTACAATTGAAACGATCTTTAATATTCTGATTTTATTAATCATATTCAAAAAGAATTTAGGGATTCAATACATATTAAAGGTTGATGCCCAACACAATTTGGCCATCCATCCAACCTACCCTACCTAAATCAACTGAGTCTTCTGTTTTTCCAGAAATAGCCTCAGTTGAGCGGATGCCTCCTCTGACTTCCATCGAGCCAATTCTAATACCATAGGAAGATTCCATTGTATAACCAAAAGAAGAGCCAACCATACCAGCACCAATTTTGATTTTCCCTGGTCCTGCTGGAAAACTCATAATTCCCATTAGAGTTATTCCGCTAAATGTTGCATCTAGAGCAACTGGACTTCCATTAACTTCTTGATAATTTGCATTCGTAAATTTAAAGTTACCTGCTTCGGCACCAAACCTAAACCTCGCCCCCATTACTTGCATTAAAACAGGAAACTCTACACTTGCTCTTAATTCAATGGTGGAATTCCAATACATGAGCATAGGATTTACAAATCTAGGAGATCCTAGGGTTAAATCAACAGTATACCCAAGCCTTTCTGCAGCATCTTCTATTCTTTGGCCACTATTTTTATTGTTTCTCCTTCGAGAATCCTCATCATCCTCATCATCCTCATCATCCTCATAATAATCTTCATCTTCATCTTCGTATTCTTCTTCATCTTCGTATTCATCATCATCAAGATATTCATCTTCATCTTCATCTTCATACTCATCATATTCTTCATCGTCTCCCCAATACTCTTCTACGTCATCCTGAGCGACTAAAATGCTTGATGGGCTTATTACAGCCATAAAAACGAAACCCCAAACCAGCAATTGGATGGCTTTATGAGAAATTGAAAAATTTAATATTTTCAACATATTTTACTCCGCATTTGATGAACCATTTTCGTGCCACTTTGCAATAATACGAATATACGCTTACCTCGTGAGCACATAGACTCATAGAAATATAAGTATATGTCTAGGTCGGTGTCAATTTGAAAATAAATGAGCTATATTAAAAATATATATATAATTATGAACTTGATTTAAACTATTTTCACGTAAAAGCTGAGTAAAAATAAAAGAATAAATAAAATTTAAATATTACCCCAAAAACAAAAAACCCAATAAGGGGAGGTATTTGAAAAGATCTGTTTCTTGTAAGTACGCCCGGAAGGATTCGAACCCTCAACCTCCTGGTCCGTAGCCAGGCACTCTATCCAGTTGAGCTACGGGCGCATATTATAATCTATTGATGAAAATTTTATTCTAAATATTAGGGACAATTTTCCACTATACAATTAGTTAAATGGGTAGCAACACCATTTTTATAGAAAATTTCTGCATATTTTTCGCCGCTTTCTTTCCATTCTATCCATAAACCATCTTTTTTTGAATTAAAATAAAACCCTTCATCCTTTTTATTTCCATTTTCCCAATACCTGACCCAATGACCTTGTTTTCCTTTTTTAGTTATTACTCCCAAAAAAAGATTTTCAGTTCTACGGCCTTTAATTAATAGAAACATATATATATCACCATAGACTGGTTCATTAGTAAAAGGTCTATACAATAAATCATCTTTTTCAATTAAGTGATTGTAAAAAAACCTTTCTTGAGCGTAATAATCATTTCCTTGCGAATTATAAAAGGAAAACAGTAAAGTAAAGAATATTTTATAAATTAATTTAATTTTAAAATAAAAGTTGCAAATTTTGATTCTTACGTAATTAACTTAATTTTTTATAATCGATTTCTTGTTTATCGTAATATTCTTGAATAGTTTTTAAAATCTTTTCTTCATCACCAGGATAATAACCTTGGTGGCGATAGATTACATTTCCATCTGTATCTAAAATTATAGTAGTAGGCATAATTTCCGCTTTACACTTCTTCATAACTTGCTGATTTGGGTCTAAACCAACTAGGAAGTCATATTTATTTGACCTTATAAAAGATTTTACCTTCCCCATACTCCTTGGCGTATCTGTGCTTACTGCTAAAACATTTAAACCATACTCATTAAAGTGCTTATGAAATTTATCTAAATGCTTCATAAGCTTTTTGCATGGTGAACACCATGTAGCCCAAAAGTCAATTACTACTGGACCATTTTTTAGTAATTCATAGAGATTAGTTGTCTTCCCACTAAGTAGCCTAACTGACATATCAGGAAGTTTTTCTTGCCCGTTTAAAAAAGACAGTAAAAATATAAAAAACAAAAGCCTTTTAATCATGGTATTAATTCCTCAAAGTTAAAGTCATTAAAGTTAACTTAACAGCACACAGAAAGTTCCACTATACATTATTTGAGAAAAAGAGCTTTTTTAATTTGAGTGAAATTTTGGCTTTCTAACTTGACAAAATATAACCCAGAAGGATTTTTACCAGCACCCCAGGAAAAGTTGTAATTCCCTTTCTGTAAATATTCATTTCTTAAAACATTTCCTACCTCCTGCCCATTGGAATTAAAAATTGTAATGTCCGTTTTTCCTGGAGTAGTTATTGAGAAATAAATATTTAAGGATGGATTAAAGGGATTTGGATAAAGAGAATAAAGCAGGTATTCATCAGGGGAAATTTCAATTTGTTCATTTGCCTTTTCCATTACAGTATATTCTATTTGCTCCGCACTTCCACTTGCCAAAACTATATTTTCAAAAGAATTTGATGAAGCAGAACTAAATTTAAGATCTAAAGTTTCAACTGAATTTTGACCAGACATATCAAATATTAGCACATTTAATTTTTGATTATTTGCAACATATTCAACAACCCACCCCTCTGGCAAAATTAAGCTGCTAAGATCATTTTCAGATAGCTCATCCAAACTGGCATTAAACTGGAAGCCACTTATTTTTGAATCATTAGAAATGGAAACTTTGATACCAACACCACTATCATCTATTTCAAAGAGACCTGGACCATAAGATAAACTATTTTCAAAATCTCCTCCTAACAACATTTGAACTAAAAATATAATATCGACAACATTTTGATTGTCATCAGAATTCATATCCGCAATTTCACTACCGCAACTCTCTTGATCATCGTTAAGGAGGATGTCGACTAATTCCATGATATCAAATATATCTACAATTGCAAGTCCATCTTGGTCAATAGTACCATTAATATTTCCAAATGTATATACATTTTGATTATCGCATGGGTCACAAGCATCCCCAGAACCATCGAAATCTATATCTGCCTGATTTGGGTTGGCAGTATCAATACAGTTGTCATCTGAATCAAGCACACCATCCTCATCGACATCAAGGACTAAATTATCCATACCTTCTTGAATGGCAGCAAGTATGGCTGCCAAATTGTGTCCCGATTGAGAATAAATAACCGTACCATCTCCTCCTATGACAACATTATGTGGAATGTAGCCTTGACCAAATAAGTTGAAGATTTCAGAGCCTGTATTGTCATCTAGGACAGGAAATGTCTGACCAAAGGTTGTCGACCAGCTTTCACAGCTGTAAGGTTGTCCCCAATCCATTCCTGCAGTTACAATTTCTAGATTCCCATCTGGTAAATGGTCTTGATGTATTTGTTCAAGTTGCGGAGCCTCCGCTTGACAGGGTCCTCACCAAGTAGCGAATAAAGCAAGGAAAGTTACTTTACCAGGCCCTTGCTCTTGATATGACCAGTACCCATCTCCATTTTGGCATATGTCTGCACCAAATTCACCAACAATATCACCTTCTACATATGTTTGAGCAGATACAATACTAAAAAGTAAAAATCCAATAAGATTTATCATAATTATCCTTAAATATAAAAATATAATTTTTTTAAATTAATATAATTTAATGCATAATTCTTAGAAAAGTAAAATGATATTAATCCTAAGTTTAAAAACTTGCGCTGTATGCAACCTTAAAACCATCATTAAACGCTGGGACAACCCTACAAACACCATTACTACAAAAAAGCCCTCCTTGAATAGAACCATACATTACAGATAATCTTTGAGATGAGGTTATATTATAGGATAGCTCAGCTGAAATCCAACGGTTTTTAATCCATGACGGAGGGTTGACTGTATTTCTTGATCCCAAAAAATATTTAAAATCTCCAGATATTAATGCTTCTAGTGGATTATAATAAGGGTCGACTGGTATAGCTCCCTCGTAAGCACTTGTGAAATCTTGGGTTAGAGTAAAAGACCATTTGGGAGCTTTACTAATTTGAATGGAGAAGACCCTATTATACTGAGTATTTACAATACTTCCATCGGCATTCACTAATTTACTTTTCTTTAAATCATTTGAAATAACTTGACCTTCATTATCAGTCATCACCCAAGAGGAGTCACTAGTATTATACCCAGAGCTATTTCCTACAATTCTATCATAATATTCTCTCTCCTGGTATTGAAAGCCAAAACCAATATTAAACCCATTGTTTAGTGAAAATTGAAATTCTAAAGGAAACGTGAAAGCATCAGATACCTGCCACATTTTTGATTCAACATTGTAACTTGCAGTAGTATCGAAAAAAAACAGTGAGTCAACAATAGGGAAATCCTGATAAACATCAAATTCATTGTAAGTTGTATCAAGTGTAAAGGCTTGATTAATGTCCTTCTGGGTTCCCTCAAAAAATCGATTTGTTTTGAGCACTTCTTTGTTTTGACCGTATCCAAATCTAAAGAAAACCCTATCATCAAAAGCATATCCAGTCGCCTCAAAATAACTTTCAATATAAGGCAAAGAAGAGGGTTCTATAGAAGGCAAAAAATTAGGAAGTGAGGTTGGAACCCAATCGAAAAGAGAAACGCTCTGCCATGTATTATTTCTACTTAAATGGGCATATTGAGCAAGTAAATTAATCGTAGAAATAGATCCGTTAACTTCGAATTGAACGCCTCTTTCATCATTATAGTTATAATTATGTACCAATCTTCCTAACAATACATCATTGTGTTCCTTTCCCAAGGTAGGCATCTGCTGAAAGCTTATTCTGTTTCCATAATCATCCGCGGTAAGATCTGTATGACTTGCGTCAAAAGAATATCTCTTGTATTCAGATGATAAAGCCCAATTCCCAAAGTAAAAATTTAGATTACCATAGACACCATGCCCCTTTTTAAGAGTATCATTAGGCTGGACATTAAAGCCTACGGGCTTCTCAGTAGCTACTTTATCTACGTATTCAAAAAAAGTATCATAATTACTAGATATATGACTTAAGTAAATGCCTCGTAAATTATGATTAACTTCAGCAGGAGGCGCAATATTAACTTGCTTCTGATGAAGCTCGTTTGATTTTAACTGTGTTAACCCTAAAGAAAAGTTCATCCAATCATATTGAAACCTGTTCGCCATCATGTTATGAATATTATTGTATCCTGGAATTCTAATATCTTGACCCATTAGCCAAATACTTGAATATCCATTTAAATGGCTAATAGTGAAGGGACCCTTATTGTATTCAAATGAAAGGCCTCTAGTACCATTATCAAAGTTTGTAATTTGATCATCAAATTGATTAAGAAGCAGTCCTCTTCCCCAAAATTCGTAGATATCTCCAGCTTTTAGAGATAAACCTCCTGCAGAATATTCAACTCTGAATTTTCTAATATCATTAAGTGGGAATCCTACTTCTGGAGGATTGGAATATTCATATTGAACCCATGCAAATACATTGCTTGAAAAAAGATTTATATCTAAAATGTTTTCTGAGTAATCATAGAAGTCGTAACTGCTACAATACCCTGAATTCAATGATGAACTAACATTAAAATCAACCGATAATGCAAAAGATAGGACAAATATGTAAAAAATCTTTTTCACAAAAACAATATCTCCTTGTTAATATATATTGAATTATTCTCCCCCACTCATTATTAATTGAACTAATGAAATTGCATCTACAATATTAACATGATCATCGCCATTGATATTCATGATCGGATCTTGGCATTCGTATGAGTTAGAGAATGTTAAAAAATCCAGTAAGGATAACACATCCATTAGGTCAATGATTGGGTTGCCACCTAAATCAGCATCTCCATTTAAATTACCCAAAACATACACTAAATTATTACAAGGGTCGCATGCATCGCCTATGGTATCACTATCTTCGTCTTCTTGATTTGGATTGTAGTTTTCAATGCAATTATCTTCGCTATTCAGCACCCCATCATCATCAATATCGGGATTCATATCATTTATATTCACTTCCTTTACCTGATAGATTTGTTTGGTCGAATAATTTTGCACTGTGGCAATAATCTTAACACTATCCGAATTCCAATCTTCATTTAGATTAAAAGTACCGGAAAAAGTTTGCGACTCTCCGTTTAAACTAATAACAAGGTCTTCTGTAGATATCCAATCCCTGGCAACATTATGAGCATTATGATATGTTCCAGCTCCTTGCCAAAAGGACCATATATTATCTTCAACAACAAAAATGTCTACCTTCTGATTAGCATTGCTCATGTCTGAATCCATAGAAATAGTAACATCATAAGAAACTTGATCAGAAGCATATCCATTTATATCAATTTCATATGGAGTACTTGCATTTACCATGCTATTATAAAGACCCTCAAATTGTCCAATAAATGCTTCCCAATTACCATTAGGGTATCCTCCTACAGTCTCCTGAACGCCATTCCATTGTGTATGAGGTATTCCCCCAACACCGTACATTGCAGCTCTTGAACCATACTCTGGAATGTCAAAATCACTGTTGGCCGGTGTAAAACCTGAACTATGCCACTCTATATTTACTAATGTCTCTGGGTACTGATAAAGTAATTGTGCTATTGCGAAACTCGCAGATGGACAATATGGTCAGTTAAGTCCTGTAAAATCTTCAACAAAAACTCTTTGAGAACTTCTGGAAGCATTTTCGACGATTGTTTCAAGCTCTAAAATCTGCTGGTCAACAAAATCTATTTTTTGTGAAAAGCAAATTGAAATTGTCAAAATAGTGATTATTTTTTTCATAACATTTCCTTTAAGGGTTATAGAATTGGTTCAAGAAATGATTTTAAATCATTCTCATTTACAAATTTCAAACTAACATTACTCAGTGATTCGATTTCACTCACTGGCAATATAAATTCATATACAGCTTGTATGTCAACTGTCTCTAAGGCTACCTGCATAGACCACCCTCCAACAGAAAAATCAATCAATGGAGAGAATTGATGCTGAGGCACATACAAAACTTTATTACTATTTCTCCTATGCCAATACTCTTCAGGAGTATCGGCAACAACTATCAAAGTATTACGATTCTTATCAAAAATTCTAAGTACTGGAATAATACGATAAGATCCATTTGTAATGATATCTACATGTTTTTGGGGAAAATTAAACTTGGTTCGATCAAAATAGAATATTGTCAAGGATCCATTTTGCTCTAGACCTGTATATGGCAAACTAGAAAGCATATCTTTAAGGATCTTATCTTTCAACCGATAAATAATTGGAAAACGAACAGTCATATACAATTCATCATTTTCATGATACTCAAACTCAGGTCTTTGCAATTCAACATCATATGGATTTGTAAGCAACTGATCTAAAACCGATGATAACAACCTAGTGTTGCCTTCATTCTCCGGGTTAGATTCTGTTTTTTTTATCCACATCAAAATCCATAGTCCATTCTCCTGATGAGAATCTAGGAACGTCCTTTTTGGGCTTCTCTTCTTTCCGGGCCTTTGCACCAAGTAAATATTCCATAGAAGCTTCCAAATCTGCAATTTGGGAATCTAGGTTAGAGGCTAATTTCTCTGATCTAATTGAGATAGGGTTTCTTTTTACAGGATTTTCAGGTTCTGTGTAAGCAGGAAAGGGAGAACTATTTTGGACAGGTTGTTTTGGTAAAAATGGAGAAATCATTTGAATCACTGCCCTACCTACAGATTGATTTAGGGCTTGAACTTTGCTGTACACCTCTGAGATATTCGATTTTCCTAATTCTTCCCAATTTGCAACATCAACAATTTGAATCGTTACATTAATTTTATCTAATTGCCTACTGTATTTACCCAAAACCAAGATATTACGAGATCCTCTGGGTTGTTTTAACATTAAAGACCTATCGTTCATAATAACCTCAAGATCTTCTCTCGATTTTAACCTAACACCATAAACATTCTTTATTTCTTCTCTTGTCATATCACTTAAACCAGAAGATATCCAATCTAACGCTGGATCATTTTGAATATTATCAAAGGGTAGCACGTAAACATAAGCTGCTGTTTCTCCAAAGAGAAAAGCAGTCAAGAGAAAAAATGAAATTTTGCTTCCCATACGTGATATTTTCATTAGTACAATTTAGATTCTTTTTTTAATCCAATGGCATGAATTTATTAAAACTAATAAACAAATTACTTTTTAAGCATTTTCGCCCAGGAATCTCTAAGTGATACTACCCTAATATAAACGCTTTTATCCCCATGCTCCAAGTTACTATCTTTTCTAAAATAACCTAATCTCTCAAATTGGTAAGTTAGGTCATCAAGATTCTCCATACTTGGCTCTAGCTTTGAAGAGCTAAATATTTTGCATGAATTTGGATTTAAAGCATTTGTAAAGTCTTCTTCCTTCTCAGGGTTCTCTTTTTCGAATAAACGATCGTACAATCTAACCTCTGCATCTTTTGCATGATTTACACTTACCCAATGCAAAGTACCTTTGACTTTCCTGCCATCAGATGCTTTCCCTCCAAAAGAGTTCGGATCATAAGTACAGTGAATTTCTTTAATTTCATTTTTTGAATTTTTTATAATGTCAACACAGGTAATAAAGTAAGCATAACGAAGTCTTACTTCCTTACCAATAGACAAACGGAAAAATTTTCTAGGGGGATTTTCCATAAAGTCATCTTTTTCAATATAAATTTCTCTTGAAAATGGAATTTTCCTGGTTCCTGAATTAGGATTCTCAGGATTATTAACAGCTTCTATCATTTCAATTTTATTTTCAGGATAGTTGGTAATTATTATTTTTATAGGGTCAACTACAGCAAGTACTCTATTAGCAGTTTTATTTAACTCTTCCCTTAATGAGTTCTCTAATCGAACTACATCAATTATTGAATTTCTTTTTGTGACACCAACGCTATTAGAAAAACTTCGAATAGCAGAAGGAGTATACCCTCTACGACGCAAACCAGAAATTGTAGGCATTCTAGGGTCATCCCAACCATCTACATGTTTTTCATCTACCAGTTTTTTTAATTTTCTTTTACTTAATACTGTAAAGTTAATATTTAAACGAGCAAATTCAATCTGCTGTGGATGATATACTTCCAACTGATTGATATACCAATCATACAATGGCCTATGATCTTCAAACTCTAAAGTACAAATTGAATGTGTAATCTTTTCAATAGAGTCTTCTAAGCCATGTGCCCAATCGTACATTGGATAAATACACCATTTGGATCCTGTTCGATGATGTTTTACATGTAGAATACGATAAAGAACAGGGTCACGCATATTTAGATTTGGGTGAGACATATCGATTTTAGCCCTAAGAGTTTTCTCACCATTTTTAAATTTTCCATTTTTCATCCTTTCAAACAATCCAAAATTCTCTTCTGTACTTCGAGTTCGATAAGGACTATCTTTACCAGGGTTTGTCAATGTACCTCTAAACTTTCTAATCTCATCTAAATTTTGATCGCAGACATACGCCTTGCCATTTTTTATAAGCTTCAAAGCATAGTCATGCATTTGGTCAAAGTAATCTGAAGCAAATAATGGATCTCCACTCCATTGGTACCCCAACCATTTAACGTCTTCAATTATTGATTCCACATATTCAGTTTCCTCTTTTAAAGGATTTGTATCATCAAACCTTAAGTTACATTTACCCCCATATTGCTCAGCTAATCCAAAGTTCAAACAAATAGATTTAGCATGACCTATATGTAAATATCCATTTGGTTCTGGAGGGAACCTCGTATGCACTCTGCCTTCCCATTTATTAGTATCTAAGTCTAGGTCAATAATTTTCTGGATGAAATTTTTATCTAAAGTATTACTTTTATCAATCATTATTAAATTTATTTTTATATTTACTTATACGTTTCAAAGAATCGTCAATTCCTATCAGGTCCATTAAATCAAATAGAGAAGGACCAGTCAAACTTCCACATATTGCTAATCTCATTGGTTTCATGACTTGCCCAAAACCGTGGCCAGAAGACTTTATATATTCTTTAAATAAGCCTTCTAAACCTTGATGGTCTTGGCAATCTACTTTTTCATAAAGTTTCATTACGTCTTTTAAAATTATCGCAGTTTTTTCCTTCCACACCTTCTTTTGGTCGTCAAGATTGTATGCTTTTGGATAATCAAAAAAGTAATGAGACTCTTTAATAATATCCCCAATAAAATTGCAACGAGGAATCATTAGATCAATTACTCTCATGCAAAAGTCCTCTGTTTTATTTGCTCCCCAACTAGGCTCTAAGCTTCTAATCGATTGCAATATCGTATTAAGATCTTGTTTTATAAGATATTGCGAACTTACCCAACTAAACTTTTTTGAGTCAAATACCGCACTTTTCTTTTGCACTTTTTGCACATCGTATTTTGAAATAAGTTGTGTTAAGTCCATTATTTCTTCATTAGTTCCTGGATTCCATCCTAGCAAGGCTAAATAATTAATCAAAGGACCAGGCTGAAAACCTTTATCTCTATATGATTCTACACTTTCAGCTCCATGCCTCTTGCTTAATTTTTTTTTATCTTCTCCTAAGATCATTGGTAGATGAGCAAAAAAAGGATTATCAAAACCTAGTGATTGATAAATATGTAATTGTTTCGGGGTATTAGAGACATGATCTTCTCCTCGTATTACGTGACTTATACCCATGTCGTGATCATCTACTACATTTGTAAAATTATAGACAGGGGACCCGTCAGATCTTCTAATAATAAAATCATCAATTTCACTATTAGAAACTCTAATTTCACCATATATCAAATCATCAAAAACAATA
This sequence comes from Fidelibacterota bacterium, assembly GCA_045568995.1. Classification (GTDB taxonomy): domain Bacteria; phylum Fidelibacterota; class Marinisomatia; order Marinisomatales; family UBA1611. Next base: position 2,632 of record JBJKZY010000048.1, on the reverse strand, counting down.
TGACCTTTGTTCGGAGTTTTTAATCGTATTGTATGCGGACTACCCAACTCTAACTGTTCATTTATTTCTTCATCACTTTTATTTCTCCAAAGACCATTATATTGAAATGAATTTGTTTTCTGACGTATTAACTGTAATTCTTTCTTCGAAGCAAAGCATCGGTAGGCTTTGCCTGATGTGAGTAAATAATTTAAATACTTTTTATATATTTTAGATCGTCGTGATTGAAAAACTATTTCTTCATCAGGCTTAAGTCCCAACCACCTTATCGAATTTATTGCCTGTTCTATATGCACTTTTCGGGATCGCTCTGTATCCGTATCCTCGATTCGCAAAAGAAACTTTCCTTGATTATTTTTAGCAAAGAGATAATTAAATAAGGCAGTTCTCGCACTTCCTAAATGCAACTCACCTGTAGGACTAGGGGCAAATCGAACTCTTATATTACTTAACTGGCTCATTTTTAAGGAAAAACTAAATAGACAACAACATTCTTATTCTTAAATTTACACGAAGGAAGGTGATAAACATCTCTTTAAAATATCTAGGAAAAAAGTCTACAGTAGTATTGTTATCTGAAAATGGCAGACTTATTCCTAATTAATGTATCTTCTAACAAAAATTCTAAAAACCAGGAACATATAGGATAGTACTTGGTAAGCATAAACCTTTTATTTTAGGCTCAAGGTAGGAAGGACTCAATTCTCTGCTATAAAAATGCTTTTTGTGAATGGATTCCATTAAATAATTAATAGTCAGTACATTTAGATGCAACTGCAGCTAATTTAACAGCAACCTCCTCAGCCACTTTCTTCCTGCCAAGTCCCTATTTGCTTAATATTAACACTATTGAAAACCCAATCAAATTTTTGACTTATCCATTCAGAAACAACTCCTACGTCCCAATCTTTTGAACCCCATTTTAATTCAAAATTCCTTGGTAGTTTTTCTAGCTCCTCATGATCTTCATCCCATTCTACATTTGAAATTTTTAAGACTGGAAATTCATTTTCTTTCATTTTCTTTCATTTCTTCTGTTATTAATTTTTTAGCAGCATTCCTTTTCACATCGACAATATCGCATGTTATACATATGCAATCCTACAAGCAAAAAAGCAGGGATAAATTTTATATTTGAATGCAATTGTACCCATTCTAGCTTTACGTTAACTATAGTAAAAAATAAAGCTATCCAGGATATCCAAAGTCCTTGGACAACCCATTCTTTTGTTGATGATTTTGTTGCTTGCTGAATCGCAATAAAGGATATTCCTAAAAACAAATAGTCCATCCACTGCCACCACAAAGGAGTATTATTACAACAGCTAGATGTACATGCTGACGCTATAAAAAAAAATGGAGTAGAAAGACAATGCACCATACACAAACCACTTGCAAATGCGCCAACGGTATCAGACTTAGAGTTTAATGGCTCTAAGATTATTTTTTTTATAGAAATATTTATTAAACTAAGCATACTTTCAAATTTACCTAAATTTATTGATGAGTACTAGTATGCCATTGAATTATCTTGGGATTCTTTTGACATGAAGATTAAAAATAGCACCCATCATTTTTATTGAAATTTATTGACATACTCAATATATCTATCCTTACTAACTGGAACTTTATTCCATGTGTCTTCAAGTATTAATCTTATTTTTATATCGATAATTGATTGTATATAATTTCTGAAACTTAAATAAGCATAATAATCTGTGCCAGAAAGACTATTAATATGATTTTGGAAGGAAGTAACGGGGTTAAGGAAATTAAATTTTTTAATAAATTGATTTTTATCTTCATTCGAATTTTCAATCTTTAAAGCGATGTTTTTGTTGAGAACATTTACCAATCCAGAAACACTCCTATTTACAATACTATTGTTCATAGTTGAATCTGCAGCATACAGTGTATTCTTTAACCATGGGAATTCATTTACCAGCTTTATTTCAAGACTATCAGGCGATAAATCAAAGATCTTCCCTCTTTGTTCTCTACTTACATCTAAGTAATCTGTCATATAATTTAGGGGATATATTATTGATGTAACCTGATGAACTATACCAGGAATAACTATGCATAATGCTAGCCACAAGGATATCATCTTTATGGCATTATCTGAACTACCTTTCCCGTAAAAATTAATAATGTAAAAAAAAGCAAACCAAAACAATAGATATAGAATAATGGATGACAATAAACCAATGAAATTGAAAGAGTCATTTAGAAAAACATCAGCAATTAAAGCATAGAAAAATAATAAAATGAATGATGTTAAAGCTAAAACAACAAAATAAAATAAAAACCGTATTAATAGCCAATATCTTTTAGAAACACTTTGCAAATACACGAGATTTTCAAATTTAAGGTCTTTTTCTAATCCTCCGATGTTAAAAAGTAGTATAATTATTAAAATTGGAGATAAATATGTAAAAACAAAGTTAAAGTCTAGGGTGCCAATTGCTAAGCGTTCTGGGTTAGCAATTTCTTCAGCAAGGTCACTATCAAATCTAGAACTCCAATTGGTAACACGCTTATAATATCCGTATTGCTCAGATTGCCCAAGGCTGAAAACCATCATAGAAGAAGGATATTTGAATGCATGCGATGGAGTATTCCAGATTGCCCA
>JBJKZY010000047.1:0-23019 GCA_045568995.1 Fidelibacterota bacterium | reverse complement strand
CCAGTCCTCATCCATAACAGTAATATTTTGTCCGAAGTCTTGAAGCCCCATATCATTGAACAAAACCCTTCGACTATTTTCATAATTTACTTTTTTATTTAGCGCATCGACACGAGCTTGTCCACTTGCTACTTTTGCTTTTAAAAGATCCGTTTTTTTGACAACCCCAAGTTCAAATTGCTTTTCAACAAGAGCAACTTGACTCTCCGACATTTCTAAATTTTTTTCTGAAACATCATTTAGCTTTTGTGCCTGCAAAAGATTGTAATACGATTGAATAACTTTTTGAATCACATTTGTTTTTATTTGCCTTTGACTAAAAAGTGCAATATCTAAATTCGTTCGCGCCTGCTGAATTTGATTCCTTGATCTTCCCCCATCATATATTAACTGATTCAATGATAAACCTGCTGAAAAATTATTTATATTGCTAATCTGATTTGTATCTATAGAAAAGCTTTCAAAGTTAACTCCAATGGTTTCTCTCTCCGGAAAACGATTCTGAGACAGTCCGCTTACTGCTTGTATAGATGGCAAGATCCCACTAAAAGAAGCCTTTAAACCTTTTTCAGCTGATAAAACTTCTAAGCTCGCAGAAAGAACTGTTTTTTTCTGACTTAATGCAGTTTGGATGCAATCATTCAGGCTATAATCTTGTCCAAATAGGCTCATCGCAAAAGTAACAGAAAGAGGCAGTAGATTTCTCATTAATAAAATAGTCAATCTTTTTAATTGCATATCTAAATTTTATAATACTTAATTATAATTAAAATTTAGTTTAGTTACTTCTAATTATTTTCTTTTATCTTCATTAAAAATGATAACGCTTGTTTGTGAGTGTTTTGTATATCTCCGTTTAAAATTGCCTCTTCAATCCTTTGTTTTATCTGCCCAACATTTGGACCTTCACTGATACCACATACTTCCATAATCTCTTTACCACGGACTGGAGACTGAAAAGATTTAATTGAATCTTTCTCCAAAACACTCTTCATTTTTTCTTCTACTTTTCCAAAATTTTTTAAATATTTTTCTACTCGCTTAGGGTTTTTAGTGGTTATATCAGCTCGGCATAAAACCATCAGATCTTCTAAGTCGTCTCCTGCAGCAACCATCAATCTTCGCACTGCAGAATCCGTTACAATATCTTTAACTAAAGCAATAGGCCTAAGGTGTAATAGTGTCAGCTTTTTTAAATAAGATTTTAAAACATTCGGTAGCTTCATCCTACTTGCTACCTCATTGATCATTCGCTCTCCAACCGCATCATGTCCATGAAAGGTGTACCCTTTCTTTTTATCAATCCTTCTTGTCTGAGGTTTTGCAATGTCATGCACCAAAGCAGCAAAACGAATTTCCATTTTATTTGATAATTTTGCAGCATTATCTACTACTTGTATAGTATGTGCAAAAATATCTTTATGATGCCATTCAGATGTTTGATCCATACCATACATCCTATCAATTTCTGGGAAAACATGCTTCAACAAACCTGCTTTTTGTAAAACAATGATACCAATTGAAGGTTTCTCTGTTTTTAGTATTTTAATAAACTCATCACGAATTCGTTCCGCAGATACAATTTCAATTCTAGACGATGTCTTTTTCATAGAATTAATTAAGGGTTGACCGAGTTTGAATTTTAATTTTGAAGAAAAATATGCCGCTCTCATCATCCTCAAAGGATCTTCAGCAAACGTTTCATCTGGGTCTAGTGGAGTTTTAAGAACCTTACTTCTAATGTCTTCTTCACCATTATATGGATCAGTTAATTCCCCGAATCGATTGGGAAGGATATTCATCGCCATAGCATTGATAGTAAAATCTCTTCGAGACAAGTCACCTTCAAGGCTTGTGTAAACAACTTCTGTTGGTTTTCTAGAACTTTTTGAATAGGATTCAGTTCGAGCTGTTGCGACTTCAATATTCATTTTTTTATTTGGAATAATAGCAGTTCCAAATTTGGTGAAAGGAACAATCTTTTTTTGTCCAAGCTTACGGGCTAGCTTTTCTGCAAAACCAATACCATCACCTACTACCATTAAATCGATATCATTTAACGGTTGCTCCATTAATAAGTCGCGAACAAAACCACCAACCACATACACTTCAATGTTTTCATTTTTACCTAGTTTACCAGCAGTAGCTAAAATAGACTTTGCAAATTCATACTTATCTAAGTCTATTAAATTTTTTAGATTTTTCATTCCGTAAATTACTTTTTTATACCAAAAACAAACACCTTGTAAAGTCATAATGTTTTTCTCAATTTCCTATTATGCTAAAAGTAGTCGCATCTTTTTTAATATCAATTTTTTATATAAACATTCTTTTTGGCCAATTTTATTCTGTAGATGTCACTGTTGATGATCGATTGCTAAGAAGTGATGAAAAACATGAAATTATCAATTTAAAAAACGATGTCAAAAACTTCTTCCAAAGTACGGTTTGGGATGATAATTATAGCGACCTTGACATCAATCTATATGTTCAAATTATTTTTGAAGGTGTTACACAAAAAGGAAATGAATCAATTTATAATTGCCAGGCACTATTCTCCAATGGAGCTGATTTGAGATACTTTGATAAAAGCGTTCAATTTTTTTATAATTCTGGAAGTAGTCTATATTATGATCCCGTATTATTCGAACCAATTACTAGCTTTTTAGCTTATTATGCTCACTTAATATTAGCTGGAGAAATTGATACCTATGAGTTTAATGGAGGGAATAGTTCTCTTGAACTCTCTCGTGATATAGCATTAAGAGGGTCTTCGTCAGATTATAAAAAAGGATGGGGTTCACGCATAACTCTAGTAGACAATCTAAATCGCAATATGGGACTGCGCAAAGCAAGACTTGCTTGGTATTTGTCTTTAGATTTATTTAGAGACGGTAATATGGATGAAGTCATACAAGAATTAAATATTATGTTGGACGGGCTTGAGGAATCATTTCAAAATGTAGGCAGAGATAGTCACACTCAATATTTTTTAAAAATAAACTCAGAAAAAATTGCAGACATCCTTATAAAACTTGGTCAAATAGATCTCTTAAAAGACATGAAAAGTTTAGACCCAGATAGAATGGATTTTTATCAAGAATCCATTGAATCTATTTCTGAATAGACTTGCACCCTTTTTAGATAGTAATTAATCACAATAGAATTTCTTAAAATATTTTTCATTATATTTTTTTCTTTTTCTCTTCGAATTTTTTTAAAATTATATCGCCTTTTTAAAATAAGATTTACGTGAAATAGTAGATACAGTAAAGATCTAATAATCGCGGAGGCATGTTTCCAATCAAGTTTTAACATGCAATATCCCAACGCGATCAATTCAAACATTATTCTCCCGGATCCCAAAATTAAAGTGTTTTTAAATGAATAATTCCCAAAAAGCATTAGTAATGAATTACGATGATTAAGATAATGCTTTTTGTGACTATGCATTGGCATTGATAAAGCATTTTTATGATAAACTATAGCATCAGGTTCTGCCCAAATTTGAAAACCCATTGCCTGAAGACGCCAGCATAAATCTATTTCTTCCATATGTGAAAAAAAATATTCATCAAACTTTCCTGCTTCAAAAAACAAATCTTTTCTTACCAGAAAAGCAGTTCCTGAAGACCAAAAACATTGTTTTGGATCATTATATTGGCCGATATCTCTCTCTTGCTTTGAAAAAATTCTTCCTCTAGCAAATGGAAAACAAAACCAATCCATATGCCCACCTGAACCTCCAGCATAATCAAAAATATTGTTGTTAAAGTAATTTAGAATTTTAGGCTGGACAGCGGCAATCATGTTATCTTTCTTAATAAAGTTTTCCAAATTTTTTATCCAATCTGGATCTTGAATTGTATCATTATTAAGGAAAACAAGATAATCACCATTTGCTTCTAATGCTCCACGATTGCAACCACCTGCATAACCATAGTTTTTATCATTCTCTATTAGTTTAACTTGAGGATATGTATTTTTTACCCATGACTGGGATCCATCGGTGGATGCATTATCTACTACTATAACTTCATAAGAATCATGCCTGGTTTTAAATAGCGATATTAGGCATTCAGATAATGTATCAATACCATTCCAATGTGGAATAACTATTGAAACTCTTACATTATATTCGGTCATACCGAATTATTGTTCTATCCGCCGGAGCGAACCTCTTCCAATATTTTTTTCGCATTACCATCACTTGGATTTCGAGAAACCCATTCAGATAAAATTGATTCAGCTTCAATTAATTGATTGTTTTCTCTATAGATAAAAACTAAGGACGAAACAATTTCAGGATAGGCTTTTTGCCATCTACCCCACTCACCTTTTTTTACAGTTTTTTTACTAAATCCTCTTGTTTTGAGCATGCTTTCTTTTCTCAAATAATCAGAACGCATACCCTCAAGGATTTGCAAAGATTTTTCAGTGTCATCAAGTTCCTTGAAAAATGTATTCGCATATTCAACTCTATTAAGAGGCCTACCATTTGGATGATTTACTAAAGTTTCTAGAATAGATCGCATCGCCTCTTTTTCTTCAAGGTCTCCATATATTCTAGCAATTTGATAATGTAAATCTTCAGATTGAATTGGGATTACATGTGCAGGAATATTTTTATCCATTCTATCTAAAACCTGAATAATTTTATTTTTTAATTCCTCCATTCTAGGCTCAAGGTCTTCTTTTCCCTTTTTATCTTTCCTCTGATATTCCATATAATAGGTTACCGCTAATTGCATATATGCACTTCGATAATTTTGAAGTAGTCGCTTTGTTTGTTTATTGTAGTAGATCCTTTCGTTACCCAGGTTTCGGAACATATAACCCGGCTGATATCCCTTTGACCAATTTACATAATTCCCATTTTGACTAATATCTTTTGGTATGCTTTCATCTCCATATTTATAGAACTCATTATGTGCAAAATTTGTTGACCAAGAATCTGGCCCTATTGCAGTCATAAGGTTTTCATACATTTTTTCTGTATCGACTGGCTTTGTTTTATGACTTTTCAACTGAAATGTAAGACCTTGCATATCTAAGTATTGATCTAAGCCAATTCGATTTTGCTGAGAAACAGTTACAGCAAAATATATTGGTATTCTCCATGCAGCATCACTTATTATTTTCATAATCATCATATCCTGAACACGTAAAGCTTGTCCTGCATAGGTAGGCTTCATTTCCCACTCGATATATCCCTTTTCATTCTTTGGGTCATTATATACCGGAACTTGAACAAGCCTTGTTTCCCATTGCTGAAGAGTTGAGGTTAATTTGTCAATAGCTTTATCGCTGTAATTAATAAACTTTGTCTCTTTTGACCTTTTATCTCTCCATTGCTTGATATACCATGGAGTATTTAACAAACTTAAATTGACAACTGCAACGTCGGTCCTAAGCTTCTCAACTTCTTGTAAGTACCAAAGTGGGAAAGTATCATTATCACCGTTGGTAAAAATGATTCCATTCGGGCCACAAGATTGTAAAAGATTATAACTATAATCCCAGGCAACAAAATTCCCTGATCTGTCATGAGAGTGATAATTAGCCCGAGCCATTACGGTGGGTATAAAAATAATTTGCAATGCAATAACTATAACTATTACTCTTTTAGCTAGGTCTTTATTATTTAACTTTTGACTAATCCATTCACTAATGGCAGCCGTACCTATCCCAATCCAAATAGAAAAAGCGAAAAAACTACCAACATATGAATAATCTCGCTCTCTAGGTTGAGGATTATCTTGATTAAGGTATAAAATTATTGCATATCCAGTCATTATAAATAAAGCCATCACAGAAAATGCCATTTTTTCATCACGATAACCATGATAAAGCATTCCAATAATTCCAAGTATAAAAGCTAGCGGCAGACCAAACTGAGTTAAATCTATTCCATCTTCTCTATTATTTGCACCCATTGAAATCACACCTGGATCTGAGGAAGGCCCTCTACCCGCAAATTGCCATAAAAAATATCTATTATACATCTTCCTGATCTGGTAATCCCAAAAAAACTTCCACTGTTTATTGGATTGATGACTTCTGTAATCGCTTTCCTGAGACGCTGAAAATTGTCTACCTGGACCTTCAGGATATCCAACTACCTCATGCATGGGTTTAATACCTTTAAATCTTCTAGGGAACATTCCTACATCACCATACTGCTCTCTTTCAAGATAGGAAATAAAAGCCTCCACAGTTTCTGGATCATTTTCATCAATACCAGGATCTTGATTTGAACGAATAAATATGAGAGCGTATGTTGAATATCCAATTAGTATTAAGACCATTGATGTTAAAACAATTGATATCAATTGTTTGTGATTTAATACTGCCCACACCATACCCGAAAAGATTGCTATAATTAAAAGTCCTGTAAGTGACACTCCAATCGCATCAGCTATCTTGGGCATACCTTTAATAATGACATTATGAATAATAAAAAAAACAAGACCTGTTAGAGCAACTAAAATTCCAAAAGAAGTCCATTCAAATTTAAATTTTCGAAAGTAGATCAATAACGCTACAAAAGGTATAGTAAGTAAGTTAAGAAGGTGTAGACCAGTTGCCAAACCTATCATATATGAAATTATTAGAATATATCTTTCATTACCCTTTTCATCAGCTTTTTCATTCCATAAAAGCGCAAGCCAAACAACTATAGCGGTAAAAAATGTACTAAAGGCATAAACCTCTGCTTCAACAGCATTAAACCAATGACTATCGGTAAAAGCAAATGTTAGAGCACCTACAACACCAGCTCCAAATGAAATCAATGCATCAGTAGTCGATTCAATTTTTCCGCGCCATTGATTTACAAGTTGTACAATTATAAGATATAAAAATAAAACCGCAAAAGCACTAACAAGGGGAGATAAAATATTTACTCGAAATGCTATATCTTCACTAATTGGTATCATCGAGGCGATCCTACCAAGTAAAAGGAATAGAGGACTACCTGGTGGATGAGGCACACCTAAGGTGTAAGATACTGCTATAAATTCTCCACAGTCCCAATAAGAGACACTTGGAGCCATCGTATCAAAATATACAATAAACGATATTAAAAAAGTAGCTACCGCTAGAATACGATTTATATTGATGTATTTGGAGCTTATCATTCTATTTTTTCTTATTTTTTTTCATACTAACTGAAGCACCATTTACATTATCAATCGATTGCTTTACCTCAATAAAATTCATCTTTAATTCACTTACAATATTAATGAGCATTTGTTCCTCATATTCTGTTAAATTATTTTCTGTTTTTTTTTGCAACATGGATAATATATCTAAATAATATTTAGCCTGGTCAAGATTAATATCTGTTTTTTTTGTTACCGGGTTCTGTGTTTTTCCCATTGAAATAGAAGCGCTAGATCTGAAAGTATCCACAACATATGAAAATAAATTTTCATCTTCGTCTAAAAATGTTTTTGACATTAGAACAACATATACCTTTTTTTACTATAGTGTTTAAAGAGGGTAATTTAGTTCCAACAAAAACTATACAAAATGAGTATTAATCAAATTAATTTTAAATTTTCTAAATTATGTGAGTATTTTTTTGCGAAAATTTCTTTTATATCTTTATTAAATGATTTACTTAAGGTTGGATCTAACTTCACTAATTCAAAAGCTAACTCTCTTGCCTCTCGAATTATTTCTCCATCTTTAACTATATCTGCTATTTTATATTGAAAGAACCCCGATTGCTTTTGCCCAAAGACTTGTCCAGGGCCTCTCAGTTTAAGATCCTCATCGGCGATAAGAAAGCCATCGTTTGTTCTTTCCATTATCGCTAAGCGTGTTCGGGACATATTAGAATGATTTCTTTTAACTAATATACAATAACTTTTTTCTGAGCCTCTTCCTACTCTTCCCCTTAACTGATGTAGTTGTGTCAACCCAAATCTTTCTGCGTGCTCTACAAGCATTATAGTAGCATTCGGAACATCTAACCCCACTTCAACTACAGTTGTAGATATAAGAACATTTATTCTATTTTTATTGAATTGACTAATTACCTTTTCTTTTTCTTCTGGACTCAATTTCCCATGTACAAGGCCCAATTTTATTTTCGAAAATTGGAAAGCGGAAAGTGATTCATAAGCATCTATTGCTGCTGCTAAATCAGACTTTTCCGATTCTTTAACCAATGGATATACAATTATTGCCTGCCTACCTAATGTTACTTTAGTTTTAATGAAATCATAAACTTTTCCTATTTTAGTTTGATCCACAACTTTCGTAGTAACTGGAATTCTATTCTTAGGTAATTCATCAATTATAGATAAATCCATATCTCCATGATAAGTGATTGAAAGAGTACGAGGGATAGGCGTTGCCGTCATCGACATTAAATGAGGATTGTCTCCTTTTTCTTGAAGCTTAAGACGTTGATTTACACCAAACCTATGCTGTTCATCAATAATAACAAGCCCCAATGTGTTAAATTGGACATCTTCTTGTATCAATGCATGAGTGCCAACTACCACAGAAATTTTTCCTTCTTTTAACCCCTTTAGGATTGCAAATCTCTCTGTTTTTTTCATTTTACCAACAAGCAGACAACAAGGGATATTTACCTTGTCAAATTCATTTTTGAAGGATGAATAATGTTGCCTCGCTAATATTTCCGTTGGGGCCATTACTGCAACTTGCCTATTATTTCCTACAGCTAACGAAGAAACTAAAATTGCCACAATGGTTTTTCCACAACCAACATCACCTTGGATCAAGCGGTTCATAGGCCTTGAAATTTTTAAATCATCGTGAATCTCTTGGATTACTTTTTTTTGAGCTTTTGTTAATTCAAAACTAAGACTTTCAGAAATTATTTTAAAATACGGACCTATATCTAGCAAGGCCTTAGTTCCAACCTTTTGAATATTATATTTTTTTAATGCTACCAGCAATTGAAGAAAAAAATGCTCGTCAAACTTTAACCTTCTAACGGCAGACTTAAGATCGTGATTATTTTCAGAGCAATGGATTAATTGCAATGCTTTGTCTAAAGGAATAAGTTTGCATTTTTGTAGAATTGACTTAGAAAAAAAATCAGAGATTAAAATTTGAGAATCAAAAATACATTGTATTATTTTACGTAACCTTCTTTGTTCTAAGCCAACAAAAGCCATCTCTTTTGTTAGAGGATAAATAGGAATGATTCCACCAGAAGGTATATTAACCTCCCCATCGTCAATTACTTCAATCTCTGGATGAGTAATTACAAATCCATTAAACCACTCAACTTTGCCAAAAATCACTAATTTTTGACCTATCTTTATCATTTTTTTAATGTATTTACCACCATTAAACCAAGATAAGGTTGCTAACCCAGTTCCATCTGAAACAACTACTTGGAAAATTTTACCCCTTCTTATTGGCTTTTCACCAAAAGTCTCAACTGAGGCAATTATTGTAACCGAGTCCCCTTTTACAAGTTTATTTACTGAGTTAACAGAGGTTCGGTCTAAATGCTTTCTTGGAAAATAATATAGAATATCGCTACAAGTAAAAATACCTTTTTCGTTTAAGATTTTTACCCTGGCTGGACCTAAACCATTTATAGTAGAAACAGGAGAGGTGAGCTCCAAATATTTTTCCTTTTAAAAATTTATTTCCATTCCTTACGATAGGTATAATAAACACTTTTTGTTTCACCTGCCTGCACAGAAAAAACAAAATGGATTGTAGAGGCATCTTTCTTTTGATAATTTAAAGAGGGATCTTTTATTATCCAATCTCCATTGATATGCTCGACAAGTAGAATTTCCACTTCTTCATTCCTTGCATTAGTCACTTTAATTTCAATGACTGCTTCCTCACTTTTTCTTTGTCTATCGTAATTTAATACTTTTCTATTTCCTATTACATCAAATGCGCGTCCGGAACTAAAAGTTGTGGATCTTCCCTTTGGAACCTGCCCCATATTATCAGCGCCTATATACTCCAATCCGCTTGAAATATTATATGAATACATTTCCACTTTCCCACCAGGCAGTGAAATTCCTAAACCATTTGATTCTGTGTTTTCCATAGTAAGTTGAACTTCAAGAGGCTCTTCTTTCTGCCTCCGCTCAGAGTTTTCAAAGACATATTTTTTGTTATATCCAACTTCTAAAGGACCATACATTCTAACCGTAATACTTTCTTTCGCGTCTAAATTATGCTTGTCATTTAAGGAATAAATATGATAGTCTCCTAATTGATCTTTGCTCATATTTAGCATACCACCTGAAGCTGCTAATGCCCTACTTATTTTCTCAGGACGCGGATTCTTAAAATTCGCTTTATTCAGATTTCCTTCAACTAATTGCAACCTCGCATCTTGAAAACCCATATCTGACTTATTTGAAACAACAGCCTCTGCAATTAACTCTCCCTTTTCTTCGTTGACCATTTTCAAACGGTAGACGGTGCTCCAAGAAAAATTGGCAGATTTATAAACTAATTCTCCCGAAATTTTACTATTCCCTTTCGATTTCAACTCCCATGAAATAAAGGGAGTAAAAATAGGATTAATCTTTTGAGATTTCGTACTTATAGATTGGACTTCGTTTCTATTAAAAGATATGACCCCAGTTTGTCTGGATAAAGTAACAAAATCGTTAGTAATCTCTAAAAGTGCACCTTTTACTAGCTTCCCATCTGTAGGTTTAATCTGGACTTGTTGTCCACGGAGTCCATTAAAATAATCAGATCCAGAAAACACATTATCATTAAAACGTTGAGAAATAATATCAACTCCAGCAACATTTAAAAATGGCGTGTCTCGATCTATGCCATTAGGAAGCTTATCCCATGTTCTATAATTATATCCAGATTTTATTGACCAATTTACAGGCTGTTTTACAAGAGCAGTGCCATCCTTATAAATTGTAAGTGAAGCATTCTGCGACTGAGTATAAAGAAAAGTAGAAAGTAAAATAACTATGTACACCTTGTTCATTGAATCATCTCCAAGTTTTTAGTGATTTTTTCCAATTCTTGATTCAACTTTTTCTGATTAAACCGTTCTTTTTCTACAACAGATTCTGGCGCTCTTTTTAAAAAATTTTCGTTTGAAAGCTTTAAATTAATATTTGATAACAACCTATTAATATCCAAAGTTCTTTTATCCATTCTATTCTTTTCTTCTTCCAAATTTACTAATCCTCCAAGTGGAATATACAACTCCATACCGTTAGATATTGCCGTAGCCGACTTTGGAGGCTTTACCACATCTTCCGCCATTGTAATTTTTGAAATCCTTGCTAAAGACTTTAATAAAGAGGAATGCTCTTTGATAAACACTTGATCTTCTTCTTTACACTGTATTACTAAATCTGAATATTTAGATGGAGCAACATTCATTCTACTTCGAACAGATCGAATATCAGTCACAATATTTTTTAAAATGTTCATACTATTTTCAGCAGGATCATTATTGATTCCACCCGTTTTTTTCCAATCAGAGATAATTATATCACTTGAATTCTCTTCGGCGAAAAAAGACCAAAGTTCTTCAGTAATAAAAGGTGTAAATGGATGCATTAAGATTAAAACTGATCGTACACATTCCAATGCAACTGACCTAGCGATATCAGCTTGTTCATTATTACTACCATAAAATCGGATCTTCGCAATTTCGATATACCAATCACAGAAATCATTCCATGTAAAATCATATAAAGATTTAGCGGCCTCATTAAAACGAAATCGATCTAAATGATAGTTATAATCTCTAACCATTTTTTCCAATCTGCTGAGAATCCATTGTTCAGGCAAATCTGTTTTTTTATAATCTATATCAATGTCAGGAATACCGTTTTCAGAAATATTCATTTGTAGAAACCGACAAGCATTCCATATCTTATTCATGAAATTTCTACCAATTTCAAGCCTTTCTTTTGAAAAGAGCACATCCAAACCCTGTGGCGCCATCAACATAACCCCGAAACGAACAGCATCAGTCCCATATTCATCAAACAAATCAAAAGGGTCTGGAGAATTACCAAGTGACTTACTTAATTTTTGCCCGGTATCATCCCTAAGAATAGAAGTAAAGTAAACATCTTTAAATGGTAATTGACCCATAAATTCATACCCTGACATAATCATTCGAGCTACCCAAAAAAATATGATGTCTGGTCCAGTAACCAAAGTATTTGTAGGATAAAACTTCTTTAATCCTTCATCTTCCTCAGGCCATGTATGCACCCCCATTGGCCAAATCCACGAGCTTGCCCATGTATCAAGGACATCAGTATCACGTATCCAATTTTCCCCATCACTGGGTCCATTGACAGAAACATGTATTTTTGTTTTGTCATCTTTGTGATGCCAAACAGGTATTTGATGTCCCCATAAAAGCTGGCGACTAATACACCAGTCTTTAATATTTAATAACCAATGATTATATGTTTTAGACCAATGCTTAGGATAAAAGTTTATTTTCCCTTTATTTACCGCTTCCATTGCAGGCTTCATTAGTTCATCCATTTTCATAAACCACTGCTCAGACATGTAGAATTCAATTGGAACTTGACCTCTTTCTGAAAATCCAATTTTAGTCTGATAATCTTCTCTTTTTTCTAGGAATCCTTCTTTTTCAATATCTCTAACAATTTCTTTACGGGCATCTTCGCGTGAAAGTCCAATGTACTTATCTGGAACACTTGAATTCATCGAGGCATCATCATTCATTATGTTTATAAATTTAAGATTATGTCTTTCACCCATTTGAAAATCATTAGGGTCATGAGCAGGAGTTACTTTTACACAACCAGTTCCAAACTGAGGGTCTACATATTTATCGGCAATAATAGGTATTTCTCTTCCAACAATTGGTAAAACAATATGCTTTCCTATCAAATGCTGATATCTACTATCATCGGGATTGATTGCTACAGCAGTATCCCCAAGCATTGTCTCAGGTCTAGTGGTTGCTACAACTACGCATTCAGATGAATCTTTTATTGGATAACGAAAATACCAAAGACTACCATTTCTCTCTTTGTGAATGACTTCTTCGTCACTAATGGCGGATTTAGAGACAGGACACCAGTTGACCAATCTATGCCCCTTATATATATATCCTTTTTCATACAGTTTTACAAAAGAAGTGAGTACCGCTTTTGTGTAACCATCATCCATTGTAAATCGCTCTCTATTCCAATCGCAAGAGCAACCAAGCCTTTTCAGCTGATTGATAATAATTCCACCATATTTCTCCTTCCAATCCCAAGCATACTTTAGAAATTCTTGCCTAGATAAATCTTGTTTATTAATTCCTTTCTCTTGGAGCATTCCAACAACTTTCGTCTCTGTTGCAATCGAAGCATGATCTGTTCCGGGAATCCAACAGGCTTCTTTCCCTTCCATTCTTGCTTTTCGAATTAGAATATCTTGAATTGTATTATTTAAAACATGACCCACAGTCAACATACCGGTTACATTAGGAGGGGGAATAACGATCGTGTAGGGCTCTTTTTCTGAATTAGGGTCTGCAGAGAAATAATCCTTTTCCATCCAATGTTTATACCACTTTTCTTCAATGGAAGCAGGGTCGTAAATCTTTTCTAGTTTTTCTCGAGACATTTTTTATGATCGCTAAATAAAATATTAGGTTAAAATAATATTGAATATTTTACAACATTTCAAAATCCTATACATTGGAAAGATCTATAATTAAAAATAAACATTACAAATAGTAAATATTTTTAGATTGTTTGTAGTTTTAGATAACCAGCCTTTAGGATACGATATATGTTTCTATTGTCAAATGGACATATTTTAAGTGATCTTGGTTTTTGGATGTTCTTCATTCCTACCATATTCATTCTATCTCATATTGTACTTTTAATTATTATCATTCCGCAATGGCTTATAGATGGTTACTTTGATCCAAAAGGAAGAAAGCAAGATAGATATAATGCGCTGGAGTCCATTGCCAATGATTTGGGTTTACATAACAAAACAGCTTCACCACAGAAAAATTTAAATTTTTTTCCCTGGCTAGTTTATCAAAAAAAAGTCAGAGACCATTACATCCCATACGAAAATGAAATTGGTAAAATAGAAAATAATATATGGGAACCAGATACAGAAATAAAACCAGACTCCATGCTAAGATATTTTTATGGAGCTATTTTTTCAAAACAAAACCTACTAGATGTTTTATGCACAAAAGAATCTTCCAACCCACATATGATGATTGCAACCCAAAGAATTCGAAAAGGGAAAAACAATTCAGATTATTACCGCATTCTGCATCTAAAATCAGACACATTAACTTTCCCACAATGCCGCATTGACCCCATAAATGAATGGATAGACAGTATATCCCCCAATCAGGACGACATTAATTTTACTTCTGATAAAGATTTTTCTAAAAAATTTGACCTAACAGGAGAAAACCAATTAAAAATTAGAGCACTTTTCAATAAAAATATACGTGAACAAATATCAAAAAATCCTAACTGGACGTGGAAGTTTGAAAATAAATGTATTTTATTAAAGTACAAAATTGATGTTTCAGAATTACATAATTTTCAAGATATAAAGACTTCGTTTAAAGAATTCTCCCAACTTTATAAAAAACTAAAGAACATTGATATTGCAAATAAGCCTTCAGAAGCGGAACTTGAGTCAGATAAACCTAAAGAAATAATTAATAAAAAATTATTTAACAAACGAATGACCACCTTTGGGATTTTAATAGGCTGCGGTACTGTATTAACATTTTTTTCTCTTTTCCTGTTTTTTATTTTTTTGGTGAGAATTGATTTTAGATTTTTTGTTCAAGGTATTTTTTTTATGGCAATCGGATTAATATTATTCATTTACGGAAAATCTGAGTGGAAACGTAATAAGGAGCTTAGAGCAACTGGTAAAGTTACAGAAGACTAAAGTCCCAAATATTTTCTTCCTATATTTACTAAAATGATTCAAGCTCTTGTAAATGGTGCCTGGAAGTCTTTTGATGAAGATGAACTTCAGCCTGGAACAGATTCCTTCAAAACAAAGACTGGGTTATATGAGACTTTTAGAACAAAAAATTTCAAACCTGTATTACTACAACCACATTTAGACAGGCTTTCCCAATCTGCAAAAAAATAAATTTGAAAATATTATACTCCAGAAAAGAAATTGAAAGAATGATTATGATGGTCATACATAATTTCTATGAAGAAGATCAAAGAGCAAGAATAATAGTTTTTAAGAATAAAGTTATAGTTTATACAACCGCTTTAGATTTAGATAAATAAATTTATGGTGGATACGTTAACTATTTCATATAAAAGAGATACTCCTGACATTAAAACAACCGATTACAAAGGATGCTTAGATGCATAAAAAAAGCAAACAAAAAAAGTTGTTTTGAAGCAATACTTCTGGATAGAAATAATTACATATTAGAGGGCAGTCAAAGCAATGTTTTTTGGGTGATTTCCAATTCCTTGTTCACCCGGAAGAATATTGTCCTCCTAGGATAACAAGAAGAACAATCATTGAGAACTCCCCAATTCCTATTTTTTTTGGAAAGCTTAATATATTTGATATTAATCGGGTAGATGAATTATTCTTAACAAACAGTGGATCAGGAATTATTCCCGTTAAAAAGATAGATTCAATAATAATTAACAACGGTTTGCCCGGCCCAATAACAGTTAAACTTCTAGAACTTTTTAGTTTTTGGTCTAAAAAATCTTTTAAATAACTTTCACTGAAAAAGACCTTACTTATAATAACAAATTCAATTAAAATATGTTAAATCGATTTTTTCATTCCGTTATTGATCACCCCAGAATCACTCTGCTTATTGTTTTTATTGTCACTATAGCTCTAGCACTATCTATTCCAAAACTAAAAATTGATTTCTCCATTGAACATTTATTTTCTAAAAATGACCCTAATGTAGAAAAATATTTTTCTTTTAGAGACACATTTGGAAGAGAAGATAATGTGATAACTATTATATACAAACCACATAATATTTATGATAAAAATTTATACGCCCAGCTTGAGGATTTAACCTACAAAATTGAAGCTCTTAATGGAGTAGAAAGTATTGCATCCATTTTTACTCTTAGTGATATTGATGAAAACGCTTGGCTGGGGGATTTACATAACGATACCTTTGATTGGAACGAAAAACATATTACAAAAAAATTAAAATATATCCAGCAGGACCCATCGATTGGGTCACGAGTACTATCAAAAGATTTACAATATGGGACAATAATAGTTGCTCTCAAAGATGATGCAAACAATCATAAAAACCGAACTGCTCTACTTAAAGAGATAAAGGAATTAACTACCAATCAATTCGCCGAATGGACATTTTCAGGAGTATCTGTCTTGCGAAGCGAATACGTTCGTTATATGCTTAGAGATAATTTTCTATTTTTACCACCAATAGCTTTTCTATTGATCTCAATTTTAACCTTTGTTTTTAGAAATTGGGTATATGTTTTTTTACCAATGCTTACAGTTTTGATAACCGTTATTTGGCTTCTAGGAATTATGGGTTTAACAGGACTAGAAATAAATATCATGACATATATTGTTCCTACACTTCTTTTTATTATCGGAATAGGAGATGCTATACACATTCAAGCTAGATTCAGAGAAAACTTCTTAATAACCCCCTCCAATCCCAAGCAAGCAATGTTCCAAACCATGTCTCAAATGTCCAGGGTCATATTTTTAACAAGCATCACTACTTCTATTGGGTTTTTAGCTTTGATGACAACCTCAATTAAAATCGTTCAAGAATTCGGAATGGAGATTTCTATTGGAGTTATGATTGCTTGGTTGGTTTCTATATTGGTTGTTCCTTCTGGAATAATTTTTTCTAAAAAATTCCATGTGAAAAAGAAAGATTTTTTTCTACCTGCTCTTTCTTGGTTATCCAATACCATCCCTAAAAATCCTTGGATGTTTATTTTAATACCTAGCTTAATTGTAATTACATGTACTTACAAAATAAAAGATATCTCCACAAATTCATCTTTAATGGATGACCTAAGACCAAAAAACAAATTATATCAAGACCTTAAACTCACAGAAAAATACTTTGGAGGAGTTTTACCTTTTGAAGTTCTAATAAAAACAAATGAGCAAAAAAATGATAAAAATACTTCGGTACTTAATCAAGAAATTTTAGAAATCTCCAAAAAAGTAGAAGATGTTCTAAAATCAGAATTAAAAAACAGCCGGTTCTTTTCAATAAATGATCTAATTGCATCTGCAAAAAGAATACACTCGAAAAACCTTGAAAAAATGAATGATGAACAAATTATAAAGCAAATTGTAAAAAACCAATCAAGTCAGCAGATGAAACTTGTAAACGATAACAAGACTATTTTAAGAATAACAGGACTTATTGAGGATAGAACTTCTGACGAAATGAAAATTATTTATTCTAAACTAGATTCAATCTCAAAAGTGTTCTCTGAATATATCGATCTGGAGTATACGGGGACAACTGTAGTTGCATTAAAAACAAATGACTATCTCGTTCAATCACTTGTAAATAGTCTTGGCCTCGCTTTAATTTTAATCAGCATTATAATGGCATTTATGTTTCGAGCCAATTCCATTCTTTTTGCAAGCCTAATAACAAACCTTATTCCTATTTTTACAGTGCTAGGAATTTTAGCATGGATGGGAATATCAATTCGTCCTCCAACTGCAATGACATTTGCTGTTGCCCTTGGAATTGCAGTTGATGATAGCTTACATTTTTTACTCCGGTATCGAAAAGAATTAAGAAATGGTCAAAACCGTGTAAATGCAATTAAAGCAACCATAATGAATACAGGTTCAGCCTTATTAATTACCACCTCCGTTCTTGTAGCAGGTTTTTCTGTCCTCTTACTTTCCGCATTCCTACCAACCTATCAATTTGGTCTACTATCAGCAGTAATGATTGGGACTGCCTTAATATGTGACCTTACACTATTACCAGCTCTTTGCTTAGTACTGCCAAACCCAAACAAAAAATAATATTCAATTGTAAAATTTTATAATATCTATTTATGTATAGCAATAAATACATAATATTTGGAATTATTCTGAATTCATCAATTATATGCGGCCAGTTCTCGACAAAGGGGATATTTACGTTAGGGGCTATTACTGGAAATGATGTTACTAAACAGTGGTCCAAATATCAGTCAAGTATTTCTTACATCCCCACTCTTTCTTTCAAAAAAGATATATCGACTCAATCTTTATTAGATTTTGAATGGGGTTATCAACTACAAAGGGATTTTTCGGGAGATTCACTTTATAAAACAATTGAAAGTCCTTATCGTATTTGGACACGTTATTCAAACGAAAAATTAGAGGCTAGACTGGGTCTACAAAAAATTATATTTGGTCCAACACAAATTCTTCGCCCTCTTTCATGGTTTGATAGTTTTGATATCAAAAACCCTACCAATGAAACAAATGGAGTAGAAGCATTAAGGCTAAAATGGTTTTCCTCAAATAATAATACTATCTGGTCTTGGTTGATTAAAGATGATTTAGATACGATATCCTATGGCGGAAGATATGAATTCCTTTCGCCACTAGGAGAAATAGGACTTACAATACACTCCGATCCAAAAAACTCCTACCAAATAATTGGACAAACAGGTATTCCCATCGATAAAGCTCATAACAGAGTGGCTATTGATTATAGGTATGATGGTATTATAGGGTTTTGGAATGAGAGCACTTTAATTCAATCAAAAAAAACTCAAGTTACACTAGCAACATTCGGAGCAGATTACACTCTTCCAATTTTAAATGGAGTATTAATTATGGCAGAAACAATGTACACCTCAAATAAAAACACTGATCAAAACAAAACAAAAAATTATTCGGCGTTTATGGCAAGTTTACCTATAGGCATGACCCATTTAGCCATGTATGTTTCACAGCTTGACTGGTCAGAAGAAAAAACATATCATTACTTGCGTTGGAGTAGTACATTTGATAATTATAGTTTGAATTGGATAGTTTCACTAAACCCAAAAAGGAATCAATATAATGTACCTGAAAATACGCTCCCAAAATCAATCGCTGGATTTGGTACAAATATTCAATTCATGTTCATATACCACCACTAAGGATTAGTATGGAAAACAACACCGTCATCTCAATTCAAAACTTAGTAAAACAATTCCCTGTAGGCAGGGAGTTTTTCACAGCCTTAAAAAATATAACTCTAGAGCTCCGTAAAGGGGAATTTACGGGTCTTGTAGGTCCTTCGGGCTCCGGAAAAACAACCTTACTAAATATTATAGGAGGTTTAGACTCTTCAACAGAAGGAAAAGTCCGCGTCTTAGATCAATCATTGGATAATACGACTCATAACGAACGAGCCAAGCTTCGGAGAAAATATATGGGGTTTATTTTTCAAAGTTATAACTTGCTACCGGTGTACACTGTTTTTGAAAATATAGAACTTCCACTTATTCTAAATAAAAGAAATCAAGTAGATCGAATAAAGAAAGTGAACCAAGCTATCGAGTGGGTTGGACTTACGGATAAACGAAACTCTAAACCTAATATGCTTAGTGGAGGTGAATGCCAAAGAACTGCCATCGCCAGAGCGCTTGTCCATGACCCAGTACTTGTAATGGCGGATGAGCCGACCGCAAACCTGGATGCTGAAAATTCTCATAATATCATGAAGATACTCACAAAACTTAATAAAGAGTTAGATACTTCCTTTGTATTTGCAACTCATGATGAAAAGATAATGGGATATCTAAAACGTATTATTCGTTTAGAAGATGGTAACATTGTTGATGATAAAAAAATAATAAAAGAAAATATTTAGTGTTATTTAAAATCGCATTAAAAAATTTATTAGGAGCCCGACTACGAACTTTTTTAAATGTTTTTATTACATCTATTTCCTTCTTTATGATCATTTTTATAACAGGACTATATGATGGAATGCGACAGCATGCAAAGCAGGTCACAATTGATACAGAAATTGCTGGTGGTGCATATTGGCATCCATTATATGATCCTTCGGATCCAATGGTATTTGAAGAATCTCATTCTACTTTGCCTCAAGAAATCAGTGATTTAGTAAAAGATAATAAAGCAGTTCCTATACTAGTGAGCCAGGCCGCAATCTATCCAAACGGTCGAATTATGCCGGTCATCATGAAAGGAATTAATCCTAACCAGAATATTGTAAACATGCCTACAAATACTTTAGAAAAAAATAAAGACATAAACATACCTGTATTGATTGGAAAAGGAATGGCAAATAATACAAAGCTAAATATAGGTGACTCTTTTACAATTCGCTGGCTTGACTCTGATGGTACCTATGATGCAGACGAAGGTACAGTAGTCCATATTATGAATACTGAAAATTTCAAATTAGATATAGGACATATTTGGATCCCTCTAAAAAAAGCACAGGAAATGTTAGCCTTGGAAAACGAAGTCACTTACGTTTCTTATGCCATAGGAGAGGAAAAAATAAAAAACTCTGGATCCTGGATTCATCGGGATGTCGACTATCTGATACAAGATATTGAAGCAGCAATCGAGGCAGATAAGCCTGGCAATCAAATCATGTTTACGATTTTACTATCATTGGCAGCAATGGGGATATTTAACGCACAGGTACTATCTATTTTTAGGCGCGGAAAAGAAATTGGAACCCTAATGGCCTTAGGAATGACACGATCAAAAGTCGTTGGACTTTTTACATTGGAGGGAGGGATTAATGCTGTTTTGGCTTCGGCATTAACACTATTCCCTTTTGGCCTAATCCTTTGGTGGACGGCAGAGCATGGGGTCCCAATGCCAATGGATTATTCAGAAATGGGATTTATGATAGCAAAACAACTTATGCCCGTCTACTCTTTCAGCCTGATTGCCACTACAACTATACTAGTTTTTTTTATCGTTATTATTGTAAGCTATTTACCATCAAGACGTATTGCTAGAATGAAACCTACAAATGCCTTAAAAGGGAAGACAGGCATATGATTCGTTTTCTTACCAAAGGTCTGCTAAGGGATCGATCTCGCAGCCTATTCCCAGTTGTAATTATTACAATAACTGTGGGCATTGTTATTTTTACCATTGGTTTTATGAAAGGAACAATGAATAGTGTGTTTTTAGACACCGCTGTGATTATTTCAGGACACGAAAAGGTAGTAACTCGTGCATATAAAGAGGAGAGCCAGATGCTGCCGAATGATCTTGCTCTATTGGATGTAGATCAAATTATAGAAAATCTTAATAAAGAATACCCGACTCATTTTTGGAGCCCTAGAATAACCTTTGGTGGTCTATTGGATATCCCAGATAATAACGGGGAAACAAAAGATCAAGGGCCCGTTATTGCCATAGGAATTGATTTACTTAGTAATGAATCAAGAATGCCTGAAATCTGGGAACTAGAAAAGTGTCTGGTTGAAGGGAAATTACCAAAAACTTCTAAAGAAGTATTAATAAGTAAAAAACTGGCAACTAAGCTAAATATTTCTATCGGCGATTTAACAACCTTCATCGGCACGACAATGCATAACGCGTTCACTACCTATAATTTTTTAGTATCGGGAACTTTTGACTTACGTAAAGGACAAGCGGATAAACAAATGATGCTTGTTGATATTTCGGGTGCTAGAGAAGCTTTAGATATGGAAAATGCAGCCTCCGAAATTTTTGGTTTTACACATTCACTATTTTATAATGATGATAAAGCAGTTAATCTAAGAACCAATTATAATGATAGTTACTCTGATACCTCAAACATCTTTAGTCCAGTCATGTTAGCGCTACGTGATTCTAGCGAGCAAATGGGGACTATGGTGGATATGGTGGATATATTTCTATTAATAATTGGAGGAGTGTTTTTAATTATCGTTACTATCGTTCTTTGGAATATGGGACTTATGAATGGACTGAGACGTCATGGCGAATTTGGTCTGCGTCTTGCAATGGGTGAATCAAAAGGAGACGTCTATCGCTCCATGATATTGGAGTCGTTCATCATAGGATTCACAGGCACTATTTTTGGAACAAGTATAGGACTAATGCTAACCTATTATGTCCAAGAATACGGCATAGATTATTCTGAAGTTATTTCCACCATGTCAACATCCTCAATGGTAATGCCAAATATATTCTATGCACAGATTACACCAGAATTATACTATATTGGATTCATCCCTGGTGTAATCGCTACTGTGCTGGGTACTATGTTAGCTGGAATAGCTATATACAAAAGAGAGATGGCACAATTATTTAAGGAGCTTGAAGTATGATAAAAAAAATGATGTATATGATATTTTTCTCATTAGTATCTAGTCAAGTTGAAAATATATCCGTTGACGATATCATCAATAAAATGGATAAAAACCTCAATGCCAAAAGTAGAGTTTTAAAAAGTAAAATGGTGGTGCACGGGAGGAGATCTAGTCGTACGATTGAATCTAAAAATTGGGTTATAGGAACAAACAAGTCGTTTACTGAATACCTTTCTCCAGCTCGAGAGGCAGGAACAAAAATGTTGAAGTTGGGTGATAAACTATGGACCTACTCACCACAAACAGATAGAGTCATTCAAATATCTGGACATATGCTACGTCAATCTGTTATGGGTTCAGACATGTCCTACAATGATATGATGGAAGATCGCCCTCTTCAAGAAATATATAAAGCAACCATAACTGGATCTGAAACAAAAGAAGGTCGAGATCATTGGGTTATAACGATGGAAGCAAAAGTAACCGGTCTTCCCTACCCAAAACGGAAAACTTGGGTAGATAAAGAATATTTTCTGCCTTTGAGAGAAGAACTCTATGCTAAAAGCGGAAAACTACTCAAAACTTCCACCTTAAGCGATATTAAAAACATTCAAGGTCGTTGGTTTCCTGGAAAATTTATATATAAGGATGAACTAAAAAGGAACAGTAAAGGAACAGAGTGGATTATTGATAATATTGAGTTTGATGTAAAAATACCTTCATCTCGTTTTTCAAA
>JBJKZY010000046.1:0-65659 GCA_045568995.1 Fidelibacterota bacterium | reverse complement strand
TGCCGTTGCTATCTTGTGAAGATGCTCAATATTCCTTAGACAATCCATTTGATCCTGAAAATATAGATTTGCGTCCTCCAGCACTTTTCTTTCATCCTCCGGAAATACTTACCACAATTGATACCTCTATTTCCATTGAATTGTATGGATTAGAGCTCGAGCCTGCAGCAGCAGCTCATTTAGATATTAGATATGACTGGGGAAGTGTAACCGTTGACTCTGTGATTCCGGGACCT
Source organism: Fidelibacterota bacterium (assembly GCA_045568995.1). Lineage (GTDB taxonomy): Bacteria > Fidelibacterota > Marinisomatia > Marinisomatales > UBA1611. Next base: position 65,423 of record JBJKZY010000046.1, on the reverse strand, counting down.
TTTTTTGCAGGACAAAATAATCCAATGGAAATAACGGTGGATGAGCAAGGAGTACTTGATATATATCTCTACTATTTACCAGATGTACAAAATAACCAGAATGAAGGAGGAACATGGTCCCTGGCAACGGTATATCTTTCAACAATATCTACAGGAGAATCTGAACTATTGTATGGATCAAATACAATTCTTAGAGATGCAAACAATGATTCGGTTCGTATTAAGGATTTTGGTAAAGGTTATATAAGTGTTGAATAGACATTTTTGGATTACATCTCTTCTAATTGGATTCGTTTTTGCACAGGATTCAAGTTTTACATTTCAACAAAATGATTATGTAAATATTCAGAGCGCGAGCACTATTCAACCAGAGAATGCTATGACAATTGAATGTTGGGTAAACCCAGATCAGGTAAATTATGAAAATTTCGACCCTATTATACAATATTTAAGATTTAATGGGATAGATGAAGAATCTGGTTTTTCTATTATATATTATGAAGATATGTTTCGATTTATTGTAAGTGTTGGAAGTGGACAAAATGGAATTTTTGAAGATGGCCTTGAGCTCTGGCCTGGAGTTACAGTAAATAGTGATACCTGGACTCATATTGCAGGGACATATGATTCTGAAACGGGGATTGCAAAAATTTTTAAAAACGGATATGAACAAGATAGCTTTGCTACACAAGGAGGTCTTATAAATTGGAACTATATTTCAGACATGGATATGAAAATTGGTAGAAGTGTAAACGTAGATATTGGAGAATTGGATGGATATTTTAGTGGATCTATTGATGAAGTTCGACTTTGGAATTACTCTCTTGAAGCAAACCAAATACAAAGTACAATGTGTATACCCCCAACTGCAGGAGCTAGTTTTTTGATGGCTTATTGGAGTTTCAATGATGGAAATGATGCAACCATATCAGATCTAACAGGTAATGGAAATAATGGTACTCTAGTTATTGGAGGCGAAGGATATTGGGATGCAGATGTTTATGAGGGTGCTTGCTTAGGGTCATGCGTGGATACGGTGATAACTAGCTTCCCATTTTACCATCTATCTGCCCTAGAAAATAATATGGGAGATGATTGGAGCTTTCAAAATTATCCAAATGGGAATGATTATTCTTACCAAATTAATTTGCCTACACAAAAAAGTCTTTTCATTGATACATGTGACCCTTTAACTGATTTTGATACCATACTTGCCGTTAAAGACACTTGCGGGAATCCTGTTTCTATTACAGAATTTGATGACGGAGATAGTCTTTTTTGTCCTATTTCAAGTGTTGAACCCGCTTACTACGCTAGTATTATTGATAGCATAACGTTACAGGCAGGGACTTATTACTTAATTGTAGATGGATACAGTGGAGTCCTAGGAAATTATGCACTTTCTGTGGGAACTCTTCCTGAGATTGTTTCTTCCGATATTGCGGAAGATGATAGTTATTTAGAGATACGTTTTAGTGAAAATATGTATACAAATGCAACAGCAGAAGGAGCAGTTGATCCTTCTGATTTTGAAATGATTTTTGATCAAAATACAGGTGGTACCGCAACTGGCATAAATTTGGAATATATAGCGGATAATGATGGGAATCCACTTTCTAGCGGTGAAGATACAATTCGGTTTTATATTACAGTTATTGGTGAATCTACAGGACAAGAGTTAATTACGATTAGGACGCAAAACAATGCATCTATATTTAACTCATTTGGGATGGGCATGAAAAGAAGTGCATCCATTACTCAAAGTTTATCAGATAGTTCACCACCAACGGTTGTGGATACAAACTTTCCGGATGGATCTGAAAGTATTTCATTAGATTCAGAAATAGAGATTTCATTATCAGAGCCTCTCTATAATGTGGAAACAAATGAACTACTTAGTAACATAGATCTAGAGGAATTTTTCACTCTGAAATATGGTGATAGTCTTGGGATTGACATCCCATTTGATATTGAATTAGAGGACGACAACACTACGATAAAGATTGTTCCAAATATAGCTTTATTAAGTGATCAAACAGTTTATTTTAATTTTAGTGGTCTGTTTGGAGATGGGAAGGGTAACGAATCGTTACTTAACTTAGACTTATATTTTGAAACAGTTGATAATATTCCTCCTGCGATTCTTACTTACCAATTAGCAGAAGATAACTCCTATGTTGATTTAATTTTCAATGATAAAATTTTTGGAGACGAAGAGGCATCATCGCCTTTAGAAGTTAATAATGTACAGGTGTTTATTGATGCTGATGGTAGTAATGTTGATTCATGTTTTGTTACAAGTGTATCCAATACAAATAGTAATTTTTTAATTGGTGGAGAAGACAGTATTCGGATAAATCTGGAATATAATGGTACACCGGAAGGAGGAGAGAAAATATCCTTAAGTCCTTCGGACAGTCTCTTCCTATATGATGATGCTGGGATACCTTTCCCTAGTAATAATTTCACAGGACAATTGGAGTTGAATGATATGCTACCTCCAAGTATTGATTCAATTTCAGTACCGATAGATTCATTTATTGTATTAATGGAAAGTAACCCTATTATTTTCCGGTTTAATGAAAAATTAGATTCAGTTGCTTTTACCGTCTCTTCGTATGCAATGGATACAGTTAAGTTTTCCTCAATACTAACAGATGATTATCTACAAATAACTCTTGAACCTCCTTTTGCGAGTTATGATTCGATTTCAATTGATTTCCCATACTTAGAGGATCAGTCAAGTCTTACAACGGTTGATATTGCATATACTTACCGGACACCGATTTTAGGAGATTATGATTTTGATGGGAAGATATCATACAATGACATGTGGGATTTAGTAGAAAATTGGGAGGCGAAAAACTTTAATTATGAACTTGGCCCTTTTGAAGGAACAGTTCCCCATCTAATATCATTACCAGATTCAAAATTTAATATAGATGATGGTATGGCTTTTGTACAAATATGGTCATGGTATCAGAGTAGCTTTGGAGAAATCATTGATGATTCTGCATCTTATGGAAGTCTTGTGAATATTTTTCAGACAGATAAATTTCTGTCGATTCCAATAAACGACAGCGCGTTATGTGGTCAAATTCAATTTGTTTATGATAAGGGAGGAAATACTCCCAGTTTTCACTTACCGGCATCCAAAGAAAACAAGTTGTATTTAAATAACCATTTTCCAGAAAGAGGCTATTCTATAATTGAATTTGCTCGATCAGGATTATTGGTCAATGACACGATTAAGATAGATATCAGCTCTATTTCGCAAGGAAAATTATTGTATACATTTAAAAATAAAAATGGTATACAAAAAGGCGACTATATGCTAAATCATGAACCTCTACCTAAAAAATTATCTTTGTTTCCTGCCTATCCCAACCCATTTAATCCTATTGCTACATTTAAATTTGATATTCCTTTATCGATAGAAGGTTCACAAAATGTTCTTCTATTAATTTATGATGTTAAGGGTAGGGTAGTTGATACTCTATTGAAGCAGGAATTAATTCCTGGGACATACAAAGTGAAATGGTATGCACAGCACCATGCTTCCGGTATATATTTTGCTCAGCTTCGCTATGGCGGAATGGTAAAAAATCAAAAGGTTATTTTCTTAAAGTAAGATATTATGCTTTATTGCATTTAATTGTAATCCTCAACTACATTTAGCCCTCTGTGAAAAATTTATTGACTACTAAGCAAATTCGATCCAAGTATGATCCAGAAACTGTTTTAAAAGATATTAATGTCACTTATGAAAGAAATATTGAAAAACTTAGATCCTGTATTTCTCATAAAGATAGTCCTATTCATAATTATAATACAGTTCAGCAGCTATCCTTTTTAGAAGCAGATACCAATAATCATCATTATAACCATTTAATCAATGATTTATTGTCTACATTGAAAGATAGTACCTATTTTATGGGACTTTCAAAAAAAGACAGATTAGATATCACCCAAAAAATGAGAGCTTTTTATTCTGGGTTGTTAAGTAATTACTTGGATAGGATTAATATAATTATTCAAGATCCTGAATTATTAGCACCAAAACAATTCAATGATCCAATTTCTAAGCATAAGGGTATATCCATTGTTTTTGATATACTTACGATAATAAAAAAAGATTTAGAAATAGAGCATAATTATAGGAAAAATATGCCAAGAGCAGGACATTTAACTGGCCTTCAAATTGCAATGGGAAAATTTTTTAGAAATCTTAAAACCATCAGATTTACCCAGAAAGATCAAATCACTATCGTACAAAACTTATTCAATACATTTGATGTGGACTGGAAAGAAGGAGACAGAGATAATATTAAAATATCATTGCAAAAGCCTGCGTTAGATTATCTCAACAAAACTGATAAAGATATTCAGAATATATCGAATTATCACTTTCCGAAATCATTAGGCGATAATCTTATATCAAGTATGATAGAACAAGCCATAACATTTAAAAAACGAATCAGAAGATTTTAAGATGTCGAATGGTAGTTCCTGAAATAATAAATGTTTTTTCTAATCTTTGGTGGTTTGGAATTATTTTTTCAATTACCATTTCTATTTTGATTATTCAGTTGGCTATAAGAATCCCCCCCGATCGTAGAAAAATGCTTATGGTTTTTCTTGGACTATTTTTGCTTTCTTTAGAACTGATACGACATTATCACCTATATGAATTAGGTCGCTGGTCGGTTTCCGCATCTTTACCTATTCATCTTTGCGGTATCTCTAGAATATTAGCAGGTATTCTTCTGATAAAGCCAAATAAAACAGGGTTCCAATTTTTAGCATTAATTGGATCTCCAGGTGCACTACATGCTTTGCTTACACCTCAACTAAATCATGGTAGAACCGATTTTATGATTTTCGAGTATTATGCTAGTCACACAGGTATAATCTTAACTCCCATCATATTTGCAATTGTATTAGGATATAGGATCCAAGATAAAGCCTGGGTACAGGTATTTATTTTGCTTCAGTTTTTATTGGTGTTTATTGGTTTATCCAATTATATATTGGATGCTAATTACATGTACTTAGCAGAAAGACCATTGGTGAGGAATCCAATGATTATTGGATATTGGCCGTGGTATATCCTTGGATTTGAGGTTTTAGGCTTTATCCATATATACATATTTTTCAAAGCGTATAAATTATTCAAGCCTCTCCCTTATTGATATGATTTATTCTAATAATTAATATTTCATAAACTTCTATATGAATGGAAATAAAAACTCTTTTTTACTTGAAGAAGGTATTACCTATTTAAATCACGGATCCTTTGGTGCTTGTCCTAGAGAAATCTTTGAAGATTATCAAAATTGGCAAGTTAAATTGGAAAAACAACCAGTACAGTTTTTAACGGAAGAATTATATCCCGCTTTGAAAGAATCTAGGGAATCTTTGGCTGCATTTTTAGGATGCGATCAAGATGAAGTTTTGTTTTTCCCAAACCCCACCACAGCTATATCCAATATCATTTATAATTTAGACTTAAAGCCTGGAGATGAAGTTCTTATGACAGATCATGAATATGGAGCTTTGGTTAGAGCTTGGAATGCCTGGGGTAAAAAGTCTAAGGTATATATTAAAAATGCACATATTACATTGCCTTTAGAATCAAAAGATAAGTTCTTTGAGGATATTTATAACAAGATATCATCAAAAACAAAAGTCATTTTCCTTTCTCAAATTACTAGTCCAACAGGTTTAATCTTTCCAATACAAGACATAATTGATTATGCAAAGAAAAGGAAAATAATTACTATAGTGGACGGTGCTCATGTACCAGGTCATATTGATTTAAATATTCATAAACTTGGGTGTGACTTTTATACAGGGGCTTTGCATAAATGGATGTGTGGTCCCAAAGGAGCCTCTTTTTTATTTGTCAAAAAGGAACACCAAAAATGGATTAAGCCTGTTATATATAGCTGGGGTAAAGATGGAGATGACCCAGAACGTTCTGAGTTTTTGCAAGATTTTCAATGGCAAGGGACCCGAGATATGTCAGCATTTTTAACGGTTCCTAAGGTAATTAATTTTTTTAAAAATGATATAGAAAGTTTTCAAGAGGATAGTAAAAAACTAATTCTGAATACAGGGGATCAATTTCAGAAAGTTTTACGAACTGATCCCATATCTAGAGGCGATGATTTCTTAGGGCAAATGATTTCATTCCCTCTGCCAAAAAATACTAATAATAAGATTAAAAATATACTTTGGGAAAATTATAAAATTGAAATTCCTATTTTTGAATGGAATAAAGAAAAATTTATACGATTATCTATCCATATCTATAATGATCAAAAAGATATAGATTCTTTGATGAATGCATTGCGATCAATTATTTAAATTTGCATAATATTAGGATCCTGTTTTGAAAAAATTAGTTATTACATTAATTCTCCTTTCTATTGGGTATGCACAGCGTGTTCAACTTTTTACAAAAGCAAACGATGTTTTCACATCATCCAATCAGTTTAAAGTAAAGCCCCGAGAGGTAGTATTTATTGAAGAGGATGGTGTAGTACTTATGACAGTTCCAATAAAAAATTTGGTTGAGGTCCGTTATTCAGAAAAATCTTATCGGTATTGCGGAACGCCATTTGTCTTTCTAGGATCTGTCACGCTTGCAGCTACAGCAGGGCTTGGAGCAGCAGGGCAGCTAAATACAGCTTTTGAAAATTCACAAGGAATCCTAATCGGTGTTGGAGGTGGGATAGCTCTTTTTTATTTTGGGAAATTATTAAGACTTATAGGATTTAGATTTGGCAGAGATATCATTTATGAAGATTTTGACCGTTTATCAAGTTCTACGAAAAAACTCATATTAGAATCTATAAGCTTAGATGTCCAAAAGAAGAATAAAGAAAGTAAGTTTATGCCTGGGCCAGAAGGAAGATTAGAAGGCCTGAAATTATCATGGGAAGGAAAAAAGCCTTGGAAAACGAAATATAAACCAAAAAAGAAAATAGTTCGATTTTCATTTTTTTAAATAATTAATATGCAGTGTATCCTTTCTGCTTTAAAATCTGAATCTCAGCCTTTCATAGAACTCTACAACTTAAAGAAGGAAAGAAGATTCTCATTTCCAGTTTTTAGAAATAAAGATCTTTATCTTGTCGGAATTGGTGTAGGTAAAAAATATATCGAAAAAAGAGTAAATGATTTCATTCAAAAAGTAGGGAAGACACCGATTCAATTTATAAATGTGGGATTAGCTGGAGGCAAAAAAAACAACCATGTTATCGGTGATATTTTTATTATAAATAAAATAAGATATGAAAATTCTAAGAAGTTTTACTTCCCAGATATTCTATACAAACATTCATTTAAAGAATCTGGGATTACAACAGTTTGTGAAGAAATAACTAATGGGGGTGCTGAATTCTCAGGCTTAGTGGATATGGAGGCTTCTGAAATTTTCAAGGTTTGCTCTAAATTAACCCCTGTACACAATTTGATTTTTATAAAAATTGTTTCTGATTACATGGATAAAAGTCTTGAAAATTTTGGTAAAAATCATTTTTCAAATTTGATAAAATTGAACATAGAAGAGATAGCGAATCTTATTAAAAATAGCAATCCAAGTAATGATAAGACTCATAAGATTCTTAATGATCTTGATCAGAAATGGTTAGCGCAAATAATAGCAATCCTTAGATTAACAAAGACACAGAGTGTGTTAATAGAAAAATATTTCAAAGGTAAAATGATTCGGGATCCCAGTTATTTGTATTCAAGAATACCTTTGAAAAAACCAGAATCCAAGTTCGAAAGAAATCAAATATTTAAAAAAATTTGTGAAAATCTTACAGCCTAAATTTTCACATATATACATTGAGGAAGAAGCCTACGGGTACCGTTTGTCAGATACCATCCTCAATAAATTCCCCAATTCTTCAATCGTAGGTATTAAGAATTATAAGGATGTTTTTAATCGACCGAAACAAGATTTTCAAACTCAAAAAAAGTCGATGAATATAATTCTTGCCAAAAAAAGCCCACCTTTTCTTTATCAAGTAACGGATATGGTTCAGGGACATCATATGCCAGGTTTTTTTTATACTACGCCTATGCTTAACTGTTTATATAATTGTGAATATTGTTTTTTGCAGGGGATGTATTCCAGCGGGAATATCGTTATATTTGTAAATCAGGAGGACTTTCAGGATTATATAAAATTAAAATTACAACAAAACAAAGCTTCAAAAGAAGTCGTAACTGTTTCAATATCTTATAATACCGATTTATTAGCTATGGAAAATTTATTTCCCATAACAAAAAGTTGGATAAAATTTGCTTCAGAGAGCAAAAACCTTATAATTGAGATAAGAACAAAGAGCTCTAATTTTAAGCCAATTGATACCATGGATTCGAACCAGAATGTATTACTTAGTTGGACAATATCTCCTGAGGAAGTCAGTAAGGCATATGAACATTTAGCACCTCCACTTTCTCGAAGGATCTCAGCTATACAATCTGCTATGGATAGAGGATGGAAGGTCAGACTATGTTTTGATCCTGTGATGAACATAGAAAATTGGGATAAAATATATTCCGAGTTTTTTTTATATTTATTTCAAAAAATAAATAATAAAAAATTATATGATATAACTTTGGGAACTTTTCGAATGAATAAAGATTATTTTAATCGAATAAATCGTAGAAATCCACAATCCGAAATATATTACTCAGAATATGTTACTGAAAAAAATACTGTAGCACTTCCAAAAAACATAAGGATTTTCATGATGGAAAAATTAAAACAAGAATTATCCAAATATATTGTGCCAAAAAAAATTCTAGTATGGGATTGAAGTTTTAAATCTTCGTAATTTTTATGTGGTATTCTTGAATGAGATGTAACATTTTTGGAATTATAAATTAATTTTATAATTACTATTTTTTAGAGGACTTTATTTTGAATTTAAAATTAATAATATTTATAGTCATGGTTGTCTTTGTGGTTGGGTCATTATTGCTCGCGCTTTGGTATAGGATGAATGAAGATCAGGATGAGTAAGTTTTTCCCCCTCCTTATATTTTTTTTCGTTAAATCTCTTTTTTCTCAAAGCAACTTTGAATTAGAAGACTTAAATCCAAATTCCGAATTCTATGGACAGGTAATTGGGCCAGACGATTTTTTAGGTGAAATCAGTATTATATTTTTTGGACATGAATATTGAAGCGCTTGTAGAAGTCGGTTCGATTTTCTAAACCTAGTTTATAATGACTTACTTGCCATTGGCATAGAAGATGTGAATATGGTTGGGGTAGGAAAAGATGCATATAATAGTAGTCTGGATGGCATGATTGATCAAAATATATTACCATGGGTAGAGGATATAGAAGAAGAAGGCTATCCTGTATGGGAAGATTATGAAGCAGTACAGCGAAGTACATATTTTTTGGATAGACAAGGCGAATTGATTTATCAATTTAACATAACCACTTTGGATCCAGAAAATCCTGAGGATTATAGTTATTTCATAAATTTGATTCTAGACTTTAGAGCAAATAATGGGCCTAATGTTTTGAGAGTGAGTGAAGATTTTATAGTAATTCAAAATGCAATAGAGAATGCAAGCGATGGTGATATAATATTAGTAGACCCAGGGGTTTATTATGAACATATTAATTTTTTAGATAAAAATATTTCTTTGGTTGCTCTTCCTTATAGTGGATATGAAGATAATACTTCAGGACCTGTAGTGCTGGATGGAGGAGGGCAAGGTAGCGTTGTCACAATAAATAATGGGCAGGATCAATCATCTATATTGTTAGGGTTTGAAATTCAAAATGGATATAGCCAAAATTATGGTGGAGGAATATTGATTGAAGATTCTAGTCCTACCATTGATCGTAATATTATACATAACAACATCGCAGGTTCCTGTGGTGGAGGCGGAGGCGGAATTGCAATTATAGGCACATCTTATCCTCATATATTTGGAAATGAAATTTTTGATAATACTGTCCAAGGGGATTGTGATTGTATCTGTTATTTCGGTGGTGGTATTTATGTGGACTCTCTTTCTTGGCCTATCCTTGGAGGTTCTGTCACAATTGGAAATATTTTCTATGATAATTATGCAGATATAGGAGAGGATCTGTATAAAAATTTTCCAGCAGATTCATTGATTTTGGACCAAATTTATGCACATCATAATTATTTTGAAGAATGCCCTCCAGACTCATTTGAAGTATACCCTTTGAATGCTTGGGATTTAGATAGTTGTCATGATATTGATTTTACTAAAATTGATCCAGTAATTCCACTGAGTAGCTTTCATTTGAGTCCTAATTATCCTAATCCATTTAACCCTATTACTAATATTTCAATTTCTATTAATGATCCTAGTTTTATTGATTTAACAGTTCATGATTTGCAGGGTAAATTGGTTGAAAAATGGAATACATTTCTTGAAATTGGGAACCATGTTTTCATATGGGATGCTCGAAAATTACCGAGCGGAATTTATTTTATAAAAGTTGAATCAAAGCAATCTTATGATACTCAGAAGGCAATCCTTCTTAAATAAAACTATAATCATACATATTCTCTCTTTTGTTTTTGCAGGAGAAACTAAGAATGTTTCTTTTCCACATTCCTATATTTCTTTTGCGAAAGCAAAATTTGATATTATTTCAAATGGTAATTCATCTAATCGTTACATATGGTTGCATGGAGATGAACAAACTGCTAAGATGGCTTTGGAGTACCATATAAAAAAATATCAAGGGATAGCATTTTTTATTGATAGTGAAACTCGTGAGGTACCTTTCCAATCAACCATAATAGACCCAAATAGAATTTTTTCTAGAAAAGGTTCTTACCATGCCTTGAGAAAATTTAAACCAGATTGGCCTCCAGGCAACTTAAAAAAGGCTTTGGATATCTTAGATAGAGAAAGAGAGGATTTCTTGGATATCCTTATGCCTGCAGAATCTGGTTACCTCATTTCATTGCATAATAATTTTCGTGGTTATAACGTTCACAAAGAAAAAAGTAAAAGTCAAAAGGTATCCATTAAAAAAACTGAAAACCCAAGGGACTTTATTATATGCACAGATGCAAATGATTATGAAAAATTAAGTTCTGGCCCTTTTAATGTAGTATTACAAAATAAATTACCAGAAAATGATGATGGAAGTCTATCATGGGAAGCGTTAAGAAGAAATGTTAGATATCTAAATGTCGAAACAAGATTAGGTTATCTATCCAAGCAAAAAAAAATGTTGAAATTTATTGAGCAAGTCTTAGACTAGTTATATGTTTCGAGTTCTTCAAATATTAATAAAATGGATGCCGGTAATACTGTTTTTCTTATTGATATTTCTAGATCGAGATAACTTTGCTCATGTTACAGGATATATTATTTTACTGCTATTATATACTGTAATATTAGTTTCAAAAATTCTTTATGCAAAAAAAGAATGGCACACTGATCCTCAAACATCCAAAATAAGTGGTGATAAGAATATTCAAAAAATGAGTGATTTTCTTGAAAAAATGGATGCCTTAGCCGAAGAAGAATAAGTTTGAGATGTTTTTTAAAAAAATTATTTAAATAGGAGAAGAATATGAACCAAATTGATATAAAAAGTGTTTTAATAGGATTCTTAGGATCGTGTCTGATTTTTGTGTTAATTGCAGCAGATGATTTAGAATCAGACAATAAAAATTTTGGTGACATTGTTGTGAATTCAATTACCATTAAAGATGATGGGCATGGGGGATTTATTACTGCTTATAATCAAGATCAAAAGCGCACACTTTATCTAGGTACGGGTAAAGATGCTAATGGTTATGTACAAACCTATAATAAATACGAAGAACCAACAGCCTATATTGGTTCCAATAGAGATATGGATGGAGTCATTGTACTAAGTGATCGATATGGTGCGGTAGGATATACTCAGACTGGTAAAAAATAAATAGTAAATCATCTTAAAATGCAAAATGTAAATTTCATAATAATTACTTTATTAGCTTTAGGTATGGCTTTTTTTTCATGTACAGAAAAATCTAAACAAAATATTAAAAAAAAAGGATGGGTAATTGACTTTATAGATGAGTTTGAATTTTTTAATGATAAAAATTGGCAAGATCAATTACTTTGGGTAAATAACGAAGATCAATGCTATGTAAGGGAAGGCGAATACAAAACCCGTGAAGTTAGCAATGGTTCTTTAAAGTTAAGACTTATCAAATTAGAACATGAAAGGCCTTGCTCAAGCAATGTTTCTAAATTTGGAGAGTATCATCCTGATACACGCTATGTTTCGGGACGCTTAGCATCTAAGAATCTTCAAGAATTTACTGGAGGGCGTTGGACAGCAAAGATAAAACTGAATAATGCAGGTGAAGTTGGGATGTTCCCCGCTTGGTGGATATTAGGTGCCCGTAACAATGAGCCTCCTATCCAAGAGCCAGATGAAAACATTTGCTGGCCATTACCTGGTTCTGGTGAAATTGATATAATGGAGCATCATGGCCAACACGGAGGCCAAACTGGATATGTTGGTCGTAGTATTTTGCCATTAGGTACATGTGATGATGGAGGAGATTGGTGGACTAATCAGGTAAATCTATCATCAAAATTAACTGAGTATAATGAATATTCTGTTGAATGGACAGAAAACGATTTAGTCTTTCGTTTAAATGGTATAGAAGTTGGTAGAAATATTGGTATTGCTGAAAAACTACGTGAACCTATGTTTGCTATTTTAAATTATGCTAAAATTAGTAATGACTACACAGATGGTGGATGGGAAATGGAAATAGACTGGGTTAAACATGAGAAATGGGTTAATTAAAAAATGATATTTTGAATAGATCTGTTATAATATCCATTTTAAGTATTTGAACCTATTTTTGTGTAGATATAATTAGTAATATTTGCTCTTCATTTTTTAATAATTAAAAGAAATTTCGGTATGACAAAAAAAATAAACATAGCATTGTATGGTTTTGGAAGAATTGGAAGAAATCTTTTTAGGCTAGGATACGATAACCCAAATTATAATTTTGTAGCAATAAGTGACTTTGGATCCGCAGAAACCCTTCAATATTTATTAGCAAGAGATTCTATCCATGGTGCTATGGAAGATCCTGTTGAATTAGATGGAAACTATCTAAAGGTAAAAGATCAGCGTGTAAGGGTGATTAGTGGCGGAGATCCTGGTACTATTCCTTGGGATGCCTTGCAGGCAGATGTAGTGATTGATGCTACGGGTAGATTTTTAACTCGAGAAAAACTAGTACCCCATCTTGAATCAGGAGCAAAGAGAGTTTTCCTTACAAGGAATCCAAAAAATGAAATTGATAGGTATGTGATTCCAGGTTTAAATGAATCAAGTATTTTATTGTCGGATAAAATTATTTCTACTACATCCTCTACGACCCAGGTGCTTGCTCTTATGGTTAAAATGCTTGATGAGGCATTTGGATTAAAGAGGGCAATGATGACCACGGTTCATGCTTACACTGCAGATCAGCCATTGGCAGATGTAGCCGGGGCAGATTTAAGAAGAAGTAGATCAGCTGTTGAAAATATTATCCCAAATAGTACGCAGTCTCCAGACCTTGTGGAGAAAATTATGCCTGAGTATAAAGATAAGATTGATGGCATTGCTTTTAATGTGCCTGTTCCAAATGGTTCTTGTGTGGATTTAACTACAGAGCTAGAGCGAACACCAACAGTTGAACAGGCAAACAAAGCCATTAAAGAATTCTCGGAAAATAAATTAAATGGAATTGTTGGTTATACTTCTGATCCAATAGTCTCAAGTGATGTTAGTGGTAGAGAGGAGACGATGGTTTTTGATGAAAAAGCAACGATGATTACTAAGGACGCTTTATTAAAAACACTTTGCTGGTATGATAATGGGTGGGGATTTTCAAAAAGAATTCTTGAAGTAGTGGATGCATATGCAAAATTAGAGGAGACATCATGAATATAGCTATAAATGGTTTTGGAAGAATAGGACGTTCAGTTTTTCGAATTTTGGACTCTAAAGAAGATGTTAATCTTGTCGCAATCAATGATATTTTTGATAAAGAGGCTCTCACCTATCTACTTAAATATGATACAGTAATGGGTCGATTCCCAGGAGAGGTGACCCTCGATGGGGATATATTAAAAACAAATAGTCAATCTGTTAAGCTCTTAGCGGAGCGAGATCCAGCTTCTCTGCCATGGGGAGATATGGGAGTAGATATAGTTATTGAATCAACAGGAATTTTTCGTCAAAAATCGCAGCTTGAGAATCATCTCAAGGCTGGAGCGAAAAGAGTAGTTCTTACAGTTCCCGCAAAAGATGAAATAGACTACACAGTTGTTTTAGGTGTTAATGATGATGGTTTATTGCCTGAGCATAAAATTGTGTCGAATGCTTCCTGTACTACAAATTGTTTAGCTCCTATGGCAAAAGTTTTAAATGATGCATTTGGAATTGAACTTGGCGTGATCAATACTATTCATGCATATACCAATGACCAAAGACTTGCTGATGTTCCTCACTCCGATTGGAGAAGAAGTAGAGCTGCTGCTGAGAATGTTATACCAACAACAACAGGTGCTGCAAGAGCTGTTGGAAAAGTTTTACCTGAATTAAATGGGAAGCTTGATGGCATTGCAATGCGTGTTCCTGTACCAGATGGATCTGTAGTAGACTTCAACGTTCGTCTAGAAAAAGATGTCACAGTAGATCAGATAAATGATGCTGTATACAGCTCTGCAGAATCTGGGACTTTAAAAAATGTTTTGGAATATTCGACCATGCCTGTAGTTTCAACAGATATTATTGGAAACCCACATTCATCTATTTTCGATGCACCCTTTACACGCGTGATCGATGGTAATTTTGTAAAGACACTTAATTGGTATGATAATGAGTGGGGTTATTCAAACAGAGTGGCAGATTTATTAGGTAAATTATATAGTTTAGATTAAGCACTTAGCTCAGAAATATTTTTGTAATAGTTAAGTACTTCAGGGTTCTGAATAGAATCAATATTATCAACTTTTTTGCCATCAATAATCTCTTTTACAGCTATTTCTATTTTTTTTCCATTCATCGTATATGGTATTCCGTTTGTTTCTAATATGATCTCGGGGATATGTCTAGGTGAACAGCTGTTTTTGATCATTTGTTTTACTTCTTCTACTATTCTTTTATTAAAAACATGATTTTTATTCATTTTTAAAAATAGTATAATTCGTTGATCCCCTTTCCATGATTGGCCAACAACAAGGCTATCTGATATCCCATCTATTTTTTCAATGACTCGATAAATTTCTGCTGTCCCAATTCTGACTCCTCCAGGATTAAGTGTGGCATCGCTTCTGCCATAAATTTTCATACTACCATTTTTTGATATTCTGATATAATCCCCATGATACCAAACTTTTTCAAATTTATTGAAATAAGCATTCTGATATTTTTGGTGATCAGGATCGTTCCAGAAATAAATTGGCATTGAAGGAAATATTGAAGTGCAAACCAATTCTCCTTTCTGATTGAGAAATTGTTGCCCATTTTCATCAAAAGCATGAACATCCATTCCTAGCCCAATAGATTGTAATTCGCCTTCTTCAACAGGTAAAATTGGATTTGCCAAGGCAAAGCAAGATATAATATCTGTACCTCCTGAAATTGATCCTAACAAGACATTAGATTTTATATTTTCATAAACATATCTAAAATTTTCGTTTGACAATGGAGATCCCGTGGAAAGGATAGTCTTTAGCTTTGAAAGATTGAATACGTCTTTTGGTTTTAATCCAGATTCTTTACAGGAGTCAATATATTTTGCGCTTGTTCCAAAAATAGTAATTTTTAATTGTTCTGCTATCTCCCATAATTTTTTATTATCTGGATAAAAGGGACCACCATCAAATAAAACGATTGAGGATCCAATAGACAAAGCAGAAATAAGCCAATTCCACATCATCCAACCACATGTTGTAAAGTAAAAAATCGTATCCTCTTTGCTTAAATTGCAATGCAGGCGTAATTCTTTCCAATGCTGGATAAGTGTACCTCCTGAAGAGTGGACAATAGATTTTGGAAGTCCGGTTGTCCCTGAAGAGTACATTATATAAAGTGGATGATCAAAAGGAAGTTGAGTAAAATGAAGTTTGTCTGGAGATTTACTTAGAAATTCATCAAAATTAACAAAATCAAAAGAAAGCCCAGTACTTTTTTGATTATTTATTTGATTTATGATTATAGTTTTTTCAACTGAAGGAAGATCTTTTAATATATTATTTAATTTTTCTAAAGAGTCAAATTCTTTACCATTATAGTAATAGCCATCAGATGCAAAAACTATTTTTGGTTCTATTTGTTTGAACCTGTCTAATACTCCCTTTACACCAAAATCCGGAGAGGCAGAACTCCAGATGGCTCCGATTGCACTTGTCGCAAGCATTGCGATCACAGCTTCAGGAATATTAGGGATAAAGCCAGCAACACGATCACCTTCTTTTATGCCTAAAGATTTCAATGAATGTGCAAGTGCTTCTACCTTGTTAAAGAGTTCATTGTATGTAATACTTCTCAATGGAAGGTTCTCAGCTTTAGCATAGATTGCAATATGATCATTGCGATAGCGTAATAAATTTTCAGCGAAATTTAATCGTGATCCTGAAAACCATTTAGCACCAGGTATTTTATTCGCGTCGTCAACTATATCTGTGTATGTATTTGAATGAATTATTTCTGATTGATTCCAAACCTCTTTCCAAAAATCAGGGATATTTTTAATGGACCAATTGTGTAGGTCTTGATAAGACTTGAGATGTAAATCATAAACATTATTTATACGATCCATGAATTTCATCATATGGGTGCTGTGAATATTTTTGGGTCTCCAGAGTATTTTTGTCATTCTAGTATAAAAATTATAAAAATATTTTTAGTAATAATAGTAATTGCTATATAGACAGGTCGTTTCTTTTTTTTAAGTTCTATCGTGGCTTTTAAAGGGTTTTCTACGAATAAATGAAAATAGCATTTCTTACCGCTGGTGGCATAGCACCATGTTTATCCGCATCGATAGGATCTCTTATTCATAAATATAATGATTTATATCCAGATGCTGAACTCGTTGGTTATCTCAACGGTTATCGAGGTCTACTTCTAGGCGAAACCATCGTATTTCCGGAATCAGTAAAAATAAATTTCGAGGTATTATATGATTATGGAGGCTCACCTATTGGAAATAGTAGAGTAAAGCTCACGAATGTTGAAGATTGTGTGAAAAAAGGATATGTGAAAGAAGGTTTAGATCCTTTAGAAGTGGCTGCGAACCAGCTAACAAAAGATAAAATAAATATTTTACATACAATTGGGGGAGATGACACCAATACAATGGCTGCACAACTCTCCTTCTACCTAGAAAAAAATGGATATGAATTAACAGTCGTAGGTCTTCCAAAAACTGTGGATAATGATGTGTTTCCAGTTTCTCAAACTTTAGGAGCCTGGACTGCAGCAGAGCAAGGAGCAATATTTTTTGAAAATATTGTGAATGAAAATACAACTAGCACCAGACAACTGATTATTCATGAGGTGATGGGAAGACACTGTGGATGGTTAACTGCAAAAACTGCCAAAGATTATCGAGAAAGGTTAAATAAAAAAGTATTTTTACCAGAATTAATGGTGGAAAAGTCAAAATGGGATATAGATGCAATCTATATCCCGGAGCAGGATTTTAATTTTCAACATGAAGTAGATCGTTTACGAAGTCTTATGGACAAAAAAGATAATATTAATATTTTTTTGAGTGAAGGTGCGGGGCAAGATGCGATTGTTAGAGAAATGGAAGAGAAGGGTGAGAAAGTTCCCAGGGACGCTTTTGGCCATGTTCGTTTAGATGAAATAAATCCCGGGCAGTGGTTTGCAAAACAGTTTTCATCTGCACTAAAAGCTGAAAAAACGCTTGTGCAAAAAAGTGGTTATTTTGCCCGATCTGCTAAAGCAAATGCTCAGGATCTTGAATTAATTAAGCGTTCTGCATTTTTTGCTGCCGAACAAGGGCTGAATGGAAAAAGTGGACTTGCTGGTTTAGATGAAGATAACGACAATCAGTTAAGGTTAATAGAATTTGAAAGAATAAAAGGTGGAAAACCTTTTGACCTTTCGTTGGATTGGTTTCAAACAATGACTAAGAATATTGGTCAACAATAATAAAGGAATGAATATGTCATATTCACTTAAACCTGGTGTGGTAACTGGAGAAGATTATAAAGTTTTATTAAAGGCTGCTAAAGAGGGTGGATATGCACTTCCAGCTGTTAATGTAGTTGGAACAAACTCGCTAAATGCTGTTATGGAATCTGCTGCGAAAAACAAATCAGATGTTATAATCCAGTTTTCAAATAGCGGGGGGCAATTTTTTGCAGGTAAGAGCTTAACCGATGCATTTGAGGCAAAAGTTCTTGGAACCGTTTCTGCAGCCCAGCACATACATTTACTAGCAGAAAAATATGGAGTCTGTGTTGTAATCCATACGGATCATGCAAATAAAGCACTTATCCCCTGGGTAGAGGCACTTGTTGGATTTAGCGAAGAACACTATAAAAAAACAGGGAGTCCTCTTTTTTCCTCCCATATGTTAGATTTATCTGCAGAAGATATTGAATTTAATTTATCAGAGTGCGAACGTTTATTAAAAAGGATGTCTCCAATTGGTATGAGTTTAGAAATAGAGCTTGGAGTAACTGGAGGTGAGGAAGATGGAGTTGGATCGGATGATGATATTGGAGCTGATAATCCTTTGCTATATACTCAACCAGAGGATTGTTTGAGAGCCTATAAGCTTCTATCTCCGATTGGTCATTTTAGTTTAGCTGCTTCATTTGGCAACGTTCATGGTGTTTATAAACCAGGGAATGTTAAGTTAACTCCAGAAATTTTAAAAAACGCACAAGAGCTTGTTCAGAGTACTTGCAATACCAAGGAAAAACCACTGGATCTTGTTTTCCATGGTGGATCTGGATCTGATAAAGCAAAAATTTCTGAAGCTTTATCTTATGGAGTTTTTAAAATGAATATTGATACAGATACTCAGTTCGCTTTTTCTAATGCTGTAGGCAAGTATGTAGAAGAAAATTCAAAAGCATTTAAATATCAGATCGATCCTGATGATGGCACGCCATATAAAAAGAAATATGATCCGAGAGTATGGCTTAGAGCAGGAGAGGTTTCTATGGTGGATCGATTAGATGAAGCATTTTCTGATTTAGGATCAACTGGTAAGACTTTAGCTGTCTAATTTAATTGAGTTTGTAAAAACTAAGGCCAGTTTTTAAACGGCTTTGTTATTAGGTTCACATTGTAATACTTATCTTGTTCTGTAACCTCCTGATCCACCCATTCAGGTACAGAAAAAGTTTCTTTTTCTGATTTTAGTTCAATTTCCGCAACTATTAGCCCTTCATTTTCACCATGGAAAACATCCAATTCCCAAGTATGCTCCTTGTGTTCAATGTAGTGTCGTGTTTTTTCAATTATACCTTCATTACAGAAATTTTTAAATAATTGCTCTGCATCATCTTTTGGGATCTTATACTCAAACTCAAATCTTGATAATCCAGTTTTATTACCTTTAATGGTGATAAAAAAATCATCCTTTTTTTGTCTTATTCGTATTGCCTTATGTTTGTCACTTACTATATAACCTTGTTTTATGTAATGTGAGTATTTGATTTTATCTTTTGGGATTCTTTTTACAAGAAATTTTCGTTCAATCTCTATTGCCATTATAAACCTTTAATTTTAGAATTGTGTAATATAGGAAAGATGTAGCCATCCCTGGGTAAAAAGGTTCCATCCCCAAAGGTAATTGATTTGTTAACTTTGAAAGCATAAACCAGAACGCAGAGACAAAAATTGGAAGAGTCATCCACCATGTAATATTTTTCTTAACCAAACTATTCTCTTGTTTAAGGCTGTAAAGGAAAGGAAGGATAAGACCTGGAATTAATATGGATCCGAGAGTATAAAAAAGAGCTACTACAGAGGGTAACAAATAAGATATGACTAAAGAAAAAAAAGAAATAATGATTAACCCTTTTTTCATGTAGGAGATGGGGTTTTGTGTAGACCTGTTGTTCTCAATCCTCCATAAAATATCCCTTCCAAATGTTATGGCGCTTACTAGGCTCAGTGAATCAATTGTTGACATAATAGTAGCTATTGTTCCTATAAGAAATACGCCTAGAAAGCCACTAGGAAGAACTTCAAATGCTAATAAGGGATAAGTAAGGAGTGCTTGTTCCGGAGAAATTTTTCCTATTGCATATAAGCCACAAACTAGGGTTAGAAAATCAAATATAGCCCAGAAAAAAATAGAAAGTAGAATTCCTTTTTTCGCAGTATCTGGGTTTTCAGCAGCAGAGCACCTCTGATAAAAACCAGGATCAATAAATGTCCATGAAGCAATAAAAAACCAAACAAGTAAGTATTGTAAACTATTTCCTCCTAACGGATCCATCATGGCTACTGGAAGACTATGCAATAATTTTATTGGAGAGCCACTATCTATATAAAGAAATGTGAAAAGACTGATGAATCCAGCAAACATTAAAATAAATTGTATCCTGTCTGTGGCCACAATTGCTGAAAAACCACCATTCCATATATATATAATGCTAATAAAAGTAGATAAAAGAAGACTAATGCCTAATTCAATTCCAAATAAAAATTGTAAGATTACACCTAGACTTAAAATATAAGGTGCGGGACTGGCAAGAAAAGATATGATAAGAGCGGAGGTGATTCCTGCTCGCTCTCCAAAGCTATTATGAAAATGATCCGGTAGAGATAAAAACCCTTTTTCTCGTATTTTTGGTGCTATAAAAAATGCGTAAATAATTGCAAAAAAATAGTAAGGAAGAGCAAAGATAAACCAAGTCTGAATTCCGTATAATAACGTGTTTTCACCAACGCCTAGTATCCCTCCATACCATGTAGTAACTAATGTGGCTATAAAGCCAACCAAACTTAATCTTCTACCAGAAAGAATAAATTCATTTTCTGTTCTGAGCTGCTTTTTGAATTTAAAAACGCCTACCCAAAGAATAAAAAGGAAGTAGGTCGTTATAATAGCCCAATCTAATAAGTGTAAGGACGCCATTACATATAATTCAGTATAACACAAACCCAATCAGAAGGGTGTATCGAAAACTCAGATCCTTTTGATAAATTACTTAATCCATGGCTTGGAAATTTTAGAGAGGAATCATTTAATTTGTATTTTAATCCTGTTGTTGAAATTTTTGTGTCTTTGTTATATGAAAAAATAGAAACAATTTGATTTGGCGCTGAAGAAAAATTTGTGTGCTTCTTGATGTAATAAATTTCGGATTTATCAGTATACATTTTCATTTTTATTCTTTCAGAAAAGAATTGCATGATGAAAAGATTAGCTAAATTATGATCATCTCGGCCATGAGAAAATCCAAAAAGGTTAAGTGCTTTAATATTGTTTTTTAAACACCAGGCTAAACTTTTCTCTAAATCATTTTTTGATTGATCTTCCATCAGAACGATATGACAATCGTATTTGGTCTTGCTCTTAATAATTGAATCCATATCTCCAATAATAACATCGGGTTTATAACCCATTTTTAACGCCTTATCAGCACCGCCGTCAACACATAAAAATGTTTTCATCTTTTTTAGTTTGTCTTTAACGATTGGATGTGTTGGTTCTGGACCATTTCCAATTAATGCATATGGTTGCTTCAAATTCATTATTTGTATTCTTTTATGTGTTTAAAATTTAAAAATTTGAAATGGATATAAAATTCCATAATGAGTTTTAAACTCTTAAATTTATGATCTGTAATATTATGAATCTGAGAAGAATTTCAAACAAACTATTTGAATTTGATGCACATTATCCTAGGAGCATCATAGCCGCAGTATTATTGCTGACAGTAATACTTGGTTGGAAAATTTTTAAATTAGAGATGGATGCGGGATTAAGATCAGGATTGCCAAGAGAACATGCGATTGTCAAGTCAATGGAAAAAATTGATGAATTATTTTCAGGTAGTGATATCGTAATTATTGGGGTTGAATCCGATAGCCTATTCTCTAAAAGCACTCTAAGTAAATTAGCTTCGTTTAATGACTCTTTAGAATCAATTAGTCTGATAAGTAAAGTGACATCAATATTCAATCAAAAGCAAATCATACCAGATCAAAATGGCTTTAATATTGAATCTATTTTGGAGGAAATCCCTGGTGATTCTCTCAGTTTTTCTGTACTAAGAGATCGCATTGAAAAATCGGGAGCTTTGGGTAACCTAGTTTCTATCGATTTTAAGACAATGTGTTTTATAGGCCAAATAAATTCTTCTTTTGAATATGATGAATTTGAATTCAGAAAAAAAATATTTGAGTTAGTGAATAGGTATAATGGACCAGAAGAATTTTATGTTTCCAGTTTGCCTATCACTAGGGCAACAGTTGTAGAAAGTATGCAGCGTGATATGAGGGTATATACTCCCATAGCATTGGGTTTAGGTATTCTTCTGCTTATGATATCTTTTAGGAGCTGGACTGGTGTATTCCTGCCCTTTTTTGTTGTGGTCCTATCTATAATATGGACATTTGGAATTATGGGATGGCTTGATTTACCCTTAGCATTTGTGGGAACATTAATCCCTGTTATGCTTGTTGCTATTGCGAGTAATTATGGGATTCATATCATTTCCCATTATTTTGAATATTCTAAAGTAGACCCTAACGGTCAAAGAGAGCAAATATTAAAAAGGACAATTCGAAAGGTTGGGATTCCTATTTTGCTTGCTGGATTAACTACAATGGTTAGCTTTTTATCATTATTATCACATCTCTTACCTCGCGCTAGAGAAATGGGTGTATTAGTTTCTTTTGGTATATTAGTAGGGTTTGTACTTAGTATTTTATTAATACCATCGATACTTATTTTGTTACCGCGACCAACTTATTTATCAAAAGAAAAAAGTATGGTTTATATAAATGCATTTTTAGTGTCTATGGGAAGATTTTTCACAAAATATAATATTCAAGTATTATCAATTTTGATATTTGGTGGTTTATGGTTGAGTATGGGGATAAAAGATTTAAAAGTTGACACAAATCCTGACAGTTATTTTCCTGCAAACTCTAGCGTCAAAATTGCGAATAGTAAAATTAGTAATGCATTTGGAGGATCAACGCAATTGAGTATTCTTGTTGAGGGTGATATCTTTGATCCAAAAGTATTAAAGAATATCGAACAATTGACTGATCATATCAAAAATAAATATAATATTGTCACTAAATCATATTCCATTGTTGATGTAATAAAAAAAATGCACTCTGGGTTTAATGCTGGAAAGTCTGAGTATGACGTGATCCCTAAAGAGAGAGATTTAATATCTCAATACATGTTTTTATATTCGATCGCAGGTGATGATGATGAGTTTGATGTCCTTTTAGATGATATGGAAGAGCCTAACTATACGCAAATACTGCTTAGAATGAAAGAGGTTAGAACGAGTACAATAGCTGATATTGTCGATGATACTGAACAATTTATTAAAGCTAATTTTTATGATGATGCACCTATGGAATTGACAGGAGGAGCCACATTGCTTGGAGTTTTGAGTCGAATGATTGTAAATGGACAATTAATTAGTCTCCTTGTTTCTGTAATTATTATCTTTATTATCATGGCCATTGTATTTCGGTCTTTCGTAGGTGGACTATTTGCAACACTACCTATGGGAGTTTCGGTAATTATGATGTTTGGATTAATGGGTTATTTAAATATTCCCTTGGATGTTACGACAATGCTTCTTACGAGTATTCTTGTTGGTGTTGGTGTTGATTATACGGTTCATTTTCTCTGGCACTTACGTGACCATATTAGAAATGGTGATTCTCTTGATCAGGCGATTACAAATACCTTTCGTATATCTGGTAAAGGAATATTGTTTAATGGTTTATCGGTTGTTATTGGTTTTTCAGCTCTTCTTTTTTCTGTATTTGTTCCTGTGCAAATATTTGGAACTTTGGTGATGGGATCTATATCTTTTTGTCTATTTGGTGCACTAGCAACTCTTCCAGCATTAACTAGTTTAACAAAACCAAAATTTTTATTTAAATGAAATCAGTCAATAAAGATAAGAATTTAAGTGGTGCCTTAATATTAGTTACTCTATTATGTATTATGTACATATTGGGTGCAGATGGTGGCTTATCATTAAAATACTCTATGACAATAAAAGAACTTGGAACATATATTTTTCAATTTTATTTTGATTTTATTATTATTGGTTATGTTTTCTTGTGCTTGCAAATTGCAGGTTATTTGGAGCTTAAACATAAACAAGATTTTTTAACAATTTCTATTGTAAGTATATTGTTTACTCCATTATCGATCTTTTTTGTCTACAAAGAAAAAAAATGATAATTCAAATTATTAGAATCTTTTTAATTAGTGGCTTTATTATTGCTCAAGATTTAACACCTGAAGAGATTTTATCATATGTGGCCTCCCATCCAAAACCTGAAACTTCTATCACGGAAATAAAGCTCGAAATAACAAGAAAGAAAAAACGTAAAATAAAAACCAAAATTAGAGAATTTACGCGCTATGAAAAATTTTACAATGTTGGAATATTTAAATCAAAATCATTGGCACGATTTCATAAGCCAAAGATTGTAAAAGGGACTGGCTTTTTAAGTTGGGTCTATGCCAATGGAAAAACAGATCAGTGGTTCTCTTTACCAAAAATAAAAAAAGCGAAAAAAGTAAAAGCTAAAGAAAAATCTAAGACTTTTTTAAATACGGATTTTACTTATGAAGATTTAGAGAATAGGGATGTGGGATCCGATAGTCTTATGAACATCGGAAATGAATATTATGATGGTGTTCAATGTAAGGTCATTATGGCTTGGCCTAAAGATGTTAGCTCTTATTTTTCAAGAAAAATATGGGTAAACAGCCAAACATGGCGCATATCTAAGGTTGAATATTATATCAGTGAGTCTAATAAAGATAAAACCCTATACGTATCTGATTTTATTATTAAAAATGGCTTTAGTATCGCTGGTAGAATGATAATGGAAAAAGAGAACGGTAATAAAACTATAATGTCTGTAATGTCTTACAAACCAGATATGGGTCTGAAAGATGATATCTTCACAAAAGATTTTTTAGTAAAAAATAGAAATTAATACTTAATTAATGCGCAGGCAGCTGATAAACCAGCTCCAGTTCCGATTAATAAAATTATATCTCCACGTTTTATCCTACCATCTTGTACAGCTATTGAAAGTGCCATTGGAACAGAAGCAGCAACACAGTTACCAAATTTTGAAACGATATTGATGACTTTATCTTTTTCAAAACCACCAGCTGAAGTGTAAGCCTCTACGGCTTTCCCTGATGCTTGGTGTGGGATAATCCAATTTATATCTTTTTTTTCTAACTTAGTATTTTTTAGAGTTTTAAGCATCATTTTATAAACTTGTTTTCGTGCAATCTTATAGATCGCAGGACCGTCCATTGTGAATAAATTATCAGCGACTGATGTAGAATCATCTTGTGGATGTTTGTTTGTCCCACCTCCTTTAACTTCAGTTAAATTTGCACCACTGGGCCAGGTCTTCATATTAAAATATATTAACTCACTTTGATCTGGTTTTGTAGAAGCTTCTACTAAAATTGCAGCTGCTCCATCTCCAAGTAAAGATGAACTTTCAGGCTCATCAAAATTTCTTCCCCGCGTTCCTCTGTCAGATGAGATAATTAATATTCTTTTATATGCATTAGATGAGATTAGAGTTGAGGCAGTATGAAAGGCTGTTATAAAAGATAGGCAGGTAGCATGGATACTAAAAGAGGGAATTCCTTCAAACCCCATCTCTTTTTGAAAAAATGTAGATGTGTCAGGTATAGTCTGCTTTGGGACTCCAGATGCATTAATAATTAGGTCAGGTTTTTTTAGCTCTCCAAGCGCCTGTTTACCTGCTATAGCACCCATTTTATCTACATCAATTTTTGAAACACGACGCTCTGATACTCCTGATTTTTCAAGAATCCAATTCTCAGATTTACCAATTAATGGTGCAATATTTTTAGATGTTTCTATATCTGGTGGAAGATATAGTCCCGTTCCACTGATCTTTATTTTCAATCTTTTTCCCTTTTTAGAAAAAATATTTTACTTCAAATCTAGTATGTGAAAAATCTTCCATCTTATTAAATGGGTAAAGTTCTTTATCTGGATGTGAATCGTTACCCTTGACACTAGTTATACCAATGAGCCCATGGAGGTTTTGGATGATAGAGTATTCAGCTTTAAGCTCTGACAAGGAACCTGCGACTCCAGATATATTAGGATATTCAGCTATATCTAACATAGATGTTAGAGAAACAGTTAACCTGTTATTGAAAAATTTTCTATCCATTACAACAAAGACAGCGCTTTTGGTTAGAATTGCTATTGGTACTCCCATGCCTGGAGTAAAAAAGTTAGATGGAGTTATATTCTCCGGATCTATCTGAAGATTAGGAATGTTTATTTCCTGATCAACGGGTAGACTGTCCGAGCTATAGCTAAGTGTGTCATGGGTAAAATATTGAGCAGAAAGGTTAATATTAAAAGGTAGTTCCATTTCTATCTGTAAAGTAGCCTGTTGATAGATTGATTCTTCATGTAGAGGATATGAAAAATGGAGCGAGTCATAATACACGGTGTTAAAAGAGCTAGGTCTATCAATAGTTTTATTTTTATCTTTAGTTGAAAAATATCCAACATCAAGCCTGAGAGTAAACCAATCATTAAGTAGCACACCTCCAAGACCCAAAACATTTGTCTTTCTATACCCATAAACAATATCAACATAGGGAAAAGATATATCACTACCTCTGCCATAGACATTCACTCCAGTAAGATTAAAGGTCCTATCATATCCAGAAAAATAAGAAAGAGAGATATCCCCAAAACCAAAGGAATAAGTTCCATGTATTCCACCTTCATAGGGCCTACCAGAAATAGGGAGAATTTCTGTAGCATCTGGATATACAGGAAGTTCAACAGGAAAATCATCATCACCAAGTGGGATTCGATTGGTCGAATGCAATGGTGAAAAAACCGTATTTATTTTCAGATTACCGATATAATAATCCAGTGAACCAGAGAGAGTTGCCATTTTTCTCTCTGTCCCTCCGAAAAACATATAATAATAATCAAATGAACTAGCATTGTCAATGGGGCTATTTTCGTCTACGCTTCCCCATGAGTGTATCTGCTTGCCCATACGGAATTCATAAGAGCCAGATCTATAGGTTAAATATAATTCACGCATATCAAGGATAAAGTCCTGAGGGCTGCTAGTACTTAAGAAATAGGAATCCTCTCTGACATGATATTCAAGAGCAAAGGTGGTATTTAAAATAAGATTTTCACTTTCTCTTTCCATATTAAGAATACCCATTCTGTATGGGATATTAATGAGAGATTGATCGGATTGTCTTGCTATATAGGTGAAGTCTAAGTAGCCAGAAAAAAGAGGTTTTGTATTTTCAGATAAGATTTTTGAAAAGAAAATAAGATGTATAAGAAAGGAAAATTTTGCCAAAAATAGGATTCGATTTGTCATATAAATGCTACTTTATCAACATTAGTTTTTTTACTTGAGAATCTATACCATCTGAAAACCTGATATAATACACTCCAGATGGATGATTTTTTGATGTCCAATATATTCTGTGAGGACCAAACTCATAGATTGAATGGTTGGAAATAATATCAACCTCATTCCCTAATATATCAAATACTCGGATATCCATTCTTCGATCATGGGGAATATATATATCTAGGTGAACTGTTGGATTAAATGGATTGGGATAGGGGGGGGAAACTTGGAATTGGTAGGGCAAAATAGGATCTCTAATAGCCGCAGTTGTTGTGTCGCAGTCTTGAGGGGAATAAACTGGAAAGGAATAATAAAATTGATCCAGGCTCAATGTAAAATGTTCAGTGCTATCAATACAGCTTGCTATATTATCACAAAGCTGGTTGGCTCCTATCGCGAAATAAGGATATCCTCCATTATCATCATTAATCCAATCTAAACCCATATCGCAAAAGCAATCTGGTAGGTTTTGGAGATTATTATTGAAAAGCCACAAGTAGGTTAGGTTTTGTAGGCTACAGATAGATGTAGGGATTTCAAGAAGTTCATTATATCCAAGATCTAAAAAATATAGGTTCGTAAGGTTTCCAATGCTGTCTCCAATTGAAGTTAGAATATTATTATTTACATATAAAGACATTAGCCCTGTCAAATTACTGAAGGACTCAGGAAGTTCGGATATTCTATGCCATTCCAAGTAAAGTGTAGCAAGTCCAGTAAGATCTCCAAAGTTTTCTGGAAGTAAATAAATAGTATCGTTAACTCCGGAACTATTTCCATAGTTTCCTCCTACAAAAAATCGAAGTCTACCATTAAACCATGTCTGTGTACCAATATCTAAAGCTGAGCTATAATCTAAATTATTTTGTGATATAATACTGTCTAGGACTGCAAGATCACTATTGGAAAGGCAGGAATCTCCTACTAAAATAGTAACATTATTAGGCAGATCAGAAAAATAGGTAAAAGTGCTATCACATTGACTGTATACTGCCTCCGCTGTAAGGGTAATAATGATGATAAGTATTTGTCTTCTCATTTTATTTAAGATAAAGGATCTTTTGAGTTTCTACCTGATTAGAGGAAGTTAATTTAACTATATATACTCCTGTAGATTCATTCAAAGCGTTCCAATGGCTATGGTGACTACCTGCTGATAGTCTTTCATGAATTAATGTGTGAATTGGTTTACCATTTATATTGAAAATCTGGAGAAGTACTGTCTGATCTTTTTCGAGTTTATAATGAATAGAAATATTTGAATTAAAGGGATTTGGGAATGGGCTTTCTAAAGAAAAAAAGTTAGAGATAATATTCTTAGGGTTGTCATTGCTAAGAGGGTTGGTGAATGCATTAACAGAAACTGTTTTAGTCTTATTTGGGTGATGAATAGGCTCTGCAATCAATTGAATAGGGTTCGCGTACGTGGAGTTTGTGATGTTCCCGGAAAAAGAAACTGATTGCGTTGACTCAGGGCCTATGATTATTTCTGTTGTCTGGGATCCAAACCAATTCTCACTATCAGTAATCTGGATCAATAATGGTAAAATGTATCTACCCTCGTTCGTAATCGAGAATGAAATATTTGATGACCCTGGCTGAAGATAAATTCCAGGATCTCCATTATTTTCCATATAATTATTAATTATAATGCTAAATGCTGCTGGATAAAGTCCTGGTATCCTGTGAGCTCTGTAAACAGCACCGTCAGGTAGACTAAGATTATATAAACCTTCCCAAATAAGTTCACCTTGAGGGTTAATTTCAAGACTCCGACCACCTCCTCCTACTGTAGTCATTAACACATTCCCATTTTCTAGCTTTTGTGCATTTCCGGAAGCAAATCCAAAAAGATCAGGAGGCAAATCATAAGACCATGCAAGACTAGCATTGGTATCATTTATCTCAATTTCAATTGCTCGCGAAATAGGCTGGTCTGTACCACGAAATTCAGGAGAAAGGTTTCCATTATCGAATGTTAGAATATTTCCATTTTCCAATTTTTGAAGACTATGTTGAAAACTAAATCCGATTTCTGTTCCTATATTTACTTGACCCGAGGGCATTTCATGTCCGAGGTTCCATATGATTTCACCAGATGGATAATCAATCTTTGTTATGCGAGAAAGATGTCTGGTGGATATATAAATTGCGCTTTCGCTTTCATCAAATATTACTGCATT
This sequence comes from Fidelibacterota bacterium, assembly GCA_045568995.1. Lineage (GTDB taxonomy): Bacteria > Fidelibacterota > Marinisomatia > Marinisomatales > UBA1611. Next base: position 35,523 of record JBJKZY010000046.1, on the reverse strand, counting down.
CACATGGGTCCAGTCATAGTGTAAACTTAGGTATGCCTCTGTCCAGGTTCCTCCAAACTGATCATAGTCTAGCATGCTGAAGTGGTCAAAAGTACTCCAGGTCCAGACTACTTCTTTTGTGTCCTTATCCCACTCAACTAGTTTATCTCCTACCCATGGGAATTCAATCGTTACACCATCTGCTTGGAATCCTAGGTTTTGAAAAGAGGCAGTCCATCCTCCTATTGGTATAGGTCCTAAAGAATTCGTTTCAACAATTCCTAAATAATTACCATTGGGAAGTTTAATGATATCATGATGGAGGAATTCATCATTTGGTTCTTCCCAGATTATCTCGTTTTGAAAGGAAATTTCCATTCCCGGTAGATTATTTTCAGCACCTGATAAAAGATTACACCCAAAAACATTACCAAATGAATTTGAGCTATAGTAAACAAAGTTATTTGCTCCAGAGTTCCATATCTCTTTTCCTGTTTGATCAATAGCGGCAGAAAAATAATTGAAAAATGCTCCAAAAACGGTTATCCCACCTTGGTATTGTGATTCATCTACATAATCTATAGATGATGAGGAAAGAGCCTGGGTTGTTGTAAATGAAAAAGGTGTATACCAGTTGGAGCTTTGGTTATTAAAATTAGCTCGAATTCGCCAGTAGTAGGTTGTTTGCCAGCTTAGATTATTTCTATCTATATGCGCAAGGCTCGAATCTGTTGCTTCATAAATTATCGAAGAAAAATTTATATCTTCAGAAATTTGAATGTCATAGCTGATAGCTTCTGGAACTTGCTTCCATTTAAATAAGACATGAATATGATTAAGGGTAGCACCATCTTCGGGAGTAATTAGGTTACTAAATGCAGAGGATATAAAGAAGATTAGTATAAAATTTTTCATATTTTTTGTTTATTTATAAGTGCTTGATTAAGCCACTCTAATACCTCTGATCCTTGTTGGATCCAGGCTCTTTCTAAACCAAAATCAGGGAAACTTCCTAATAACTCTCCATTCCAAGCATAGGTAACTTTTGTACTATTCTCTGAAGTCTTATTTAAGATCCATACACCCGCAGCATTTGGAAGACGAATGTGGCCATCTATTTTTGGATTCCTCTTGTTCTTTTGCGCAGAAAACGAGAACACCCAGGAATCAACTTTTTCTATTATTTCATATTCAACTATATAATCTCGACCATCAAATGGAAAAGGCATATCCAAAATAATATGGACTAAATTTTCACCAAGACGATGAGTATTTGTCACTCTTTCAAAGATTTTTGGATAATTATCAAGGTCTTTAATAATGCTTGCTACATCTTTTATATCATGCTCAAGTATTGTTTCCGCTTTGCTAATGGGATAGCCTTTATAAATGCACGACTCTATTTTTATGGAATTATCTTTCAATAGATTCCAGTTTTTCAGACTTTTAATATCTCGAAGATCTAAGCCTACGGAAAAACTATGGATAAAAATAAGTAGGAAAAACAATTTCATGTTCTACGTAAGAAATGTATCATATATTTTTTTACAATCGGTTCTGATTTCATTTTCAGTTAACCCAAATTTTTCAAGATCATATTTGTGCCCACTTTTATATTGCTTTTGCTTTTCTGATGTTATTTTGATTTCTTTGATCAATTCATCATCCTTATCCACGTCAAGAAAATCAAGTACACTATCCATAAGAATATCAAATTCACTCATCATACTATCAAAACGAACTATAAACACTTTTTCCTTATTTATTTTTCCATTTTCCCAGTCTTCGTGAAATCTAATTAAAAGTTCAACCAATGCTCTATATAGTCTTTTAATAAAACGATTTTTTATTTTATCATTTAGAGACCAAAAATTAAATCTTTTATGTAGTACTCCAGTCACTAAACTCAAACCAGAAGGTATAACACTTAATGGATCTCGAACCATGTACAATATTTTCGCATCAGGAAACTTTTTTTGGAACAAAGGGAGGTTGCTACTCAGACTAAATAATTTCCCAATATATCTGTCTCTTTTATTTGAGATTAGGTTTCGCTTCCACATGGATTCAAACCACGCAAAGTCTCGAACGGATGAATCTCTTAATTTTGGATCTACCCAATGAAAAAGGTTTTTTTCATCAAACGTAAGAAAAAAACCATAAAAAAAGAAACCATCTAGATATCTAAATAATAAAGAAACGTCATCCGTTTCAACGGAAGATAAGCTTGTTTTATGAGCTTCTGTTGAATGGTGTCGGGCAGGACTAATTTTTTCCAGGATTGGCAGTAGTGGTTTTATTAGTTTTTGAATAAAAATAGAAGGATAAATCATTTGCCATAATTGAGATCCGCTTCCGATATTTTGTTTAATTAAAAAACGATGGAGGAAAGTGGTCCCGGATCTAGGATTTCCAACAATAATTATTGGATTGTAAAGGTCATTTTTTAATGATTTGTAGAAGATGCGATCTAAAAATCGTCCTACTCCAACAAATAATCGAAGAAAGAAAACAAAAATACCTGAAAAAATCGGTGATACCCAGATGGAAAAATTTTTTCCAAGTATGATGTATAACCGTGAAATTCTTTTAAGTGTCATTGTATATCTTAATGTAAATTTACTTTCATTTTAAAAGGATAAAAAAACAAATAATTGCATAGACTCCTATTTTGTTTTTATAAATATTCAATTAGATTTTTTTATAAATATGATGAAAAAAATTACCATTCTTTCTTTTTATTTACTTAGCCTATTAATTGGGCAAGCCTTTGAAGGCATGACTATATTCTCACCTGCTCAAGGTGGAGGCGGAGGTGGAGGTACCTTCTATTCTTATTTAATTGATAATGACCTAAATGAAATTAATGTTTGGAGTCATACTAGAGGTGCTGCTAGCATGCCTTATTTGCTCCAAGATAGTACACTTTTATATCCATACAGAGTACAAAATGTTACGATGAATTCTGGAGGGGTTGGTGGTGGCATATCGAAATATTCTTGGGATGGTGAACTGCTTTGGAGTTATGAAATTGCAAATAACACCTACCAACATCATCATGATGTGGAACCACTTCCAAATGGAAATATATTAGTTATTGTTTGGGAAAGAAAAACTGCAAATGAGGCCTATGCTGTTGGAAGAGAAACTATAGATAATTCATTAAACGAGATGTGGGCAGAAGCAGTTTTAGAAATTGAACCAGTAGGCAGTAATGATGCCAACATAGTTTGGGAGTGGCACATATGGGATCATTTGGTTCAAGATGTGGATCCTGAATTACCAAATTACGGAGTAGTATCAGATCACCCAGAACTTCAGGATGTAAACTATGGCACAGTAGGAAGTAACGGAGGGCCTGGAGGATCGAATGCTGATTGGAAGCATTTTAATGCCATCGCATACAATGAAGAGCTTGATCAAATAGCACTTTCTTCAAGACACCATGATGAAATTTATATTATCGATCATAGCACAACTACTGAAGAGGCATCAGGGCACACGGGTGGAAATTCAGGAATGGGAGGAGATTATTTATACAGATGGGGAAACCCACAGTCGTATGGTAGAGGAAATAATTCTAATCATCTTCTAGGAGATCAGCATAGTGTGAATTGGATTCCTGAAGGATATCCAGGTGCGGGGAATCTCATATTATTCAATAATAATGATAATGGAAACAATTCTGCGGTTCTCGAGCTTGTAACACCAATAAATGACAGTGGTGCGTATGATATTTTAGATGGGGATCCTTTTGGACCAGAATCACCAATTTGGTCTTACACAGATAATTTTCACACTCAAATGCAGGGGGGTGCATTTAGGCTTCCCAATGGGAACACCCTTATCACTGATTGCGATGATGCTCATATGTTTGAAGTCACCAGTGATGGAAATGTTGTTTGGGATCTTGATTATGGTGGAGGACAGACTATGATTGCAAGAGCGCAAAAATATGCTATGGACTATTTAGGCCCTGGATTTCCTGAATATGTAGCTGGTGATGTTAATTTTGATAGCGCTATGAATATTCAAGATGTTCTTATGATATTAGATATGGATTTTGGATACGGCTATGATGAAACTCCTGCGGCCGACTACACTGGAGATGGATTAGTAAATACTTCCGATTGGATTACTTTGGTACAGTTCATTCTAAATAATTAATAGTCTTTGCTTGCTATAGTATTCTCGTTTATCATTTTTGAATGCTATGAAGAATAATTCCTCAAAATCACCCATCAAGGCTTGGTGCATAGATCAAGCTTTGATTCATCCAAAAAGAACTATTCTATTCACTGTGTTGGTTACCATTTTTATGGCATCGGGTATACAGTTTCTTATTATGGATGATGACATGATGAAAATGTTGCCAAATAATTTAAAATCAAAAATAACATGGGATGCGGTTCAAAATGAATTTGGAAGTACTGAAATCATTTTTATAGCTTATGGAAACAAGGGTGAGTCCATCTACAATTCTCGAGCTTTATCCGATCTTTGGGTTTTATCAAATGGGTTAGTAAATCTTTCTACTGTAAAAAAAGTTTCTAGTATATCCACTTCTTCTCGAATTGATCAGATAGATGGTTTTATAGAAGTTGAAGACCTTCAGAAATCACAAAATCTCTCTGAGGAAGGAATTGAAAGGGTAGAGTCTTATCTTCGAAAAAATGATAATATAAAAAATCAATATGTTAGTCAATCAAATGATTATTTGTTAACTACCGTTCATCCGTATGATGCAGGAGGTTTGGATCAATTTAGAAATGAGGTTGTAGAGTTGAGTAAATCTGTATTAACTGACTATGATATTCATTTTGGAGGAACTGCCTATGTAACAGGTTCAATACCTGGAATGATACGAGATGATGTTCAATCATTGGTTAAAACAGGTTTGCTAATAATGATATCTGTTCTATTAATGAATCTTCGTAGCATACCAGCTGTAGGTATGGTATTGGTAGTAATTGTTTTTTCTTTATTAGCCATGATGGGATTTATGGGATGGGCATTTAAATTTACCGGATCAGATAAGTTTTTGTTTGCATTATTGAGTACTTCCATGCCAATTATATTACTAACCATTGCGAATTCAGACGGTGTACATGTAATGACCAAATTCTTTCGAGAGATTAGAAAGGATAAGAATGTTGATAATGCCATAGCCTCCAGCATGGATGCTCTTCTAACACCAATTTTTTTAACCAGTATCACAACCGTAGGAGCTTTTTTAACCTTGAGTACATCTCCGCTAGAACCTCTAGTAGGATATGGGATTAGTATTTCTGTTGGTATAGTTTGGGCATGGTTACTAAGCTCTTTAACATTACCTGCTTTAATAAAGTTGAAAGATTGGGACCTAAAGTCCAAAGCAATAACTGACTCTAGTATATTTGAAAGAATTATGGAAAAATTAAGTGAACTTGTAGTTAAGTCTCCTAGAACTGTCTTGATTTCTGGAATTTTAATTGTTGTTTTTGGCATCGCAGGATTATTTAAGGTAAATGTAGATGTGAATGTCGCAAGTTTTTTTAAGCAGGGCTCTGAAATAAGAGATAGCATGGATTTTATGGATAGAGAAATGAGCGGGACGATGGATTTAAGGGTACTTGTGGAAGGTGACATAAAAGAGCCTAGAGTTTTGAAAAGCATGGACTCATTGCAGGTATTTATAGATCAAAATGAAAAGATATCGGTTTCTTTTTCAGTAGCAGACGTTGTAAAGCAAATGCACAGAGCAGTTATGGATGATAGTCTAAAATATGAAACGATACCGGAGGAAAGAGAAAAGATAAATAATTTGTTTACTGCGTACTCCATGTCAGGAGATTCAGAAAGTTTTTCGAGCCTTGTTAACTTTGAGTATACTACTGCACTTATTACATCTTTTTCCTCTACAATGAGTACAGAGGAGGTGTTTTCTTTTGTCAGCAAAATATCAAAATACTTTCAAGATAATTCTTCTTTCCATGGTCAAGTAGATGTGACAGGAATGATTGTTGTTATAAGAGATATGGTTGTGATGGTTATTGAATCATCATTATTAAGTATTTTAATATCTTTAGTCTTGATAGGAGGAATTATTTCTTTCTTTTTTAAACGTTTTTTATGGGGTGTGATTTCTATTATACCTCTTACCGGTGCGATAATACTTAACTTTGGTCTGATGGGACATTTTGGTATTACTTTTAATCATGTTACTGCTATTCTATCATCAATTATCATTGGAGTTGGTGTTGACTTTGCAATTCACTTTATTTCACAATTTCGTAGTCTTGCTAAAACATCCGATAAATCAAATATTAGCAAGGATGTCATTCAAGATGTAGGCTACCCTATAATGTTGGATGCAGGGTCCAATATGGGATTTGGTGCTCTTCTGTTTTCTGCTTTTATTCCTGTCCAATATATTGGTGGACTGATGGTTTTTGCAATGATCTCTACATCTCTAGGTACCATTACTCTTTTGGCTACTACAACTGAGTTATTGAAAAATAGATTAATCCAAAAAGGTAAGATGGAATGAAATGGATATTTATATTGCTTACTCAAATTTTTTTGTGTGCACAAACGGGACTTGAAATTGCCCAAATGTTAGATCAAAAACCTGCTCCAAAAGATTTAAGTAATACAACAAGAATGATTCTTACCAATCAAAAGGGTAAGTCTCGTACCAACATAATGATTTCAAAATCACTAAATAAAAATAAGAAACAAATGATTTGGTTTCAAGAGCCGAAAGATGATCGAGGGGTATCTTTTTTAAAAGTGGAACATGATTCTGGCGATGATATGCGTATGTGGCTTCCGGCGTTTAAAAGAGTTCGTCGTATTTCTGCTAAGAAAAAAGGTGATTCATTTATGGGATCTGATTTAAGCTTTGAAGATCTTTCAAACCGTAACGTTAATAATAATAACTATACACGCTTGAGTGATGAAATTGTAGATAATTTAGATTGTTACGTATTAGAAATTATTCCAAAAAAGAAAGTTAAGTCCTCTTATGGTAAACATATATCATGGATAGAAAAAAAGACGCTAAATCTATTGAAAGAAAGTTCTTATAATAAAAGAGGGGACATTGAAAAGAACAAAGTCTTTCAATATGAACATATAAAACCCTATCATGTTTTAAAAAAGGTATTTGTGGAAAATATTACAAAAAAACATTCCACAGAAATTACTTTTACAGATATAAAAATTGATAAAGGCTTGAGAGATGATCTTTTTCACGAAAAGAACCTGAAACGCTTGCCAAAATAACTACATCTTTTTTATACTAATTTCGTAAGGGTTTTCCTTTCTTTAATATATATTTAATTCGGTCCTGGGTTAATTGTTCTCCAGCAAGAGAGACAAAAGCCTCTCTCTCAATATCAAGGATGTATTGTTCATCCACTGATTTGGTAAGTCCAGCTTTGTCTCCTCCTGTTAAAACATAAGCAAGCTTTTCTCCTATTTTTTGGTCATGATCAGAAATTTTCCCCTGCATCTTAAATCCTTTTAGTGCCATAGCCATGGCAGTTCTACCACCAGCTCCAGGAAGTTTTAGATCATCTCGATAGGTAGGTAAAGTATAGTTTTGAGCTAGTTCAATAGCCTTATCTTTGGCAGCCTGAATGAGGTAGTCCCGGTTCAATATAACCGTGTCATCTTTTTTTAAATAACCAAGGTGTTTTGCCTCATCTGCACTGGTCGCAATTTTAGCAAATCCAACTGTCTCAAATGTTTTTTGTATTTTTTGAAAGGCTCCCATTCTACCGGTTCCTCCATCCATAGCATTCAAAATCATTCTTAGATTACCACCGCCGCCAGGAATTAGTCCTACGCCTACTTCAACCAGACCCATATAGGTCTCCGCTGCTGCAATTCTGTGGGCTGCAGGCTGTACCAGTTCGACACCTCCACCTAGTGTTAGCTGAAATGGTGCTGCTACAACGGGCCCTGGAGAGAATCTGATCCTTTGAGTCATGTCTTGCAATGTCTTTACTGCAAAATCAAGTGCCTCCCATTGATTGTTTTGGCTTAATTCCAGTAGTAGGTTCAGGTTAGCTCCAGCACAAAAATTTGCACCCTGATGACCAAGAACCATGGCCATATAGTCACCTTTTTCAATCATGTCAATTGCAAGATTGATCATCTCAATATACGAGCTGTCGATAGGATGAAGGGTAGGCTGTAGAATAGAATGGAATTCAACATTTAGTACGCCATCTCCCATATCATTAAGACTAGCACTAAGGTCTCTTTTAATGGTATTGTTCCCAGTCTTGTGGATTGATATATTGAAAACCTTTGAATTGTTATTAATGTTTAGTGCGCTCTTTTCTATGGGGCACCAATAAGATTTTATACCATTATCAACTTGGTAGAATGTTTCTCTCCCTGATTTTAACATATCCAATACCCATTGGGGAACAGTTTTACCTTCTGATTTCATTCTATCGATAGTTTTTTTAATTCCAAGCATATCCCAGGTTTCAAAAGGACCTGCCTCCCAGCCAAATCCCCATTTCATAGCATTGTCTATATTTAGAATGTTATCTGAAATTTCAGGAACGCGATTTGCGCTATAGATAAACATTTTGGCAGTAATCTCCCAAAAATATTTACTACCTCTATCATCACCAAAGCACAGGGCTGTAATTTTATCCGATAATCGTTGCCTGTCTTTTGCGATTCTGAAGCAGTCAAATCGTACCTGCCCCATTGGACTATATTCACCAGTTTTTAGATCTACTGAGTGGATAGAACGGTCTTCATTTTTTTTATAAAAACCTGCTTTTGTTTTTTGTCCCAATCGGTCTGATGCTATTAGGCTTTCTAAAATGGCTGGAATCTGAAATATATCACGCTCTTCATCCTCCTGAGCCTTATCATAGGTTGTAAGCGATACGCTCTTTAATGTATCCAGACCGACAACATCAGCAGTTCGGAAGGTCGCGCTTTTTGGCCGACCTGAAATCGGACCAGTTAATTTATCAACCTCTTCAACTGTGAGTCCGTATTCTTGAGCAAGATTAATTGCGATCATCATACCATAGACACCGATACGATTTCCAATAAAGTTTGGAGTATCTTTAGCATGAACAATTCCTTTCCCTAAAATAGATTCTCCAAATTCCATCATTGTTTCATAGGTTTCATCTGTAGTCTCCTTTCCACGTACCAATTCTAATAATTGCATGTACCTAGGTGGATTGAAAAAGTGAGTGATCATGAAACGTTCTTTTACATTATCTGGCAGATTTTTAGTGAGGTCCTGTAAAGGGATTCCCGAGGTGTTTGAGGTAAGTATGGCTTTTTTCTTAAGGTGTGGTAATAATTTTTGGTATATTGTTTCTTTAATATCTAGGCGTTCCACTACTACCTCAATTACCCAGTCCACTTCAGAAATTTTTTCTATGTCATCATCATAGGTGCAGGTCGTAACCAGATCCACATTTTTTGGTTTGTATAGTGGTTTTGGTTTTAGGGATGTCAGTGTGCTCTTGCCTTTCTCTGATAATTCTTTATTCATATCAAAAAGATAAGAGGGGATACCAGCGTTGCCCAAGTGTCCTGCTATTTGGGCTCCCATTACTCCGGCACCAAGTACTGCTACTTTTTTAATCTTTTTTTCCATAGATCAGTCCCTTTCCAAAATAGTTGCAATGCCCTGTCCGGTACCAATACACATAGTAGCGAGGCCTCTTTTGGCATCTTGTTGTTCTAAAACATTCACCAGTGTTGTAATGATTCTTGCCCCAGAACAACCTAGAGGATGTCCCAATGCGATTGCTCCGCCATTATGATTCACTTTAGATATATCCCAGTTTCCTTTTTGAATAACGTAAAGGGATTGTGCAGCGAAAGCTTCATTAAGTTCAATTACATCAATTTCATCCATGGATAATCCTGTCTTAGATAGAATTTTTTGCGTTGCTGGTAGTGGCCCCATTCCCATTCGTCTCCAGTCAACTCCGGCGACTGATCTGCCTTTAATGTTAGCTCGTATTTTTAGTCCGTTTTTTTCAGCAAAATCTCTGCTTGTTAGCAATACTGCGGCTGCACCAATAGATACAGGGCTAGAAGTTGCTGCGGTAATAGTACCCCCCTCTAAAAATGCAGGATCAAGACTCTTAATCTTTTTTAAATTAGGTTCTCTTGGGCCTTCATCTTGTTCTATTGTCGATTCACCATACATATCAATAGGAACAATTTCATTTTCAAAATGATTTTCTTTCCACGCCTTTAGAGCCTTTTCGTGTGACTTAACTGAAAATTCTTCCTGTTGCTCACGTGATATGTTTCCCTCTTTAGCCAGTATCTCTGCTGTTTCGCCCATACCAATATAGTATTCCTGTTCTGCGAGGTCTGGATGAAAATCAGGATTGAATCCTCCCATAGGAACTGAAAACATATCTTCAACACCTGCAGCGATCCCACATTGAATATCCCCCGTCTCAATTTTTGAGCTTATCTGATGCAATGCATCCATAGAGGAACCACAAAATCGATTTACCACTGCACCTGCACAATTCTCTGGAATTCTTGATAGTATAGCGACTCCTTTTGCCATTAACATACCCTGGGGACCTTCTGGAAATGCGCATCCTAAAATAAAATCCTCAATTTTATTTGAATTGAGATTTGGATTTCTATCTAAAAGCCCTGTTACCACCTGTGCTGTAAGGTCATCTGGCCGTATACCAACTAATCCGCCATTTTTTAGACCGATTGGAGATCGAACCGCATCAATAATTACTGATTCATTCATATTTTTATCCTACCAATTAAAGTTTATTAATTTTTTTTGATATGTTGATACATCTCATAAATCGATTATGCACACGTTTCCAAATGTAAGTTTTTCCTGGATTTCTGTTCAGCATTAATATAGCTTGACTTCTAACAATTGATTCTTGTAACTCGCTCATTATTTTCTCCTAAAAGGGGTATTTTTTTTGTTCAAACATATACTCACCTAACAACTTCTTAAGCATGATGGTATCTGTATTCAGTTTCATTTTAGATGTAAGTTTTTTTACTGTATCTGATATATGTCCTGGAGTCTTTTCTTCAAAAATTCTATTTAAACATTTCCCACTCATGAGAATGATATCTAGAAAGGACTCTGTTACATCAATTTTTGCAATGTTCATTGCCATGGCAGAGTTTCTCTCTGAGGACATTGTTTGCTTTACTCTTGCGATCAATGATTCAGACGTGAAAAGGTGAGTAAACATATCTGCTAAAGTTTCACTTAGCTGTTGTTCATGTTTTAGATCCTGGCCAAAGGAACAAAGCGCTTCTTGAAAAATCAAAGCTGTCAACATTTTTGCTGATTCTAGAGCGTGTTTTTCTTTATGGAAAAGATCTTTTTTATTTTCCTTAGCAGAAGTACCCAAAAAGTCATCCAGATTTTTTAAATAATCTCGTAGTGAAATTTCCTCCATAAGAACTTTTTTCATCATGTATCCAGTGATGATTGCACGGTTTATTTCATTGGTTCCTTCCCAAATTTGATTTATCCTATCATCTCGATAAGGCATTGCCATAGGGTACTCTTCGATAAATCCATATCCTCCAAAAATTTGGAGACAATGATCTACGACCATCGAAGAAGTCTCGCTGCCATAAATTTTTGCCATCGATGCTTCTACAGCAAATCTTTCCATGGTTTCGCCCATCTTTTTATAATAACTGGAGTCAGATTTATCTAAGTCTTCAACAGCATCTTGAATCATACCAACCGTTCGATATAGCATCGTATCTGCCACATAAGTCTGAATCGTTATATCTGCAATTTTTCCTATAATAGAGTCAAATTTGGAAAGAGGTTGACCAAATTGTCTTCTTTGAAGCGCGTAGCTTATGGTTTCACGGATTGCTAGTTTTGATCCTCCAACGCTTGCTGCTGCAAGCTTATAACGACCAATATTTAATGCATTAAAAGCAATACTTGCTCCTTTACCAACTTCATAAAGTAGATTTTCTACTGGAACTTCAGCATTGGTGAATTTTAAGGATGTGGTAGACGAACCTTTCATCCCCATTTTTTTTTCTTCTGGTCCTATAGAAAACCCTTTTGTATCTCGATCTACGATAAAACCTGAAAATTTATTTCCATCGACCTGGGCAAGTACTGTATAGACATCTGCCCATCCACCATTGCTGATAAATTGTTTTTCTCCATTTAATACGTAATGTGTACCATCTTCAGATAAAACCGCAGATGTTTTGGCTGACAGTGCATCAGATCCAGAAGAAGGTTCTGTGAGTCCGTAGGCTGCAATCGATTCACCGCTCATTAGCTTCGGTAAGTATTTTTTCTTTTGTTCTGGAGTACCAAAGAATACAATACCTAGACTACCAATCCCAGTTTGGACTCCAAAGGTACATCCAAAAGAAGCAGATCCACCAAAACCAACACCTTCTGATACAATGCAAGACGTAATCTTATCAAGCTCGGTTCCTCCATATTCTTCTGGCGCATCTATGCCGATAAGTCCAAGGTTCCCCATTTCTTCCATAATAGATCGACTAAAATCCTCATCCAATTTTTCAATTTTTTTAATATTAGGATGCAATCTTTCACTAACGAATTTCAAAACCATTTTTTCAATATCTTTATGTTCCTGGCTAAAGTTCTCCCTGCAAAGAATGTTTTCTTTAGCAGCTGGAGAGACTAGCCACTGTCCACCAATTTTTAGATCAAGTATTTCTTTAATATTCATTCTTCACTCTTCTTTTTGAGACCGTTTAAAATAAAATTTGAAATGGTATTTATATATTCGTGTGCTTCCACACCCGACTTATCAAATAGGGTAAACCAGTGAATTCCTTCAATATTAACAAGGATGGATAATGCGGTAATCCTAGGGTCTACTTTTTTGAACTCATTATTATCAATGCCGTTTTTGATAATATCAATTATGTATTCTAAAAAATGAGAATAAATCTCTTGAAGCTTGGCATTAAAATCAGAGTCTAATCCAGAAGTTCTCCAAAATTCAACCATAATTTTGAAAGTGTCCGGATTTTCATCAAACTGATCTACAAAATATTGAAATAATGTTCTCAGTTTATCTGACGAGGATTGTTTGTCTTCAAGGCAATTAAATATTCCTTCGCTATATTCATTAAACCAGTAATCTATTAAAGATAGATAGACGTCTTTTTTTGATTTGTAATACCAGTAGATAGCCCCTTTTGATAATTGTGCTTTTTCTACTATATCATCCATTCGACTTTGGTCATATCCTTTGCTAACAACAACAGCTTGGGCAGCGGACATTATTTGCTCTTTTCGTATGTCTTTTAGATCTTTATTCATAATATTGACTGACTGGTCGGTATAATTTAAAAAGAAATAAATTTGGTGACAATAATATTATTAACTAAATAATAGTTGACAGAATAATAAATCTTTTTGTAGCTTAGCTTATTGAGATTAAGTCTCATTAACAATAAGATATGTAATCCCGGGGCTCTGAAATATTTTTCCTTGTTTCGAAATCCAAGGTCTAAATCCCAAGATATAATTTGAAGCCCCAAAATTTAAAAATAATTAGGCTTGATTTACTGTGGTTAGAATTGCACAATTTTAAATTTTATAATTATTAAAGGTTTATTGAGATGAAAAATTTTATAATAAGTACTTTTATCATTATTAGTCCTTCCTTAGCAAACACTTTTCTTGGAAAAGTAATTGACTCCAAATCGGGGATGCCTATTATTGAAGCGAATATTGAATTAATTGGACATTCTAATGAAGGCACAACTTCCGATGAAAATGGTATATTCTCCCTTAGATTACTTACTTCAGAAATAGTATCCTTAAGAATTACCGCAGTAGGCTATGATAAACTTGAAGTTTTTAATAGTAATTACAATACCGATCTAACGATGTTTGAATTAGAACAGAATACCGTTGAATTCTCTCCCATTGATGTGATTGCTGAAAGATCTAGGATCTCAGGTTTTGGGCAAAACTATTACAGGTTACCTGGATCTATAGGTCTTATTTCAAAAAAAGAAGTACTGGAGTTTAATGACACTGATATTAATCGTGTGGTTTCTCAGATTCCTGGAGTTTATACGCAAGAGGAGGATGGATATGGTCTTAGACCAAATATTGGCATGAGAGGAACAGGTCTAGAAAGAAGTGCTAAAATTAATTTAATGGAAGATGGTATATTGATTGCTCCTGCACCTTATTCTTCCCCAGCGGCATATTATTCCCCAACTGCAGGCAGGATGGAGTCCTTTGAAATAAGAAAAGGATCATCACAAATTAAATATGGACCTCATTCTACAGGGGGGTCCATTAACTATGTTTCGGCTACAATCCCACAAAAATTAGATTTTAAAGGAACTATTTCATACGGTGATCAAAATAAAAAACTTGCAAAATTTAAGACCGGAGTTTCTTCTAAAAATTTTGGATTAATGGTTCAGAGTCATTTGGATAATGCAGAAGGATTTAAGGAATTAGATTTAGGTGGTAATACGGGCTATGATAAAAAAGATTTTTTACTTAAAACCCGAATTAATACTAGTTCTAATAATGCTGCATTAGAACTGAAGGTTAGTCAAACTGAAGAATTAAGTAATGAAACTTATTTAGGTTTAACTTTTGATGATTATAATGAGAATCCATATAGGAGATATCTTGCCTCAAAAAATGATCAAATGAATGCAAATCATGACCAAATTACTCTTACATCTGCCATTAGTTTCAACTCAAATTTTGACATAACAACAACATTATATAACAATAATTTTCACCGAAATTGGTATAAGCTAAACACCGTAAATGGAAAAAAAATAGGATCCATTCTTAATCAAGATGAAGGTACAGAATATGCATACAATTTATTATCTGCTCTAAATTCAAATGATGATGAATACAATATTAAAGCAAATAATAGACAATATAACTCAAGAGGAATTCAATCTATTTTGAGATCAAATTTTTCTTTTTTAAAAACAAACCACAATCTGATGATTGGAGTAAGGCAGCATTTAGATAAAATGGATCGATTTCAGTGGTCTGATCTCTATAAAATGCAAGGTGGAGAATTATTTATCACATCACCAGGAATCAAAGGTGAAGGAAGTAAAAACAATAGATTATACTCAGCTAATGCAAGATCTTTTTTTGTAGAAAATGAATTACAGTATGATAAAATTATAATAACTGCAGGATCACGAATTGAAACTATTTCACTTGAAAGAAAAGATTGGGGGAATGATTTGGATAGAGATTCGACTGCAAATTCTATCAAAAAAGCATCACTTAATATTTTCATTCCAGGTCTAGCTTTTTCATACCAATTAGCTAATGGGATTCAAGGTTTTGCAGGTATTCATTCTGGCTTTTCTCCACCAGGACCAGGAATTGATGATGAAGATGAAATATTACCTGAGGAAAGCGTAAACTTTGAATTAGGTGCAAGATATAATAGGGGGTTTCAATCGTCAGAATTAGTTCTTTTCCATAATAATTATAAGAACTTATTAGGCGAAGATACTGATGCAACAGGTGAAGGCACCTATGCTCAGTTTAATGGTGGTAAGGTTTTGATTCAAGGAATTGAATTATCACTAAGTAATTTAATTTCTATTAATGATTTTCTATTTCCAGCTTCTCTTTCATTCACGTTTACTGACGCAAGATTTAAAAATAATTTTAACAGTGATTTTGATCCTTGGGGAAATGTCAAAATAAATGATGAACTACCCTATATTCCTAAAAAAATGTTACACCTAAAATTGGGTGTCAATAAGAAAAATATAAAATCATATGTTCGTTTTAAGTATGTTGATAAAACCCGAACAGTTGCAGGGCAAGGAGATTTTATAATGGCAAACAGTACAAGCTCTCTTAAAATATTTGACTTAGTTACTAACTATCAATTTAATAAAAACATTTCTTTAAATTTCAAAATTAATAATTTAACAAACCTTAGTGCTGTTGCATCTACTAGACCAGCAGGTTTTAGGCCAATAATGCCTAGACAATACATTTCCTCTTTAATATTTAATTTTTAAATATAATAATATCAAAATTTTTAAAAACAGGTACTGAAATATGATAAACCTAGCCAAGGTATTATAATATATAGAGATCCTTTAATGGAAAAAAATAGAAAGAAAATAATTACTACTTTGAGTCCTTTTTCTTCAATGAGATTTTTTATCCCGCCACGTTTATATGATTCTATGCAGGACTTAATAAAATTAGATTTAAAAAGCTTCAAGGTGTTTAATATTTATTGATCCTGATCCATGGAAAAATTATAAATGAATTTAAGTAGGATTTAGTTGTAAAGGACCTTTCTTAAGCGACTTGATTTTGCCTGGTTGCAGTATTTATATGCTGTTCTGATTTTTCGTTATCAAACAATCGCTTTAAAGCAGCAATTAAGTTGTCAATATCTTGTATCGAATGCTTGGGTGTAATTGTAATTCTTAAACGAGCAGACCCTTCAGGTACAGTAGGATAGAAGATAGGCTGTATGTAACTATTGAATTGTTTTAGGAGAAGTTTTGAAAAGAGTTTTGCTTTTTTTGTACTATAGGTGAGAATGGGAATTATATGGCTATTACTATCAATGAAAGGTATATCTAAAAGATTTAATTTTTGTCTAAAGTACTTTGCTTTGTTAAAAATATCATCTCGTTCTTCATCAAGATTTTCTACTATTTCAATACTTTTTGAAGCAGCAGCAGCGATAGAAGGCATCATAGATGTTGTAAAAATAAAACCAGGAGCAAAGGATCTAATGAAATCTATAGTAGTTTGATCTGCAACGATATAACCTCCTATTTGCCCAAAGCCTTTTGCGAGAGTTCCATTAATGATATCAATTTGGTCTGATACATTATTTTCATAAGCAACTCCTCTTCCACCTTTTCCATATAAACCTACGGCGTGGACTTCATCAAGATATGTGAGGGCATTGTATTTTTTTGCAAGTTTTACGTATTCAGAAACATTGGTTTCCGTTCCATCCATGGAATATAAAGACTCAAAAACAATAATTTTTGGTTGATTTAAATTTTTTTCAGAAAGGAGTAATTCCAAATGTTCTAGATCATTGTGCCTAAAGATAGAGCACGATGCTTTGGAATTTTTAATACCTTCGATTAGGGAAGCGTGGTTTAGCTGATCAGAAAACACTTCTATATTTGGAATCCTCTTACACAATGTTGCTAGTGTAGTCTGATTTGCAACATACGCAGAAGTAAAAATGAGAGCCGCATCCCGTTCATGAAAATTAGCTAATTTATTTTCAAGTTGATCATGATAGGGCGTAGTACCAGAAATATTTCGAGTTCCTCCAGATCCTGTTCCTACTTCCTTAATTACTTGGATCATTCTATTGATAACCTCTTTGTTATGGCTCATGTTTAGATAGTCATTAGAGCACCAAATAGTAGTATCGGGATTTATATTTTCTTTTTTCTGTTCTTCGTTTGGTAAATCAATTTTGGTAAAAGGAAATGTTTCTTGGTATCTATAAATAGATGTAAAGGTTCTTTTATATCCTTTAGAGCTAAATTGATTTAGCTGTTTTTGAAGTAACTCTTTGTAATCCATAGTATTTTATGTTTTAGATCTAATTAAAATATAATTAGAATCCTCGGTCGAAAATACGAATATATCGTCAGTTTTAACAAATAGAAGATTAAAATCTTGGAAAAAATAAAAATTGTGTCCAGAGCAAGTATGCTTGCGAAAATTCAAGCTGAAATTATAGGTAAGCAATTGGAAGATTGCTATCCAGAATTAGAGATTGAATATCACACTACCACAACAATTGCTGATAGGGATATGGAAATCAATATCGCAAAATCTGATAGTGTTGGTCTTTTTACGAAGGACATAAGTGATAAAATTATAAATAAAAAATTTGATATTGCGATTCACTCTTGGAAAGATGTTCCGGTAGAGCCATCAACTCAAACGGAAATTATTGGTACTGTTAATAGAGGAGATATGAGAGATATCTTAATTGTAAAAAAAAATATTATCAAAAATAAAAAGAAAGAAATTTTTCAAATACTTTCATCTTCCCCACGCAGAAAGCATAATCTAGAAATATACTTGCAAAAACTTGTTCCATTTAACATCGATCGTTTAACGTTTTTAGATGTAAGAGGAAATATTGAAACAAGATTAAAAAAGTTTGTTCAAGGAGACGCAGATGGAATTGTAATGGCAAAAGTAGCTATTGATAGAATCTTAGAATCCAATGATAGCAAAGCAATTGAGTTCATTAAAAATATCATTAGCAAAAATAAATGGATAATTTTACCTCTTTCTATATTTCCTACTGCTCCTGGGCAAGGTGCAATTGGAATAGAGGCAAGGAAAGATCGGAAAGATTTAAAAAATATAGTTGATAAAATTAACAATAAGGTTGTTTTTGATAATGTTCTGAAAGAAAAAAACATTTTAAGTAAATATGGTGGGGGTTGTCAGCAAAAGATAGGTGTCTCCATTTATTCTAAAAATGGAAGAACTATATTTTCTATGAAAGGGCAAACAGAACAGGGTGAAGACATTAATAAGCATGATTTTTTTGATCAAGATTTCGATAAAAATTATAAGAAAATACCACAAAAATCACTTTATCCACTCCAAGGTGATAAAAATTTATTTCAACGTGTTCAGGTCGATAATAATGATAAATTAAGTATGTTAGAAAATAGTTTTATTTACTTAAGTAGAAAAAATGTTCTAGATAACAATCATAAATTAAAAGATAGTAACTATCTTTGGACTAGTGGATTAAAGTGCTGGTATTATGCTGTAAAAAAAGGGTATTGGATCAATGGATCCAGTGATAGCATGGGCAATCATGAACTTAAGGATCTTAAGAACTTTGTTTCTGAACAAATTCTACGTTTTAATCTTAGCCATACAAAAGCTACTTCAAATAGTTATGAATTAATTCCTACGTATGAACTAAAAGTAAATAAAGATGCTCTTGAGAATCTTTCTATTAAAGGAAAAAAATATTTTTATTGGATGAGTCCAGTTCAATTCGAAGTAGTAGTTGAGCGCTACCCTGAAATATTAGATGCAAAGCATAGTAGCGGCTTTGGGAAAACATTTGATTACTTAAAAACAAAATTACCTAATCCTAGTGCGATAGAATGTTTTCTATCTTATAAGCATTGGTTATCTTATTACAAAAAAAGAGAATAGTTATGAATGAAAGATTTGAAAAACTTCTAAAAGGTATACCGCAATCGACTCCGCCGATATGGTTTATGCGTCAAGCTGGAAGGTACCATTCACATTATCAAGAGCTAAGGAAAAGACATTCTTTTGAGGAACTTTGCAAAACTCCTGAGCTTGCGGCAGAGGTTGCATGTGGTCCTATGACTGATTTTGATTACGATATTGCAATCTTATTTAGTGATATATTATTTCCCTTGGAGTTATTGGGTTTAAAATTAAGTTATAAGCCAGGACCTACTTTTGAAAATTATTTGACTGAGCAACATATAAAGCTAAAAATAGGTGATAATGAGGTAGAGGAAAAATTAAATTTTCAAACCAAAGCCCTTGATTTAACAAGGAAATCTTTAGAAAAAAATAAAAGTCTTGTGGGGTTTGTTGGAGGTCCTTGGACTGTTCTATCTTATGGAATGAACATGAAGAATGAACATTCAATAAAAATTGATACGCATGATAGCGTAATAGAAAAATTATTGTATGATATTATGTTTCCAATTTTAAGGAAAAATATTCAAATGCAGATCGATGAAGGGGCTGATTTAGTATACGTTTTCGATACAAATAGTATTCAATTAGAAAAAGAATATTTTCTTGGAACTTATATGGAAAAAATGAAATCAGATTTATTTTTAGAATTCAAGAAAAAAATTGCCTATTTCTCAAAAAACAAAAAGTTTTATGAACAGAATATTGAGCATTTAAATAGTTATGGTTTAGCAGGAGTTGTTTATCCAGATAATCAAGGTTTCATTGAATTTTTAAAGTATGAGAAATCCTTTTTTGTCCAAGGTAATTTTTCTCCCGACTCTATGCGAAAAGAGCACTCAGAATATCTACCTGATTACCAACAATTTGTAAGTAGGATGCAGCAACTAAGTAAAAATGATCGAAAGGGATGGCTTTGCAGTCTCAGCCATGGCGTGTTACCAAAAACTCCAGAAAAAAATGTTCGACATTTTGTTAGAGAAATTAGGAATACATTTTCAAAGGTGAAAAATGGAAGGCTTTGATCCAAATTATCAAAATAAAATAGGAGTTTTGCTTACCAATCTTGGTACTCCAGATAATCCAACAAAAAAGAGTCTAAGAAAATACCTCAAAGAATTTTTATCGGATGTGAGGGTTGTTGATTATAATAGAGTTTTATGGTTTCTCATTCTTCATGGAATTATTTTAAACGTACGACCAAAAAGGTCAGCAAAACTTTATGAGAAAATATGGACGGAAAAGGGCTCTCCGTTGATGGTATATATGAATGAAATTGTGGAGAAACTAAAAATTGAAATGGATCAAAAAAACCTAATGATCGAATTGGGTATGAGATATGGCAATCCTTCCATAGAAAATGCATTAGAAAAGTTTAAAAAGAATAATATAATGAAAGTTCTTATTATTCCTCTGTACCCTCAAGCAGGATCTCCCACTTCATCTAGCACATTGGATAAAATAAATATCGTATTAAATAAGTGGCCTTGGGTTCCTAATATACGTTTTGTAAATGGCTATCATGATAGAGAAGATTATATCAAGGCTATACAAAAATCTATTTCTGCTTTCATTCCTGATATGCAAGAAATTGAAATGTTAGTTTTCAGCTTCCATGGTATGCCTTTTAGATATTTGAAAGAGGGTGATCCATACTATTGCTTTTGTCATAAGACAGCAAGATTAGTTGCGGAAGAACTTAAAATTGATAAAGAAAAATACCGCCTCGCCTTTCAATCTAGGTTTGGCAGAGAAGAGTGGTTAAAGCCATATGTTGATGAAGAAATAATAAAATTCGCAAAAAATGGTGTAAAAAAATTACATATTATCTCTCCTGGCTTTAGTGTGGATTGTTTAGAAACTCTTGAAGAAATTCAAATTCAGTATAAAGAATTGTTTATAGAAAATGGAGGAGAGGACCTTGTTTATATTCCCTGTTTGAATAGTAATGATGATCAAATAAATATGCTTCAATCTATTGTGAAGGAAAATATTTTGGGATGGTAAATGAGAAATAAAGCAAAAAATTGGTTTGAAGGCTTAAGAAATAATTTAGTGCAAATGATAGAAGATCATGATGGCGCTAAGTTTAAGGTAAAGCGTTGGAAACACTCTGGGAAAGGTGGTGGAACAATGAGTGTTATAAAAGGAAATGTTATTGAAAAAGGAGGTGTGAACATATCAACTGTTGCAGGAAAATTTTCTGAAAAAATGCAACAGCGCATTCCAGGTGCTGATAAGGATCCTAGTTATTGGGCTACAGGCATTAGCGTAGTGTTGCATCCGGTAAATCCTAACGTTCCATCTATGCATTTTAACACTCGATACTTAGTAACTCAAAAGCGTTGGTTTGGTGGTGGTATGGATATCACGCCATGCCTTGATTTCACATTAGAGACAGAAAAATTTCATGAAAATCTCAAACAAATGTGTGAAAGGCATGATAGTACTTATTATCCAAAATATAAAAAGTGGTGTGACGAATATTTTTTTCTTAAACATAGGAATGAAGCAAGAGGAATTGGTGGAATTTTCTTTGATTACCTGAACAACGATGATTTTGAAAAAGATTTTAATTTTATTCATGATGTAGGAAGTTTTTTTCATAAATATGTAGATCAAATAATAATAAAGAATAAAGATAAAAGTTGGACACAGGAAGAAAGGAAGCGTCAGCTAATTAAGAGGGGGAGGTATGTTGAATTTAATTTATTATATGATAGGGGTACAAAATTTGGATTGGAGACAGGTGGAAATACAGAAGCAATTCTAATGTCTCTTCCTCCTTTAGCAGAGTGGGAATGACTAATGGGTAATACTTATTTATGGGTAAAAATAATTCATATTGCTTTTGTAGTAGCCTGGATGGCTGTTTTATTATACTTACCTAGAATTTTCGTCTATCATGCTAATGTAAAAAACTTTAGTGAGACATCCGATATCTTTAAACTAATGGAGAGGAGACTTTACTACTATATTGGACACCCTTCGGCATTGCTTGTTTGGGCTTCGGGTTTGTATATGGCTCATGCCTTAGGTTTATATGGTTGGCTTATAGCAAAATTTTTCCTTGTGATATTATTAACTTTATATCATATCAACCTTGGACGATACTTAGTAAAGTTTTCTCAAAATGATAATCAAAAAACATCCAAGTTTTTTAGGTTAATAAATGAAATACCTTTTTTAATCATGTTTGTAATTTTATTTTTTGTTGTTATCAAACCCGAATTCAATTTTTAAGGATAATGATATGAATTATAGTATTAAAAAATTCCCTTTTTCTCGTATGAGACGCTTAAGGATGAAACCTTTTATACGTAATATAGTTTCTGAGGCATCAATATCCTGCAATGATTTAATTTGGCCCGTATTTTTGGTGGAAGGGGAAAACCAGAACCAAAAGATTAAATCAATGCCATTTGTGTACCGGTATTCAATTGATAAGCTAATTAAGGAATTGGAAATTTTAGTGAAGTATGGTTTACAGGCTGTGGCTTTATTTCCTCAAATAGAAAAAGATTTAAAGGATGAAAATGGAACCAACTCTTATGACCAAAATAATTTAGTATGCAGAGCAATCAAAGAAATTAAATCTTCTTATCCTGATTTGGGTATCATAGCTGATATTGCCTTGGATCCATATACGATACATGGACACGATGGCATTATAAAGGGTGGTAAAATAGCAAATGATGAAACTATAGAAGTATTAAAAAAACAAGCTATGGTCTTTTCTGAAGCTGGATGCGATATCTTAGCTCCTTCAGACATGATGGATGGAAGAGTGGGTTCTATTCGAAAAGAATTAGAGCAAAATGGAATGCACGATACAGTAATTATGTCGTATGCAGCAAAGTATGCATCTTCATTTTATGGCCCTTTTCGAGATGCTATTAAGGCACAAAAGTTGGATGAAATAAAAGATAAAAAAACATACCAAATGAATTCAGCCAATTCTGATGAGGCTATGCAAGAGATTGCATTGGACATAAAGGAGGGGGCTGATATGGTAATTATAAAACCTGGGATGCCATATTTAGACATAGTTTATCGAACAAAACAAGAATTTAATATTCCAACATTTGCCTACCAGGTTTCTGGTGAATATTCAATGATTTTATCCCTTGCTGGTGAAAAAAGAAATAAAGATACAATTTTAGAAAGTATAATTTGTTTTAAAAGAGCCGGAGCAGACGGGATTTTATCATATTTTACTCCGTTTCTTTTAGAATCTTTGTAAATAAGTTGAATTTCATTAAAATGGTTTTGTAGTGAAGTATTCTTGTTTGGTATTATCTTTATTATTGACATCTTGTGGAACAAAACCAAAGATAGATGAAAGAGCATTGCTTCAGCAGAAGCTAGAAGCATTTGAATTCTTAAGCATATATCATCATCAATTACACATAATGATAGGAGAGGAAGAGGGTGATATAAATAGAGCGTATAAAGAGTTTTACGATGCAGTTATAAATTTCGATAATATTGAACTACTTCCTGTAAAAAAATCCATAGGTAGAATTGATCCCAATAATCTGAACCAAAATGATGAGGGTGTTAAAAGATTAGATTATCTAGTTGATTACTATCAATCGGGATTATCCATGCAAATTGAGGCTATTTTTCGGGGATATGGGCATCTAGAAATTTTAGATTTTAAAAATGCCATGGATACCTATGATAAAATCAAAAAATAGCTTTTTAATTTTTTAAAAGTTATCTCTCAGCATTTTTTTCAATTCTGCTTCGTGCATTTCCTCTGCTGCAATTTGTGTACGAGCAAATTCTTCTAACATAATTGAATTATCTTTAACTGAATGAAGAAGCTCATAATAAGCTTTAATTGCTGTCCTTTCATGATCTAAGCATTCATTGAGGATATCTTCTGTAGAATGTTTATGAGTTTCTAGAAGATCACTTATTTTTAAAGTAGGATGCTCACCTAGACTAGTGATATGTTCTCCAACCGCTTCTGCATGGGTAAGAGATTCTTGTGCTTGTGATCGGAGCCATTCTACGATGGATAAACGATAAGGTCCCTGTACCATAAATGCATAGTGAGTATATTTTACAACTCCAGCTAGCTCTAATTCTAAAATTTTATTAAGCGAAGTAACTACTTTTTCGTCTTTCATTTTTTTATACCTTGTTTATAATTACAAATGAAAGTTAAATGATTTTTCTACTTATTTATAAGTTTAAATCAATAAAAGATAATTCAAAACACGTTGTTAAATAATCTTCTGTAGTCTAATTTTCGACTATTAATTCGATAAATATTTATTAGAATGCCACAATCTCAACGACAATTAGAAGAAAGACAAATGAGGAAGGAACGGATTTTATCTGGGGCTCTTCAAGTTTTTAAGAAAAATGGTATAGATGGCGCTACTATGGATGAAATTGCAAATGCATCTGGTTTTGGAAAGGCAACTTTATATTATTATTTTAAATCAAAAGAAGATGTATTGACTGCAATTTTATTGGATGGATGGTTAAAGATTTGGGAGTCTCTTGAGCCCGTTATCGGAGAACAAAAATCACCAAGGAAAACATTTATAAATGTTTTAATAAAGATTGCTGAGAATGCGCAAAACAGGCCAGGACTATTTGAATTTTTATTCAATGTTCCAAAAGTTGTCAAAATTGAAAATCAGCCATGGAAAGAGTATCAAGAGAGATTATATAGTGTTATAAAAGGTTTACTTGAAGATGGTGTGAAGTCTGGCGAGTTTCCCAATGTGAATCCAAATCACATGTTTAAGGCGCTGGGAGGCCTTTTTATGGGTTTAGTATTCATGGGGGATCGAGAAGAACCTGTTACTGACAAAGACGTTGAGAAACTTTTAAATCAACTTATAACTGACCCTACCATTTCCAAAAAATAGCTTTTTAAGACTAGAAACTTATCAGCATAATCTTAATAAGTTTTCTAAATGAAATTAATCTGAAAGTTTTCCTAGTCGTCTATATTTTTCTTTATATTTGTTCCAAAGATTTTTTTGACGATCTGATAAATCGATTTCTCTTCCTTGAATGTAAGCTTTAATGGGATGATTTGATTGTGTTAGAGGTTCGTTATCGGAAATAAAAAATGTAGCATCTTTTCCAAGATCTAAAGATCCAATCTGTTCATCAACACCTAGTATTTCAGCAGCAGATAGAGTGATCGCTCGAAGTGCTTGATCTTTTGTTAATCCCCATGAAGCTGCTCTCATAGCTTCATCTGGTAATGTCCTTACATGTCCATCCATAGGGTAGCCAGGATCTAAGGATATACAAAAATGCACTCCTGCTTTTTGTAGCATTGCAGGAACTTTATATGGAGTATGAACTGGTTCAAATCTACGTCTTGGTGTATTTTGCACGCCTAGTAGTATCACTGGGATATTTTTCTCCACAAGAATTTCAGATATTCTCCATGCGTCTCCTCCGCCAACGATTACAATATTAAGGTCATGTTTCGTAGACCATTTTACAGCAGCTTCAATTTGTCTAACATTGTTTGCCTTAATGTGAATGGGTTCTTTGAAAACTATAAATGGGATCATGGATTCTAGTCTTAGATCAGATTTTTGTTTATGCTCTGCTTTTCTTTCTTTGGCATTTTTCCTATGGTGGTAGGCTCGAACATCCCTGACTAGTAAATTCATCTCTCTGACAGCTTTATTATATCCTTCTCTCTGTTCCTTCTCTTTTTTCTTTGCATCTTTTCTAAAGTTAAATCGCATAGATGGCCAATTTATATTTAAAGCGCTGGGATGTTTAAGCGTTGCATCTTCCCATGTCCATCCATCCATATACATCACAGAAGATTGCCCTGCAATTCTTCCAGAGGTAGGTGCTGAATTAACAGTTAATACGCCATTGGATCTTGTAACTGGTATTAAGTCGGAGTCTGGGTTGTAAGCTACGTTTGCTCTTACATTTGGATTGATTTCACCTATTTCAGAGTGGTCATTTGTTTGCTTTACCGCTGATATTTCTGTGAGACCGATTCTTGTATAACCAGCAATAAAACCAGGGATTACATGTTTCCCATAAATATCAAGTACATCTGTTTCCGGTGAAGGTTGAATCTGTTCGTCTATTGTAATGATTTTACCTTCAGCAAAAAGCAGGTCATATTCTTCAAGAACATCGCCAGTTACAGTATGGAGCGTTCCTCCTCGAAGCAAGATTGGTCTTTTTTGTTCTGTGCCAGGGATTTGATTGTTCCCATATATTGTTGAAAAAATCAGAGCAATAATCAGTTTTTTCATTGAAGAAATTCTCCACTAAAAAGATCACTGTCAATTATATCGCAATTGTGACCATGGTTCGGAGTTTCCCCATTGGGTTTTACATCTTTTCCAGTATTAGGCGTTGTTGAATTCAAGATCTTTTTAATTAAATTTTCACGGAGAGCCTGGTCTCGGTCTTCCATCTGGGCATTTTCATCCACTGACCAATATCTGGTGCCATCTATCCATGTTTCTTGGACTTTTGAATAAATGGACAGAGGAGGGCCATCCCATATAACAAAATCAGCATCTTTTTCTTCCTCTAAAGACCCTACCCATTTTTCAATTTTTAATTGTTTTGCAGGATTGATCGTTACAAAATGGAGAGCCTCGATTTCATCGAGTCCACCATATTTTATTGCCTTTGCAGCTTCCGTATTCATTCTTCGTGCTAACTCGGCGTCATCGCTATTGAAAGATACTAAAACATTATTTTTTGCCATCATGGTTCCGTTGTATGGTATAGCATCAATTACTTCATATTTGTATTGCCACCAGTCTGAAAAGGTAGAAGCACCAGCGCCATGTTCTGCTAGTCTCTCCGCTACTTTATATCCCTCTAAAACATGTTGGAAGGTTGCAATTGTAAATCCAAAATCTTCAGCAATTCTGGTGAGCATCCAAATTTCATCTTGGCGATAGGAGTGACAATGAAGTAGCCTTTTTCCTTCCAGTATTTCGGCTAATGCCTCTAACTCAAGATCTATTCTAGGCGGTGTATTTTTCTTTTTTGCCTTTGAATTTCTTTCATATGTTTTTTGAGTGTGACGATAGTCTTGTGCTGCACGGAATGCATCCCTAATTACTTGCTCCACCCCCATTCTGGTTTGAGGATACCTTCCTGTGCCTTGCCAGTTAGCTTGCTTTACATTTTCACCAAGGGCGAATTTGATGCCTTGAGGAGCATTCTTAAAAAGAAGTTTATCAGGAGCAGATCCCCAACGAAGTTTAATAACTGCATTTTGCCCACCAATAGGGTTTGCTGAACCATGTAGAATATTTGCTGTAGTCAATCCTCCACCTAATTGCCTGTAAATATTGATATCATCGGAGTAGAGGACATCTTGAATTCTTACTTCTGCTGTTACAGATTGTGCTCCCTCATTGATAGAAGATGCAGCGGAGTGGCTATGACAATCAATCAAACCAGGAGTTACGTGTTTACCCATTCCATCAATGGTAAGAGCGCTCCCAAGAGGAACGCTAATATCAGGTGCTATTTTATCAATTTTACCATTTACAAAGAGTATATCCCAATCTTGTAGAACTCCTTTTGGACCACAGGTCCATATGGTAGCATTGTCAATTAAAATTGCGTTAGGAGTAAGTAGATCTTTACCAACACCATAAGAGCCTTCTGGATAAAAGAGTTTTGTATCGCTTTTTAATTCCTTTGTTCTTTTTTTATCTTTGCCTTTTTTTCCTCGTTTTGCTTTAAAGGATTGTTGAGTACCTCCATCAAAAAATTTCCCTATTATTTTATCTTTGCTGATCTGTCCCTTAAAAGCAAGCATACCTTCTTGATTCAAAAAGGATCCATCAGCCTTGAATTCAATCGTAGTATCGTAGGTCTCTATTTCACTTATGTTCGCAATTAAATTTTTATCCTGAATAGTTCCTATTAATTTTTCTTTTTTATTTAAAGGGACGTTCACTTTTTTATCATCTTTTTTGTTTTGTGAAGTTTTAAATGATAGTTCATATAGTTTTCCAGATATATCAAGCTCCCAATTTCCCTTTATAACTGTTTTATGTTTATTTGCGACATAGTATTCTTTTCCATTCATCCAAAGAGATGTTACTCTACTTTTGGTGTCAAAATAGTCACCGTCTGTAACTACCAAATTGGCAAGGTAACCAGGCTGGATTTTCCCCATTATTTTTTCGATTCCCATTGCCTCTGCTGGATAAGTGGTAAGTGCAGAAAGTGCTACACTCTTAGGTAAACCTCGATCAATAATTTTTTGAAGATTTTTTCGAAATTCCTTTTTGTTTTTTAGTGTTGCAGAAGTGAAACTAAATCGGATCCCTTTTTCAAACACTTTTTTAATATTATCTGGAGCCATATCCCAGTGCTTTAGTTGTTCCGTAGAGTATTGCAGAGCGATATGGGGATCTTTGACTTTTGGTTTCGAGGGAAATTCTAAAGGGAATACGATAAAGGGATTGAGCTCTACGATTTCATTAATTCTTCTGTACTCATATCCGCTTCCTAAAAGCCACGGAGTAAGATTGAACTCATCCGCAATTTTTAGAGCGCGTAGCGCGCCGTGTTCTTCTTTTGTCATAAAAAGAAGGGGCTTCCTATTTAATTGAAAATCTGCCAGTTGACTTAGGCTAGGGTGAAAAGGAACAAGCTTGTTCCCTTCTGGGTATTTTTCAACAATTTTAATTGATTCTTGATACCAGTTTGCATCCAGTAGTGTTTGTCGAATTACCGCTATAACACCTAAAAGAGAGTTTGGATAACTTCTATCAGACCAGCCTGTTGTTTTAAATTCTATAATTTGAGCGACATCTTTTTTGAACGATGTAAAATCATTATCTAGCATAACTAGGTCAGATTTACCTTTGAAAATGCCTTCTTGAGGAACAATATGTATAGCAGTTAAACCTAATGCTCTAAGAGATTTTAAATCCTTTTCTTTTATTTTAAGATCGTCTTTTGCTCGATAGTTTGCCCTAATTTTTTTATTCCAGTGGTCGTCAGGGCTTATTATTTTTTCATCTTTTTTGACTTCGTACCAACCATCGATAAAACCAGGATATATGTGGGCACCTTCAAGATCAATTTCATAAGCATCCAGAGGAATTTTTATATATCTCCCTACTTTATCAATTCGGCCATCGCGAATAATCACAGTAGCATCTTTTAGTGAATCACCTGGCTCAGTGTGAATCATGGCATTGGTAAGTGCCCACACCCGCGGAGGATTAACGCGGATATCCTTTACAGGCTCGGTCTGTGCAAGTAAAAGAGAAAAAACAAGTAGGTAAATCTTTTTTATCAAAAGTTTGGCCCTTTTAATTCATTGGATTCTATAAAATTAGTAACATAATCGAAAGTATCATTTACGTCATCAGAAATATGAAATAAGTCTAAATCTTCTGGAGATATAGTTCCAACTTCAACAAGGTAGTCCCAATTAACTACATTCTCCCAGAATTCCTTTCCATATAAAACAATGGGTAAAGGTTTTTTAATTTTACGAGTTTGAATTAAGGTTAATAATTCCATTAGTTCATCTAGTGTTCCAAAACCACCTGGCCATACAATTAATCCTTTAGCCAAGTATAAGAACCAAAATTTACGCATGAAAAAGTAATGAAATTTTAAATTCAGATCATCGGATATCCATTCATTTTCTGAAGATTCAAAAGGCAATGAGATGGTAAGGCCAACATTGATTCCATTCGCCTCTGAAGCACCACGATTAGCAGCTTCCATAATGCCTGGACCTCCTCCAGAGCAAATAATGTAACGATGTTTGCTATCTTTGAGGTTTTTACTCCAAGAGGTGAATTTGTTCGCCAGGGATCTTGCTTCTTCGTAGTAACGACTCATTTTAAGATCCATTTTTAGTTTAGAAATTGTTCGAATATCAGTTTTATCTGAATGGTTTTCAAGAGCTTCTTTTGCTTCTCCTTTAGATGGAATTCTAGCAGAGCCAAAGAAGACAATGGTCTCGGATACATTATTCCTGTCCAGCTTCTGTATAGGGCCATAATATTCAGATAAAATTCTTAATGACCTTCCTCCAGTGCTTCCAAGAAAATCGGAGTCATAGTAAAATCTATTTTTTTTATCGATTTTTGACATATCGTTAATTCCTTTTAAAGGTGATAAAAAAATATAACTTTTGACGGTTCTAGGAAAGATATCTTTCTTTAGAAACTAATGTATTGATTGAACAAATTCATTCTAGGTATCTTCAGGTAATGTTTTTACGTCTATTTTTATTTATTTTTATCTATTCTTGTGTTTTTACACCACCTCCAAGTCCAATATTAATACCTCCATTAAAAAATTCTTTGGGTGAGGAAAAACAAGAAACAATCTATACTTTAGGCTATATGTCAGAGTATGACATATGGGAGTTTTTGAAAGAAAATCCATCAGAAAAGGAAGTCCTAGATACTTTTGGGTTCCCTGATTCGGTTTGGTTGGACGATTTGGAGACCACAAAATTTTTGTATTATTTTATATCAGATATACAAGACTACAACATAATAGAAATAAGTGCCAAAACAGATAGTGTATCTGGATTTGAATGGGATTAAGATATGAAAAATAAAAAATTGTTGAATTATTCTGACTATTTAAAACTTGAAAAGATTTTATCAAGTCAGGATCTAATGAGTGCTAAACGTGATAATCCTGCTCATGATGAGATGTTATTTATTATTGTCCACCAAGTTTATGAGCTTTGGTTTAAACAGATTTTGCATGAGCTTGATTCAGTGATTAAAATCTTTAAACAAAAATCAATTATTGAATCAGATGTTAGTTTTGTGGTCTTGCGTTTACACAGGATAATTGAAATACAAAAAATTCTCATTGATCAAATAAGAGTTTTAGAGACGATGACTCCGATGGATTTTCTAGAATTTAGAGATGACCTTTTTCCTTCTTCTGGTTTTCAGAGTGCACAGTTTAGACTAATGGAAAACAAGTTAGGGCTTTTAAATGATCATAGGATTATGTATGGAGGGAAAGACTATACTTCTGTTATTAAGGAAGAAGAGAAGTCGAATGTCAAAAGTTCAGAAGAAGAAAAATCACTTTTTGATTTACTTGAGTCTTGGTTGGAACGTACACCATTCCTGTCTTTTAAGGGGTTTGATTTTTGGGAACAATATAGTAAAGCGGTTCGCTCTATGTTAAAAAAAGAAAAGCTTGTTATAAAGAACAACCCAAACTATTCAAAAAAAGAGGTTGAATATCATTTAAATGAGCATGCAAATGCTGTTTTATCTTTTGAGGCAATGATTGATGAGGAAAAGCACAATGAATTAATAGTAAATAGTAGGAAGAGACTCTCTCATAAGGCAACAAAAGCTGCTCTGTTAATATTATTGTATCGAGATGAACCTATCCTTCATTCACCATTCAATCTGATTTCTAGACTGATCGATATGGATGAATTATTTACTTCCTGGCGACAAAGACATGCGTTGATGGTTAGAAGAATGATAGGTGCTAAAATTGGTACAGGAGGGTCTTCAGGACATAAATATTTACATGAAGCAGTAGATAAGCATAAAATTTTTTCGGATTTGGCAGATCTTTCTACTTTTTTTATTCCCAGGTCTGCTTTACCTAAACTACCAGCAGAAATTAAACAAAACCTAGGATATCAATTTAAGCCATGAAACTATCATTAATGAATAAACACGCTATCATCTGTGGAAGTACGGATGGTATTGGTAAGGCATCTGCTTTACTTTTAGCAAACCAAGGATGTGAAATAACTCTTGTTGCCCGGAATCAAGATAAGCTAGATAAAACGCAATCGGAATTGAATATAGAACACAATCAGAAACATCATTCTGTTTGTGCTGATTTTGATAATTCGTTAGATCTGAAAAGTAAAATAAAAATGCATATAGATTCTTTAGGTAGATCGGTTGATGTTTTAGTTAATAATTCAGGAGGGCCGCATGGAGGTCCGCTAATTGAAGCAGGTGAGGATGAGTTTAGAGTTGCTTTTGAAAGGTTGTTAATATGTAACCATGTAATGGCTAAAGCAGTTGTTCCAGGAATGAAAGAGAAAGGATCAGGCAGAATAATTAATATTGTTTCTACATCTGTTAAGCAGGTAATTCCTGGGTTAGGAGTTTCGAACACCGTTCGAGGAAGTGTTGCACAGTGGGGAAAGACCTTGGCATTAGAGCTTGGAGAAAATGGAATATGTGTTAATAATATTTTACCAGGATATACTGCAACAGACAGATTGAATTATCTAGCAGAGTCTAAGGCAAAATCTTTGGGTGTGGATATAGAAGACATACGGAATCAATGGGCTGAAAATACTTCCCTTAAACGTATTGGAACTGTTGATGAAATTGCAAATACAGTTTTGTTTTTAGCCTCAAATGAATCAAGCTACGTAACAGGTCATAATTTCTCTGTAGATGGAGGAAGGTTCAGTGCCTGATCTGAATATATTTTATTAGCAATATATTTTATGTTAGAAATAGTAAATAACTTTATTAATGGAGAATTTGTAGAGCCCCATAAAAAAGAATATTTAGATATATACGAACCTGCAACTGGCTCAGTCTATGGTAAGGTTGCTGATTCATCTATCCATGATATTAAAATAGCAGTAGAGTCTGCTAAAGATGCTTTTCCTTATTGGTCTGGACTTTCCGTTGCTGAGCGGGCAGGTTATCTAAAAAAAATTGCTGTTGAAATAAAAAACAGGTCTAATATTTTAGCAGAATATGAATCTAGAGATACGGGTAAGCCAATTACCTTAGCAAGAAAAGTTGATATTCCAAGGTCAGTTAAGAATTTTAATTTTTTCGCAAATTTTTCAAAAAAATTTGATTTTGATTCACGTATTGAAAGTGATTTTTTTATTAATTCTGTTTCTAAACAAGCTTTGGGCGTGGTTGGATGTATTTCTCCTTGGAACCTGCCACTGTATCTTTTTACATGGAAGATTGCCCCTGCACTAGTTGTTGGGAATACTGTTTTAGCCAAACCATCTGAGATTACACCACTGACTGCATCAAAATTAGCTGAAATTTGTTTAGATATTGGGCTTCCTAAAGGTGTTTTAAACATTGTAAATGGATCAGGATTAGTTGCTGGTGATTTAATAGTAAAAAATAAAAATATAAAAGCTATTTCATTTACAGGTGGGACTTCCACTGGTAAACAAATTTATCAAAATTCATTTGATTCTTTTAAAAAATTATCTTTGGAAATGGGTGGAAAAAACCCGGCTATTATCTTTGCAGATTGTGATTATGAATCTATGCTAAAAACAGTTGTAAAATCTTCTTTTACAAATCAAGGACAGATTTGTCTTTGTAGTTCTCGAATATTAGTGGAGGACTCTATATTTGAAAAATTTAAAACTGGTTTTTGCAATGCTATTTCAAAATTAAATATTGGAGATCCCATCGATGATAAAACACAATTTGGATCGATATCATCTGAGAGTCAATTTAAAAAAATAAAGCATTATATAAACGTGGCAAAAGATGAGAATGGTAAAATTCTTTTCGGTGGCAATGCTATACAATTACAAGGTAGATGCAAAAAGGGGTGGTTTATTGATCCTACAGTAATTGAGGGGTTAGATAATAGAAGTAGATTGAACCAAGAAGAGATTTTTGGACCTGTGGTTACTCTCCAATCATTTCAATCAGAAAAAGAAGCTATTGAAATTGCGAATGACACTCAGTATGGATTGTCTGCTACTATTTGGACTAAAAGTCATAAAAAAAGTAATAGAGTTGCAAAAAATATTGACGCTGGAATAATTTGGATCAATTGTTGGATGGCTAGAGATTTGCGTACACCTTTTGGAGGGATGAAAGATTCTGGTCTAGGAAGGGAAGGTGGAGAAAGTGCTTTAAGATTTTTTACTGAACAAAAAAATATTTGCAAACCAAAGTGAAACCAAAATTTGATAAACATATTTTTATCTGTACTAATGA
Source organism: Fidelibacterota bacterium (assembly GCA_045568995.1). Classification (GTDB taxonomy): domain Bacteria; phylum Fidelibacterota; class Marinisomatia; order Marinisomatales; family UBA1611. The sequence goes on along the minus strand of JBJKZY010000046.1, from coordinate 1,356 downwards.
TAGAGGGCCTGATCACCCTAGGGGTGACTGTGTAAGATGCGGGGGCCTCGATATTAGGGTTAGATTCGTTCATCTAATTAATAAGCATGGCTTAAGAGGAAAAGTAAGAGCAAATAAAAGCGGCTGTTTGGATGTGTGTGAAATTGGGCCTGCAGTTGTAATTTATCCCAATAATATTTGGTATACAGGGATTGCTATTGAAGATGTAGATGAAATTTTTGAAAAATCAATACTAAAAAATGAGGTAGTTAATCATTTAGTCTCCAGCGAGAAAGATTGGTTGTTATTAGACACTTTAAGAAAAAAGAAAAAATGAATCAAAAAATAAATTCTATCAGCGCACCAGAGCCAGTGGGTAGCTACCCACATGCAAGAAAAGTTGGGAACTTATTATTTTTATCCGGAGTTGGCCCTAGGAAGCCAGGAACCAAAGTAATTCCAGGTGTTATGGTGGATGGTCAAGGTAATCCACTTGGCCATGATATAGAGATTCAGTGCCATTCTGTTTTTAAAAATGTTAAAATTATTTTAGAGGAGGCAGGAAGTAGCTGGAATAATCTGGTTGATGTCACGGTGTTTTTAACAAATATGAAAAGAGATTTTGATATATATAATTCAATTTATGCAGAGTATTTTAAAGAGAATCAGCCCTGCAGGACTACAGTGGAGGTAGTCTCTCTACCTACTCCAATTGCTATTGAATTAAAATGTATAGCCACAATTGAATAGGAGTATAAATGAACTTGCTTCCTCCTATTAATTTTAAGAATTGGATTGAAGAAAATAGACATCTTCTAAAGCCTCCAGTAGGTAATAAAGTTGTCTATGAAAATAGTGATTTTATGATCATGGTCGTAGGTGGGCCTAATTCACGTAAAGATTATCATGTGGATCCAGTAGAGGAATTCTTTTATCAAGTAGAAGGTGATATGGTTCTCAAAGTTATGGATAATCATAACATGGTTGATATTACCATTAAGGAGGGGGAGATATTTATACTTCCAAAAAATATTCCACACTCACCCCAGAGGTTTCAGAATACGGTAGGATTGGTAATCGAATATAAAAGGGAAGAAGGAGCTTTAGACGGTTTTCAATGGTATTGTGACCATTGTGATAATCTTCTTCATGAAGTAACTCTAGACTTAGAGGATATAGTTGCTCAGCTTCCACCGTTATTTGATTCTTATTGGAATGATATCCAGGCAAGAACTTGCACTAAATGTGGATCCATTCAGAATCCTCCAAGCTGATTTGTTTTGGTAGTTGATATACACACTCATATTCTTCCAAAAGATCTTCCTGATCTGGAGAAAAAGTTTGGATATGGTGGTTGGGTAAGTCTAGATCATAATT
>JBJKZY010000045.1:0-68329 GCA_045568995.1 Fidelibacterota bacterium | reverse complement strand
ACGCTTTTTTAATCCATTTAATGCTAACTCACCAAAATAAGATATCCAATAACCATATGTTTTATTGCTTGGACCCATTTGACTTGTGTTTAATGCAAAACTCGCATCATTCAAAAGAACTCGGTCTTTTCTTTCCCATGAAGAAACAGTAGCTAAAATGTTTTCACGGACTGACTTATCCATTAACAATCCTGTCCAAAAAGCAGCTGGGGCGATTTCGAAACCTTCTGGGGGTCGATCAGCTCCTCTGATCTCTACTAAGTTTTTTATTCGAACATTTGTAAAAATTTGACGTAGAAAACTTAAAATATGATTTTTATTTAAAGATCCATTGTCATTTTTTTCCAATAACAACTCGCCAATGGTGCTTTTTGTCTGAATGGCTATTCCTTTACGATCTAATGAAAATATAGCGGGAACACTCAAAAAAAAATTAATGTATTTATCTATTAGGTCAGTTTTTAAATAAATACCTTGATCAAATAAATTATTACATCGAAAGTTATCAGTGTTTGCCCATATAATATTTCTTAAGTTTTTTTCATATGCAGGTTTTTTATTCTTAAAAGGACTATTGGAAAATAAATATGATGCAATTGGATGTAAACAGTCAGCAACAAAAACTATTTCTTCCATATCATTCTTACTTGAAGCATCAAAGTTGACCTGAACGCTCGAAGTACATCGCATCATCCACTGACCCATTGAACCTGACTTTGCCATTTTTTCATCCATAAAACTATATCTTTTCTGATCAATAAGCTCTATATCCATTGGACTAAAATTAGGATCCAATCCAAAAGGCATCACTTTAAGTTTTTTTGTTTCCAAAACCTCATTTAACAATTTTCTATTTGCTATAATTGAATCTTCTAAATCATTTAAATCCTTATAAGGAGTACTTGCCCATTCTAACTGTCCTCCTGGTTCTAAAGAATAGTTTTCAGAAACACTTTTTCCATTTTTTAAAAGCTGAAGTAGCTCTGTTGCAGAAATAGAATTGTGAGGGTTCACCATTATCCTTTCATTTTTATCATTATAGATTATGTTTTCAATTTCAATTCCAACTTTGATATCAAAAGACTCTTTGAGACTTGATAAAACAACATTCTTTACTTCCCTTTTAAGATCCATGCTATTCTTTATATTCCTTACATAGCCCAAGTAATAATGCTTATGAGCAATGTAAACATCGGGATACCCATTGACATACCAACTTCAATTTCCCTCATTTTTTTAGGTTTATCACCCATTTGATTAAATTTTAATGAAACAGTTTCTAATTTCCCAGGTTCCGCATAAACAGTGGTTGAACCATACATTTCATTATTTTGAACAATTGAATCATATCCCACAAATTGCAATCCTTTTTGAGATGCAAGCCGGGTATAAACTGGTGAAAACCCACTCACCTGGTGCCATCCCGGCTCCACTTCAATCGGCCTATTAAGAGGCGTATCTCCCACATATTTTCCATCTACATATATTGGCACGCCATCCAAATTTGCTTCCACCGTAATTCCTCCTTGCCTATAATACCTAAAACCTGGATCTGAATATCTAGGAGGAAATGATTTAGGTCTTTTGTTTGGCAATTGAATTCGCCAGCTATAATCTTTGTTCTCAACAGAAGAATAGTCTAAACTTTCTGCTTCACGCTTTAAAAACTTTGGAATGTCTTTTTCTTTTTTATAATTCCAATTCAATGTTTTTTTAATTGAGTCTGACTGAGATGGGAAGAAACTAAGCCAGGTGTTCTCTTCTTTTTTGTTCGGCTCAAATGGTGCTTCTACTATTCGCTTAGGCTTATTTCTTTTTGTTTTATTTTTATATTGTGTTTTATATCGATCATCTAAAATAAATGGTGCGGTAAACTCTGGAATTTGAGGATCAGCTTCTGAAATACTAATATCAGATGCTGTTTCAAGGTTTTCACTATTTGCGCCAAGAGGAACATGCTGCTGCTGCAAGTATCTAGGGTCATATTCATTTGAAATAATATTTTCATTGGTGAACCATGCCTCAACTACGTTTGTATCAGGAGATTGAGTTGAGGATCCTGAAAAATAAATAGAACTCAAAGTATCACTAATTAAGTTCTCTTTTTGGGAAGGAATATATTTTTTCTGTAAATGCTGAGAATCATATTCATTTGAAATAATATTTTCATTGGTGAACCATGCCTCAACTACGTTTGTATCAGGAGATTGAGTTGAGGATCCTGAAAAATAAATAGAACTCAAAGTATCACTAATTAAATTCTCTTTTGGGGAAGGAATATATTTTTTCTGTAGATATTTATTTTTACTATAATCAGAATCTGATTTAAGATTATCTAAAGGTATTTCAATAACAACATTATTTGTGTCTGATAACTGAGTTTGAGATAAAACTGTATATTCTTCATCTGTAAGCTTCATCTGCTTATTTTCAATTTTGGATGGAACAAATTTATTTTGAAGTTTTGCAAAATCTGTTTTTTCAATTTTAGGTTTTAAAACTTTATCCCCCTCAGAATTTTTCTCTGAAAAATCCTTAGGTTTCAAAACTGGAAATAATTTCTTCCAAAATTCAAGTTTCTTTTTAACAATTGGTCGTTCAACTAATATAGGCTCATTGTTTTTTATTATAATTTTATCCTTATCATCTATGTTTTTCTTAAAGGGAGATTTTTTTTTCTTATAAGAAGGAAAAATTCCACTAAACCAACCATCATCATCTTGATCTAAATCACCTAACAATGGATCACCCCTATCTTTTAAATAAATACCCTCATTTTTATTAAGCTCATTTGTTAGAGTATCAATAATTAATTCTGTAATTATATCTCCTGAAGAACTATCAACATATACTTCTTTAATTTGATTATCATACAGATCAATGTTTTCCTTAAGGTTAATCTCTTTATTCAATGACATAATATTATTATTAAGAATCGAGCTAGAAGTTTCTCCTTTCTCGCCAGGATGGTTTGTTGTATAGAGGTTGCCATGAAATTCAAATATAGCATTTGGTCCTAGCTCTTTTCTTGCCTGATCAAATGCATTTTTAAAATTTGTATTATATTTAGGAAAACCTGAAGACTTTGATCTATTAAATACAGAGGTGCCTTCTTTTTCTATATATTCCTTTAAATAAGCAACTTCAGATTTTTTCATTTCTGTATGAATAAAAACAATTGTTCCAGGTGCACCTTTTGAATTAATAATATCATAACCAAGAATAGGCTTATTGATAAGAATTGCAAGCTGTGTTGACTCGTCAAAATCATCAATTACTATTTTTTTTACGACGCCATTAAAATTTCTGTTTGTAGATTTATTTTGGGGTGCCCTAACACCTAATAAAGTAAGATATACCCAACCACGATCCGATTTCCACCCAATAATTTCATCATCATCAATTGGGATATCATAGTCTATATTAATCATTACTCCATTCTGTTTAATGCTATAACTAACATCTTTAAGCCTTGCACCAGATAGCAAGGTGACGCAAAACACCACAAAATAGATGGTATACCTAAATATCAAATAGAACTCCGCATTTTTAAGCCAATGTTTGACTTCCTTAATTTTAGGATTATACGATATTTAAAGCAAGAGATAACTAAAATTTGTTAACTTCTATTATATAACAGCTTAGTGATTTCTGATTTATAATTAATTATAAACCTTTGATCCAAAAATCCCAATATGATAAAAAGAAAACTTAATTAATGGTTATTCGATTAAGAACAATGAAAATACTTTGTCTTTTTCTTTTTTTACCTTTGCTAGGATTAAATACAGCTACAATAAAAGTATATCATGTTTTTGAAAGTTTTGGAACAGAAACCCAAGAGTTAAAATACTCTACAGTTATAAACTATAACAAGAAAGGTTTGATAACTGACAGCACAATCTATAGTCACGATATACCGCTTTCTAAAAAATATATATATATAACGGGTGAAAACGAAGGACTACAACTTCAACGTACATACGATAAAGAAGTTATTCTATCTTACAAATTTGAATATGATAATTTAAGACGAAAGACAAGTACCTCTCTTATCGGTTCAAATGATAGCATATATTGGAAAGAACATTATAAATATGACGATAGTAGCTTTTTATATAAGCTAATACGTTTTGATCCAAATAAAGCAATTAACCCAGAAATGATTGATGATGTTGAAAGTGGTGAGATGGTTTGGGCAGAAAAGTATTTATATTTTGAAGACGGAACTGGTTTTGAACATCGAGAATTATATAATAACTATTGTTTAACAATTACTTCATATAACTTTGATTCTTTAAAAACACCAATTAAAAGAAAAGAATATTTTGATCCTTCCGTAATTTTCCAAACAATATATTTTCATGATGCAGAGGGGAATCTAACACATGAAATTACTTCTGGATATCTTGGCGCTTCTTTAGGATCTAAAACATATGAATATGATATGTACAATCGAAAAATAAAAAAAGTTATATATAACGAAAAGGGGGAGGTAGAAAAAACTTACAATACAGTCATCGATGATGAAAGTCATGTTTTCTATGACTATTATTCGGATTCATTAGTAAATTTTTTAGCTATCAAAGAAACAAGATTAGATAGCAAAGGTAGAACTTTTATTGAAGCAATACTTGATGGACAAGATAAATTACTAGAAAAAAACGTGTTCTATTATGATGAAAATGAAAGGATCGTTGAAATAAAAAAATACGATATGATAAGAAAAAATATTTCAGAAGATTATAAAATTCCTGTACAGGTTCATACCTATGAATATGACTAAATTGAAAATTGTTAATCAATATTAATCGATCAAGGAGTTGGTTATGAAAAAAATTGATCTAAAAAGTTTAATAATTGGAGCTCTTGCAACGATGCTTGTTTTTTCAACCTTGGGGTTAAGATCCAAGACAGATGAACTTGGTCATCTTGTTGTGCGTAGCCTGACCATTGAAGATGATAGAGGCGTAATTATGGGTTATTTAGGAAATGGTTACATGCAGACATACAATCAATATGGAGAACCAACCCTGTTTATTGGTACTGGAAAAGACGGGGGAGGATACATGAGATCATACAATGGAAACGGAGATGAATCTGCATATGTTGGGACTGGTAGAATGGGAGGCGGGTATATAAGAACATATAATAACTCACAAAAAGAAACATCTTATTTAGGGACAGGGTCTGACCATGCAGGACAATTACGAGTTTATAATAAAGAAGGAATGACTTCATCCTACCTTGGAGATGGTTACTATCAAGCTTACAATCAATTTGGAGAAAGAACTCTTTTCCTTGGCACAGGAACCAGTGGAGGGGGATATTTGAGAACATATAATTTTGAAGGACAAGAAACAGTATATATTGGAACTGGTGCAGATAGCTCAGGCCAACTACGAGTTTATGACTCTGCAGGAGAAACGGGAACCTTCTTAGGTAGTGGTTACTTCAGGACCTACAACCAATTTGGTAAAATGACCACATACCTTGGTAATGGAAGAGATGGTGGGGGATATTTGAGAACAAATAATAAATTTGAAACTGAAACATCGTTTCTGGGTACCAACAATTCAAATGAAGGCTTAATAAACCTTAATGATAAGTTTGGTCAGAGCTTTTGGATCCGTTTAAATAAAGGTAATTGAATTATTATACATTTTTTGACTTTTTCCTCTTAATTCATTAATTTTAGTTATAGAAGGTATCCGAGAGGTGGATGAAATATAGCTTCATCCGTAAAACCTCCTTTTTTTCATCCTAGATAAGAGGAATTCGACCATGCGGAAATTATTGGTTATTCCAGCATCTATCATTTGGGTATTGTATGCTCAAAATGATGGTTTGGTAAAAACATATTACCCAAGTAAAGCTCTAAAGACAGAGGGAAACTACTCAAATGGGGTTCGAGATGGACTCTGGACATTTTGGTACGAGGGAGAACTATTTGAAGACTACGGAGAAGATCGCCTCCCAAACACTGGTGACCCTGGAGAAAATAATGGGCTCTGGGACACAACAGGGACAGATGAGAAAGTCATTTTAGATTTTAATGGAGACAGCCTGTACGATCCCCCGTTAAAAAAAATGGAAGGTAGTTACTTATCTGGCGACAAAGAGGGTGTTTGGACCAAATGGTTTGCTAATGGAAGCAAGAAAGAAGAATTAAACTTCAAGACAGGAAAACTAAGTGGCTCGATTACAAAATGGTATGAAGGTGGAACAAAATTAGAAGAAGGGAATTATGATAATGGTAAGCAAAATGGGAAATGGGTATGGTATTGGGAAAGTGGGATAAAAAAAGAGATTACAACTTTTATTGATGGCCAACAAGAAGGACTTTGGACCACTTGGTATGAAGATGGCACTAAAAAATCCGAAAGAAAATTTAATAATGGTGAAAGAGATAGCGTCTGGACTACTTGGTATAAAGATGGTAACAAAAAATTTCAAGCTACATACTCAAATGGCAAATTAAACGATTCTTGGACTTCCTGGTATAGTGGTGGCATTGTTAAAGAAAAAACGGGTTTTTATTTAAATAACCAGTTGGATAAGAAATGGACATACTGGTCCGAAGATGGTCAAAAAACAAAAGTCATTACATACAGTAATGGTTTAAAAAACGGTTCTTATATGGTGTGGAATAAAGATAACTTTAAAACCATAGATGGACAATACAAGCAAAACCAAAAAGATAAACTTTGGACGATCCGTTATGATGATGGAAACCTAAAAGCTAAAGAAAGTTATTCGAAAGGTGAAAAAGATGGAAAGTGGATTTGGTATAATCCTGATGGAATTTTAGAAAAAGAAGGAGATTATAAAAATAGCGTTAAACATGGTCTCTGGATATCATGGGCAGACCTTGACAAGAAAAAAAGTGAAGAAACATATGTTAACGGGATTCCTGATGGTCAAGTTATCGTTTGGCATGATAATGGCAATAAAGATCGAGAAGGAATAGTAAGAGGAAACCAAAAAGAAGGCAACTGGACATATTATAGTGGTGATGGGTCAACAGATTTCAAATTCGATTACGGAACAGGATTGGAAAGAGTGCGAATTGCAGAACTCGAAGAAAGAGATAATATGTTTTATAAAATTGGAAAATATAAGCCATACACAGGAATTGTAACAGAATCTGGAGGTATAAAAGACTATTTATTACTCGGTCGTTTTAAATCAGGGAAAAGAGATGGTCAATGGGTTCAATGGTATAGAAACGGGAATAAAGAAATAGATGGTGTTTATTATCGTGGAAAAAAACATGGGAAATGGACTTTATGGTATGAAGATGGCACTATGAAAGAAAAAGGTGAATTCGAAATGGACGATATTAACGGGACATACAAATATTGGTACGGCAATGGTCATGTCCATATGGAACAGTCTTACCAAAATGGAAAACCAAATGGAAAATGGACATGGTGGTATGAACATGATCATAATTTAAATTTTACAGATGGACAATGGAGCTATAATGGAGGTACTTATAAAGCTCAAAATGATGAAGAGTTATGGAATTGGTGGTGGTATATGAATGATAATAAAGAGATGGAAGGATATTACATAGATGGAACAAAAAATGGAATTTGGACTTGGTGGTATGATACGGGAGTTAAAAAGTCAGAAGGAAACTATATAGAAAATGAACAAGACGGACTCTGGTCTTATTTTGCAAATGATGGTTCGATTGATGAGGAGATAAGTTTTTCTAATGGTAAAAAAGATGGTAGATCAACTTTATGGCTCACGCCAGAAGAAAAACAAGAAGAAAAGTTTTATCGGGATGGTAGACTTGATGGACCGAGTACAATTTGGAAAAACGGTCACCGATATACAATGACAAACTACAGATCAGATGTTCCTGACGGTCCTTGGGTAAAATGGTATCCAAACAGTGATCAAATCCAAGAACAAGGTTTTCATCAAGAAGGCATTAAAGAAGGGTTAACAACCTACTATTATGAAGATGGTACTATGCAAAGAGAAGGGTTTTACAAAAACGGATTCGCTGATGGTGTATGGACTTATTGGAATACAAAGGGCAAAAAAGATTTTGATTTTGATTTTGGAACAGGACTCGAGCATATTGCTATAGAAGATGCACCAGAACGTACCTCAGATGGACTATTCTATAAAATCAATGAAGATTTGCCGTTTACAGGTATCATTACTCATGTAGATATTGAAACAGGATATGAATTTCTTGGTAGAGTAAAAAACGGTAAAAAAGACGGTCAGTGGGTTAAATGGTTTCCAAGTGGTAAACAAGTCCCAGAAATTCTAATTGTTGATGTCCCTATTCCGGAACCAAAAAAACCTTGGAGCGGAGGGAAACAGGAACAGGGCGGATATAAAGAAGGTAAAAAGCATGGTCAGTGGACAGAATGGTACGATAATGAGCATATTAAATCTCACGGTGAATACAGGCTTGGGACTATGGTTGGGCATTGGACTTTTTTCTATACAAACGGCATAAAAGAAAAAGAAGGTTCTCTTATAAATGGGAATGCTGATGGACTCTGGATTTTCTATGATGACAAGTCCAAAAAAGCTCAAGAAGGATCTTTTTCAAATGGAACAAAAGAAGGACAGTGGACTGCATGGTTTGAAGATGGAAGGCTTTCGGAAGGCTACTATGCAAACGGTAAAAAAGATGCAACTTGGACTAGTTGGTGGGATCATCAAAGAACAAAAAAAGAGATGCAAGGTGATTATAAAAATGGGCAAATGATTGATAAATGGTTTTTTTATGATAAAAATGGAAATCTAAAAGAGATTAGGTATTTCTCTCCTGATTTTTAAATAACTTTAATCGCATTAATTAACTAAATATAAAGGATTTGATATAGTGAAATACGTGTATCTATTTGGAGATGGTAAAGCTGACGGTAAAGCTGATATGAAAAATTTACTTGGCGGTAAAGGGGCTAATTTAGCAGAAATGAATATTTTAGGCATTCCTGTGCCCCCAGGTTTTACATTAACCACAGAAGTTTGTACAGAGTACTATAAAAATGATAAATCTTTTCCTGAAGAATTAGCGAGAGAAGTAAAAAATGGCTTAGCTGAAATTGAATCAATTATGGGAACAAAATTTGGCGATTCAGATAGCCCCTTACTTTTATCTGTAAGATCCGGTGCTCGACAATCTATGCCAGGAATGATGGAAACAGTATTAAACATTGGACTTACTTCAAATACTATTCCAGGTTTAATTAAAAAAACAAACAATCCTAGGTTTGTTTATGATGCTTACAGAAGATTAATAACAATGTATTCAGATGTAGTAATGGAAAAAGCGGCTGGAATTAATCCTCCTGAAGGGGAAGGAATTAGACAAAAACTTGAGCATCATTTATCTTCTTATAAATCAGAAAAAAACTTAGAAAATGATACTGATCTGACTGAAGATGATTGGATAAAAATCATTGATGTCTTTAAAGGGGAAATAAGATCTTCTCTTGGATCAGAATTCCCTGACAATGCTGAAGCTCAATTGTGGGGTGGAGTTGAAGCTGTCTTTAAAAGTTGGAATGGTGCTAGAGCTATCAGCTATAGAAAAATAGAAAACATACCTGAAGAATGGGGGACTGCTGTAAATGTACAGACTATGGTTTTTGGTAACACCGGAGAAGAATCTGCCACAGGCGTTGCATTTACAAGAAATCCTGCAACTGGGGAAAATAAATTTTTTGGAGAATGGTTAACTAATGCACAAGGAGAAGATGTTGTTGCTGGACTTCGAACTCCTAATCCACTTAATGAGGATACAAAAACGGAAGATACAAACCACCTTCCTTCGTTACAAGATACAATGCCCAAAATATACAATGAGCTATTTGATATAAAAAATAGACTAGAAAAACATTATTCAGATATGCAAGATATTGAATTTACAATTGAAGAAGGAAAACTCTGGATGTTACAGACCCGCGTTGGAAAAAGAAATGGTGTAGCTGCGATAAAAATGGCTGTAAATATGTTTAATGAAAAAATGATTGATAAAAACACTGCTATCATGAGAGTAAACCCTAATCAACTAGATGAATTACTCCATCCTGCTTTAGACAAAGCTAGTGAAGAAAGTGCTACAAAATTAACTAAAGGACTTCCAGCTGGTCCTGGTGGAGCAAAAGGAAGAGTTGTTTTTACAGCAGATGATGCAGAAGAATGGAACAACAGAGGTGAAAAAGTAATCTTGGTGAGAGAAGAAACCTCCCCTGAAGATGTTCATGGGATGCACGCCGCTGAAGCAATTTTAACGGCAAGAGGAGGAATGACGTCTCACGCTGCTCTAGTTGCAAGAGGGTGGGGCAAGTGTTGTATTGTAGGATGCAATGAATTAAATATTTCTGTAGAAAAAAAACAATTGACAGTTGGTGAAGTAATAGTCAAGGAAGGTGATTGGATAACCATGAATGGAACGCTTGGAGTTGTATATCTAGATCAATTAAAACTAATTCCAGCTGATCCAGACAGAAACCTTGAATATAAAGAATTAATGATGTGGGCAGATGAAATAAGAAAGCTCAAAATAAGAACAAATGCTGAAAGCCCCGAAGATGCTAAACAAGCTATAAAGTTTGGAGCTGAAGGAATAGGTTTGTGTAGAACCGAGCATATGTTTTTTGATGAGACACGAATATTAGCAATGAGAAAAATGATTTTATCTGATAATGATGAAGATAGAAGAGAAGCGGTAATGGGACTACTCCCTTTTCAAAAGGAAGATTTCAAAGCAACGCTGAAAGCTATGGAAGGGAAACCGGTAACTATCAGATTACTTGATCCACCCCTCCATGAATTCATAACCTTGAATGATAATCAGGTGAATGAACTAGCTAGGAATATTGGCTTAGACGCCTCAGTAGTACGTCAGCGCATTGCAAGTCTCCATGAACTAAATCCTATGTTGGGACACCGTGGTTGTAGGCTTGGGATAGCATATCCTGTAATTACAGAAATGCAAGCAAAAGCAATTTTAGAGGCAACAGCTGAACTTGTTATGGATGGTTTTAATATTCTACCAGAAATAATGATCCCGTTAGTTGGAACCGTTACAGAATATATAGATCAAGAGAAAGTTATTCGAAATGTTGCATCAAACGTTGAAAGCAAATATGGTATAACATTAAATTTCCTTGTTGGAACAATGATTGAACTTCCAAGAGCCTGCCTAACAGCAGATGAGATTGCAGAACATGCAGAGTTTTTTAGTTTTGGAACAAATGACTTAACTCAGACAACCTACGGCTTTAGCAGGGATGATATTGGTTCTTTTCTACCAGAGTATTTAGACCGCAATATTTTACCTGGCGATCCATTCCAAAGCTTAGATGTAAAAGGTGTGGGAAAGTTAGTATCTATGGCTGTTAAGTATGGCCGTGGAAAAAATAGCAGTCTAAAGATAGGTATTTGTGGAGAACACGGAGGAGATCCGTCTTCTATTCTTTTCTGCAAACAAAATGAATTAGACTATGTTAGTTGTTCGCCATATAGAGTTCCTATTGCTAGATTAGCGGCAGCTCAATCTGAACTAATATAATTCCAAACTTTCTATTAATATAAAAAAAGCCTCTAAAAAGAGGCTTTTTTTAATCATTTATTTAGTCCTTATTCTATCATTTCACCGCCGCCAAGAATGTCTTCAATGCTTATTGTTCCCTCTTTATCCATTTCTTTAGCTCTATCTAAAAAATCTTTTCTTTTTGCATCAACTTCTTTTTTGGAAATAGCACCTTCATAAGGCTCATACATGGCTTGCTTCTTTTGTGGTAACATATCAATTATAGAATCTACAATTTCCTGATCAAGTCCCTTAACAGCTATTGCTAAATCTGTCGTTTCAGCAGCTACGAACAACTCTCTTTTTGTAGCATCTGGAAACTTTTCAAGAATGTCATTGAAAGTAAGAAAGTATTTTTTAACTTCGGCCTGCAGATCAGGGTTTTCATTTTGAAGAGTTTGCATATACCTTTCCTGCTCATTTGAATCCATACCACCAAGCATATCAGCAATATCTTTTGCGCCTCCTCTTGAAAATTCAGTTGTCCTTGGTAAATATGTAGATTTTTCTTTTAACCTCGCACCAACTTCAATCACACCTTCTAGAGGTACGTCGTCTAATGATCCTAATTCAACTAAAACTTGTCCTTTCAAAGTTGCATCAAACTTATTTACAACCTCCATTCTTTTTTTAGGTTCCAACTGAGCCAATGTCATAGCAATTACAGGAGCCTCTTCTTTATTTACAAGAGCAAATAATTGCTCATCAGTTAAATCTTTTAGAAATTCAAAAGGATGTATTGCATTCCCATCGGCACCATTCTGCCCAACATCTTCGCTTAAGAAACCAAAGTAAAATTCTTCCATGACTCTTTTTTTTACATTAAAAGAGATGGTTCCCATGGTCTGAAGTGTTGATCTAATTTTTCGTACTTCTGTTTTAGAGAGCCCCTTAACCAAAGACAAAGCTAAACCTTCTCCAACCACGGAAAATAGTACTGCTACTTTTTGTAGACCAGATAGTGAATTATAATCATTAACCATAATATTGAATCCTCACTTTTTATTCTTCGCCGCTTTCTTCTTCTTCCCCACCATCATCACTAGACGATTCGTCTGGTGCGGGAGCTTCAGGAGCAGGCTGTTCTAACCATTCTTTAACTATGGTTGACGTCCTTGCAGGCTGTCCAACGCTCATTGAAACAACAGATTTTCTTATATCATCAATCTCACTTTTTAATACATTTGGATCATCAACCATTTGAGTAACACTGTCATTATTAGTTTCATTTTGAGCTTCCATAGCAGCAACTTGAGCTGCGGAAACCGGTGGAGCAGGCTCAGTTAATCCATTTTGATCCTGATTAGTTTCTTTAGGTTTTTCTTTTACTTCTTTTGCTTCTTCTTTTACCTCTTTTTCCGGTCTCTTTTTACGTCGGCGTCTTCTTCTAGGTGGGGGAGGATATGGATAAGGAGGAATAGGTCCAGGAGGATATGCACCTTGCGCCTGCATGCCTTTTTTCCCTTTTTGTAAAATCATTAACACCAGTAAAATAACGCTTAAAACACCAAGCCCGATAATTATAAGCATTTTAGTATCCAAACCTTCCCCATTTTCTGCTCCTAAAGCCTGAAGGTCTGCTTGAACAGCATCCAATGCTGCAATTTTATCAGCTATAATTGAATCCCTTGAGGCTTTTTCTTTTTCTCTAGAAGCTAATTCTTCAGCAATTTTTGCCTGAGCTTTTTGTTGACCCTCTAAAGAATCCTGCAACATTGCCTGCAAGAGCATTTTCCTGAGACCTTGCATTTCATTATCGAGCATTGCGAACCGTGTAGAATCAAGTTTCTTATCTTTTGTTTCCTCTTTTGATACGTTTACAGTAAGCATATCTTTCAAAGCTTCAATTTCATTTTCTAGTTTAGAATTTCGAATGGAATCTTTTCTTGCCAATTCTTTTTTTTCAAATTCAGCAGCTTCTTGGAGCCTAACTTTATCTAATTGAGCAAGTTGAGATTGAAAGCTAGCTAAATCCTCTTCACGCCGAAGTAAAACTTCTTCCTTGTATTTTTGAATATCATCGCGCCAATCTGTTGCCTCTGAAGATCTTTTCCTTTCCATAACATCAATTTTTTCAGCAATGTTTTTTAACATTACCTGCTCAGCCGTTCTTTGATCTCGTCTTTCCTTAAAACTAGCTGTCATTATAGTAAGCTTATCTCCTCTTTGGCGATCAAATTTTGCTGCAGCCATAGTTAACTGCCTTATGTTTTCTATCAACTCAGGAGCAGCACCTTCTTGCAGAATAAGAGAAAGATCCATCTTTTTTATTACAGTTTTAGAAGGCCTTTTAGTTGAGAAAACTTTGTCCACAACTTCCTTTTCTGCAGGTTCATCTTCCCCTGCTTCTTGATAGGTTGCTTTTAATTCTTTTGGAGAAAAAGGTTTTGGTGACTGAATAGAAGGACTAGGACTATTTTTAGATGAAGATACATCTACCTCAAAACCGGGTATTGGTAGCCCAATTGCATATTTATCCTTTTGGGAAGCCATATCGCTCTGAACCATTTTCTTTTGAATTTCATTCAAGGCGTTTGCAGTCTCCTGCGCTGGAGAAAACTTTTCTTTTTTATTCTCATTTGATCTTGGGGCATAATAAGTGAATTGCTCATTTACTTCCTCCAGTACTTCTAACTCTACATCAACATTAATTACATATTTATGAGATTCTATAAGTTTAGACAATGCGTCTTTTACTCTATCTCTAATATTATTTTCCACCATTAATTTTTGAGAAAGGTAACCGTCACCTTGTGAAAATATCATAGTGACTGTTGCTACCACACTTATAATAAGAATAAAATATTTTTTACTCTTTTTCATGTGAAACTCCTTGGTATGTGTTTATTAAACTCCGCATAATAAATTATTTTTCAGCTTCCTGATAATCGGTTCCTGAACGACCCGTCCCATGGTGTGGTGGATTGATAAAAGTAATTTGAATTCTTCTGTTTCCGGATTTTTGTTTTTTTGTTCTATTCAAAGACAGCACAGTGGGAAGTGGGTTCCCCTTATTATCTGTTGGTTCTCCTTTGTCTCCCCAGGTAAGCGTTAAAGGATTGTACATTGGATTAATACTTTTTATGCTGTCAATTCCTCTTGGGTACCAATCACCATATCCAGCAGCCAGTAATCGGGGCGCAGGAACACCTTTTTCAATCATATAACGAACACACGTAGCTCCTCTAGCTGCAGATAATTCCCAATTACTTTTATAAAATTTTTGCCATTTCTTTGGCATAGCATCACTGTCAGAGTGACCAGCAACTTCAACTTGGAAAGGACTAGCATTTATTCTTGGTATAATCTCTTGATCTAACAATTTTTTTAATTCACCTTTCATATCAGCCTTACCAGATGGAAACGCAAAATCTCCTTTAATATTAACAACTAATCCTTTTGAATTTGTCTGAATATCAATTGGCGGGTCACCAGCAGGGTTTTCTTTTTTCATCTCTTCAATGGCTTCTTTCATCTCTTTCTTCATTTGAGCCAAGTTTTCGATTGGTTCAAACTCACCCTCCTCTTCAGCAGCACCATCTTTTTTAATTTTACTTCCTAAAGATTTACCTTCTGAATTAGCCATTTCTTGTAACTTTACTGGATCCATGGTAGAAATTGCAGCAAGTAATACAAAAAATGCAAAAAGGAGAGTCATCATATCAGCAAATGTACCAAACCATCCAGGAAGTCCCTCTTCTACAGAGTCCACTCCTGATTCAAAACCTTTGTTATAGGCTTTCTTTTCTCCTGGAGTCATTCCCATAGCAAATTATTCTCGCTTCCACTCTGCTGGTGGTATAAAAGAATTAAGTTTTTCTCTAACGATAATAGGATGTTTCTTCTGATGAATTAATCTTGCGGCTTCCACCAATAACGCTGCCGACATGGATGTTTGCGTGGTTTTATTACCCATTTTTTGTGCCATGGGTAAGAAAAATAAGTTTGCAAAAATAGCTCCATACAAGGTTGTTATCAGTGCTGCTGCCATACCACCACCAAGGTTATCAGCGCCACCTTCACCACCAAAACCAGCTAACATCAACACCAAACCAATCAGAGTCCCAACCATCCCCCATGCAGGTGAAAGATCTCCCATAGACTTTAACATATCTGTTTGAATCTTTTCACGTTTTTCTCTGTATTCAATCCGTGTTTCCATTATCTCCGTTGTTTCTTCTAATGAATACCCATCGACAACCATTTGTACTCCATCTTTAAAAAAATAGTTTCTAATGCCATCAACACCTTTTTCTAAGTCTGCCGGACCTTTCCTAGCTATATCAGCAGTTTCAACAGCCATTTCGACTAATGGGCCCATTTTATCATCTGCTGGTTTTAGCACCGCACCTATCGCTTTCCCTAAAGCAGTAACATGGTACATTGGAAAGGCAACAAAAATAGATGCAATCATACCTCCAAAAACAATACCAAAGCTAGGAGCTGACAAAAAATCTCCAAAACCCCCAGCAGAGCCCTCGACAAAAAGGGCATAGGCTATACTACCTACCATACAGGCAAATCCAAAAATTACACCAATAATAAGAGCTATATCCATTTACTCACTCCTCAATAAAACTTGCTGATTTTAACTGATTTTCACTTAGAGCCTTAAGAATATTCCTGACATCAGTATATTCTGGATCATAACGTAATGCCAGATTCCAATTAATAGTAGCTCTTTGTACATCACCTAATTTATAATATATTGATCCTCTTCGGGCATAGGCTAATGCCATATTTGGATTGAATTCCAATGAAAGATCAACCTCTTTTAAGGCTTCTCGATAATCACCAGCATAAAAATACCTAAGAGATCGAGATAAATGCCTCATAGCCTCATTCATGTTTTTTTCAGAAACATTTGACTCTAATTTCAAAGAGTTTAGAGAATCTGAAAGAAACTTACTATTTTGTTCCATTGCGTTTAACCTTACTAGAAGATTACGCATTTCATTATTCATCAATGCCATAGAATCTCGTAAAGTTTCAACTGCCACATTTGCCATCACAATTGTTGAGTCCCTGTGCAAAGCCATAACATTGCCTCCAGATGGCATTGTTTTTTCGGGGCCATATAAATTTGTAGGAGTGGATGGACCACTTCGTATTCTTTTAAGCGGATCCCTTGGTACAATCATAGAAATTCCTAGAGAAAAACCAGGATGCCCAGACCAATATCTGTTTCCCCATTGTGGTAGTTTTTCTATGTGGGTGAACCCTAGGTTCAGGCGGTAATCCGAGGTAAGGGGGATGCGGAGTCCCACATTGACACCCGTTCCGTCGAATTCACCCACAATATCCATTCCACCCCATTGATTAAAGAATGGGGTTTTTAATAAAAAACCAACAAAAACACCGGCATTAGTGGCTGCCGTATCTTCCACAGATGCAATTTCAGAAGTTGAAACATCAGATAAGGTGTCTGCATCTGTCGGAGCAAGTCCTCCAGTTCCAAAACCCATAAATGTTTTCATTTTATAATCACCTAAATCTTTTTCACTAGCAAGAACGGTGTAAAGAGATAAAAGGTTAGTGTTAAGACTTAATATTTGATCTGTTGTTTGTTCACTCTCAAAGACAACATCTTGCAAACCAACAGATAAAGAAATATCGTTGTATGTATAAACTCTTTGTTGAAAATGAAACCCAAATTCAACTGGAGGGTTATATGATGAATTTTCCAAAGAATAACCATTTTGATTTTCTTTAACTCTCGATGTGTCACCAGGGACAACAGCAGAAAAACCAAAGCTAAACCCTCGGCTAATTTCCATATCAAAAAACAATCCACCGGCAGTATTGAAAGGGCTGAAGTTGTGAATTTCCGTGCTAAAACCTGTGCGAAACAGATAAGGTGAAACCTTATTGCTTGAAGTTGGAATTCTCATCATCATACCAGGGCGAGAATAAGCCACTCTAGTACCTGAAAAAACCGTACTTACGAACATACAAACTATTATAAATATAATTTTGTTTCTCATAGGTCAATAAATTATTTAAATAGATCTATTGGTACTCTTCCCAATCAATAACATAAGAATATCCAATAAAAGTCCCAAAATCTTGAGGAACATAAAGATCAAACTTTCCATTTGCCCCAGGAAGTAGACTTGCATCAGAAACTATCCCTGTATCAAAAGTATTATATGAACCCTTAACAAATGTTGTTAAAGTTCTTGTCTCCCCGCTCCAATTTTTTCGAAAAACAAAATCAACCTTAACGAAATCAGCTCTTCGTCCTCCAATATTTTTAATTTCACCATCAAAAATAATATTACCTTGACTATCTTTTTTCTCAGCAATATTTCCAACCAACACACAATTAGCAGAGAGCTTTGCACTAGCCATTCGAGCAGAATTATTAGATGACGTGTATCTAGGTTGTGCTAGCTTTGGCATAGGGGGCGGGGCATAGCTTTCACGAATTTGTTCTGGTACATACTCCTGAGAATCTTCAGTTATTACATTATCCACGATTCTTACAACTTGTGCACGATCAACAATTAGGTATCCCACAAGAGTTTCCACCTTAAGAGACTTATCATCCTGATAAATTATCTTCCCAAATACGGTGCTTCCGTTTTTCAAAATAATTTCTTTTGAATATATGGTAAGAGGGTTAACCCACATTTTACTTAATGCTTTAAGATCATCAAGGTCCTGCGTAAGATGTTTAATCTCGGCATTTAATTTTTTTATTTCAAAATTTAGTTCATTTATAATGAAGTCTTTATTCGGGCTACCCATCGATTGTACAGTCTGAGGAACGGTTATCGAAACAGCTGCAGGGTTTAAGCTCGACACACTTGCTTCACCTGCAGCAGAATTTTCTACCACTACAGGGCGAACTACCGGTTTTGTTGAAAGAGTAATCTCACCCAAATTAGTGTTTTCAGATAAAAAGAAAGTTGTGTCTGCAGAACCATCCTTTTCATGGGAAACACCTAGAACATATTCTCCTTCTTCAAGTTTTTTGAACTTGAATTTTCCGTTACCTTTTGTTTTCTCTTCTTCTAAGGTGGAACCATCTTTGCTAAGAGTTAACTCTGCTTTCTTTACTCTTTTTCCATCTTCATTTAGAACTTGACCTTCTAACGTTAATTTTCTAGCAGAAAGAACACTCCCCACTAGCATAAAGATAGTTATAGCGAAAAAAATTCGCTTCGTTGTGCATTTTAATAGTGTCATGTTTTACCTCGGATTATGAACACTTTTAGCAACTAAATGCGCTAAAGCTTCGGAATTTTAATGCAAATTCAGGAATGTGTCAAGAAAATATAAATACTTCATTTTGGATTAAAAACCTTCACCCAATTGTTATTTCCAAAAAGATTTCAACTTCTTTTCCCTGTCCGATACCAGGGAAACCTCTTGCTCCACTTTTTCTTTTAATAGAACAGGAAGTTGTAAACTAAGCGCCTTTTGATAAGATTCTAAAATTAAATCAAAATCCTTATTTCCTAAAACCTGATAGCATTGCCCAATAAAAAAATATGGTTCTCCACTAAATGGTTTCAATTTTATGGCTTCGTAATATATCTCAATTGCATCCCACAATTTTTCTTTTTTCCCTGTTTTTCTTAATAAATGTCCATCAATCATAAATAAATTGTATTGCACAGTAGAATCTTCATTTGCATAATTAAGTGCATTTAAAAAATGAACCTGAGCATTAATATAGTTTTTTTCCCCCATTTGTATCAGGCCAATATTTTTATGTGCTAGAGCCAATGATTTTTGATTTTTTTTACTTAAGCCAGTGCTTACAAGTGAATCTTCTAAAGATATCAATTCATATGGAGATTCTATTGCTATCCTGTGATAAGAAACAGTGGTACAACAAATTAAAAAACTTAGTGTTAAACCAATAAAAAAGTTTTTCAAACTACCCTTCAAACCAAAAAAGGTTTTTGTTTTCAGAAAACGATTTGTATAAATCTTCCATGGAATCAATAACAAAATATCTATCCTGAATATGGCTATAGTCAAAACAGGTCATTGCGACTTCTTCTATATTATAAGGTATAAATTTTGATTGGCTGGACTCACCTTTTGCACAAGACACTATATTTTCAACCTCATCAAGGGATGATATAATCCCTGCCCCATATATTTCATATTTAATATCATTTTTTCTTCTTCTTAAAGGATCTGTTTCACCATAATTATTTAAAAGACCATATTCATAGGTCCACCATGAAAAGTTCTGAAGCCTTTTTAAATTATGCATAACTAAATCACGACTTAATGCTTTCTTGTTTTTAATGATTTCATAACCAAGAAGACCAATTTCCCACATAAAATTCGCGTAATCCTTATTCATTAAAAACGGAGTGTGGGCTTGGACATCATGAAAAATATCAGGTTCAGGGGTATATCCAGCATCATTTGCAATTTGAACACCTGAATATTTTTGATCAAACCTGGGAGACTTTCTAATTATATCCGTAACTGGGAATTGTCTTTTTGTATTTATTTCAAAAAACAACTCTTCATCTAAAAAACCAGCAACCGGCAACAAAGACCAACCCGTAGAATTTTCAATGAGAGGAGATATTTGATTGAAGTTAGGAAACATATTATTAGGGATAGGAAGAGATCGCAAACCCAACAAATATTCCCTGGAGGCATATCGGTCTAGTTCAAATTCTAAACTTTGAAACAACTCCGACCAAATTCTGTTTTCTAAATTTGTTACTTCATCATACTTTTGACTAATAATATATGACTCATAAGCATTAAATATCTTTATACCGGATACGCTATTGGGAATAACGTTTTTAAAAAGATTATCATAATTTGATTTTTGATACATAACGTAAATATACGTTTACCTTTTGAATTCTACATTAACTATTAGCTTTTACCATAGCCAAACAAGAGTTATAGCTGAGTTGTTTTTACCAAAATCATGGTCCTCTCTAACAAAGCATTCCGATCTCATATCAGAGGCAAGGGTGTTAAACATATTGTAATCTTCTCCATATATGACACCTTGGAATCTCCCTTCCTGATCTTGAAGCCATTTCCGAACTGAACTTCTAAGTGCTCCCGATCCATGACCTGTTATAATTTTTACAACCTTAATATTGCCTTCATATGCAATTTGGCTAATAGTTGTTTCTAATAATGATTGCGCATCTTCAAGATTTAAGTGTTTATGCCCAATATCAATAATTTTTATTTTTCCATTTTTCATAATATCACCATGAAATTACAACCCTTTGTTATAATTTTATTATTCAATAAAAAACAAATCTCATGAGAAAAATTGTTTTAGGAAGAACAAAAGCATCTGTATCCGCCATAAGCCTTGGAACGTGGGCTTTTGGTGGTGAAAATAAAATTGGTAAAAAATCAGTTGGTTGGACAAATCAAAGTGATGATACTTCACGGACTGTATTAATAAAAGCATGGGAAAAAGAGATTAACCATTGGGACACAGCAGATGTATACGGAGAAGGTCGTTCCGAAAAAATAATTGGGAGCGTATGGGGGACCATACCGCGAAAATCTATATTTTTAGCCACAAAAGTAGGTTGGGACATGGGACCTTTCCCACATTGGTACAACCCAAAACATATGAAACTTAAAATAGAAAAGTCTCTCACCAACTTAAATACAAACTATATTGACCTTTTATATTTACATCACTGTAATTTTGGAAAAAAAGATGAATACTTTGATGACGCCCTGGATGTTTTAAAAACATTTCAATCCCAAGGAAAAATTCGTTTTATTGGTTTATCAGATTGGTCCAATAAAAGAATAGCAAAATATTTAGATGCCTGCGACCCTGATGTTATACAACCATACAGGAACATCATGGATAACACCTATGAAAGCTCCGGTCTGAAAAGTATAATAAATAAAAACAACCTTGGTGTATGTTTTTTTTCACCATTAAAACATGGTTTGTTAACAGGGAAATATAAATCCCCAGCAACCTTTAAAGAGGGAGATCATAGATCAGGAATCAAAGATTTCCAAAATAATGAAGTAATAAAAAAAACCCTGTTAATTTGTAAAAAGTTAGAAAAAAAATTCTCTAACCATGAAAACCCAATAATGTATGGAATAGTAAATGCTTTGTTTTTTGATTCCCCGACAGGGTGCGCTTTGTTAGGGCAAAGAACAATTGACCAAGTGAAAATAGCATCTTCGCTTGGAGAAATTCTTTCGCATGAGGATACCCGTTGGGTAAAGTCTCTTTATAAAGTTTAAATTTTCGTGGAATTAAAAAAAGTAAAATATGATCTTAAAAAGGATGGTTTTTGTTTTTTACCAAAAGTTTTTTTGAATGAAGAAATCCAAAAGGCTCGAAATGGTTTACAACGCGTTATTAATGGAGAATATCGGTCTGGTCGAAAACCAGAAAGTAGGTTTTGGAATCCAGGAGACGATCCTTATTCTATCATAAAAATAGACAAACCACACCTTTCTGATCAATCAGTTTGGGATCTAATAACAAATAAAGCATTAGGACAATTATTGGGAGAGGCTACAAAAGCACGATTTATCCAAATATGGCACTCACAAGTTGTTTGGAAACCTTATAGCAAAAATCAAAAAGGAAATGCCGGTTGGCATAGAGATTCTCAATATTGGCCTTTTTGGTCAAAAAAAGGGCTATATACAGCTTGGATTGCTCTCTCAAACGTCTCTATTCAATCTGGGCCTGTTAGATTTTTACGCGGCTCTAATCATTGGGCAGAAATTCAAGGAATGGATTTTTTTAATCAAAATGTAAAAACACAAGAAACCAAACTAAACAAAACCAAAAAAAATAAAGAAATAATCAATTCTACATTACATATGGGAGAGGTTAGCATCCATAGTTCTCAAACCTACCATTCTTCTTTGGGGAATAAAGAAAAAGACCCTAGGATTGGAATGGTTGTACATTTCCGAACAGACAAGTCCAAACAAATAGAAGCAAAAGGCAGAGAAAATCATTATTTAAATCAGATTAATGATTCATCTATTGCCCCAACTATCTATCAAAAAAAAAATTGAAGCAAAAAAGAAAAAAAACTTTTCAAAATGAGGGTTGTTATTTATCAAAAAATTTATTCAGCAAGTCAGAAGTTTCTGTTTTAGAAACAGAATTTGATAAAATCGTATTACAACTAGAACAAAGTGGTGAAAACATTAATGCTCGCTGGGGTGGGGAGTTAGTTAAAGACCTAGATCTTAAAAATTCCAAAGTAATACACACTCATAACGTACAAACCTTTTCATCTATTATGCTTGAAATGATTCAAAATAAAAAGTTGTTGGGTATAGCAGAGTCTTTTATAGGCCCAGATATAATTCTACATCATACAAAATTATTTTTAAAACCTCCTGAGTTAGGCTCTGCATTTCCTCTACATCAAGACTGGTCTTATTTCCCAACTGAAAACAACACGATGATTGCTGCCGTAGTTCATATTTCTGACTCTACAAATGACATGGGGTGCATAAGATTGATTCCTGGCTCTAATAAACTAGGAAAAATCAAAAAATCTGATGGGCACTCATATGTAAAAAAAATTCATAAAAAACACACTCTTGAATCTGCTATTCCAATTGAAGCAAAAAGTGGAGATGTATTATTTTTTCATTGCTGTACGCTTCACGGTTCTATGCCAAATAAATCATCAAAACCAAGAAAAACCGTTCTTATACAGTTATATTCAGGAAAGGATAAAACTATGGATAGTGGTAACCATACCAATGTCCAGCTTGTTTTGCAAGGATGGAATTACAATTCAACTAGAAAGACAGCAGAAAAACTTTAGAATTAATCAGGCGACAAAAAACTTACGCACACACCCAAAAGGATTGCAAGAAGCACAGAAGGAAGCATTACATCTAGCTTTTCAAAGAAGGGACCAATATTCTGATTTAACGGAACAACAAACTTAAAAAAGGGAACAGACACAAACCCTGTAAACATTGAAACAATCGCACCCTTTTCAGTTAGCCCTTCCCAAAAGATAGACATAATTATAACTGGACAAAAAGTTGCAGCTATTCCAGACCAACCAAAAATGACAAACCAAAACACTGTCCTTGTTGGTGATAAAACAGAAACGCAAACAGCGACAAGAAGCGCCAAAAGCGCCAAAAAGAATGTTACTTTTTTAGATATTTTTATAAGAGCTTTTTCACTAATGTTTGGATGAAAAACTTTTTGGTAAAAATCCCTTGTTACAGCACTCGATGCAACAACCAACAAAGAATCAATCGTAGACATAACTGCAGACAACACAGCCGCAATATAAATTCCAATTACCATTGTCGGCATTACCTGCCCAATTACCAAAGATAATACATCTTCTCCACCAATACCCAAAATAAGTTCGGGATTATAGTCAGCTTTTGTAAACATATATCGACCTAAGATACCAATCAATACTGCCGAAATATCAGTCAAAAATGTGTAAAGGACAGCAACCCACTTCCCCTTCTCAATTTCACTCTTATCCCTTATGGCAATAAACCTTACATATACTTGAGGTGACCCCATAAACCCAATTCCAATAGATAAAAGACCTAATACTGTAGCCAGGTTTATTAAACTGAACCCACCTACACCCCAGACATTCATCAAACCAGGATCAATTTCGTTTAACCCTTTAATAACCGATCCTGTTTCATTTAAGGAGAAAAAAATAGCAGGAGGCAATATTAATAAACCAAAAAACATTAAAGCCCCTTGAAAAAAATCAGACCATGCTACCGCTATAAAACCACCTGAAAATATATAGAAGACAACGATCCCAAATCCAATAGCTATTCCGGTATAATAATTAAGATCTAAAAAAGACTCAAATGTTTTTCCAGTTATATCAATCTGCGCACTAACGTATATAACAACAAATAAAGAAAGTGAAGAAGCCGAAATAAAACGAAGAAAATTAGTATTGGAATTAAAATGACTTACAAGAAAATCTGTAATTGTTATGGCTTCATATTCATCCGTCATCGCTTTAAATTTTTTGGCCATAAAATTCCAAGAAACCCAAACACCTAAAACTTCTCCCACAACTATCCAAAAAGCGCTCACTCCCATTAACGCCCCCATACCAGTTACCCCAATCAGCAACCATCCCGATTCACCAGTAGCTCTTGCAGATAAGGCGGCAATCCAATACCCAAGTTTTTTGCCACCTACATAATAATCAGATAAAGAAGAAACTTTTTTAGAAGAAGAGATACCTATGCAAATCAGTATAATGAAATATATAAAAAGAAAAGTAACCTTATAGCTAATCACTGCTTATATCAATTCAAAACCATTAGGTTTTTGGAAGAAGAACTTTCATTGTAGGATACGGTATCAATATGTTTTTTTCAGAAAATTGTTTATATATTTCAGTGTTAACAGCATCTACCGTTCGTCCTCTTATTTCAGGCTTTTCAATCCAAAAAAGTAGCTGTAGTCTTAAACCGCTATCACCGAATTCCCTAAGCCGAACCCTTGGGTCAGGGGTTTTTAAAACATTTATATTCTCTTTCGCAATGCTAATTAATGTTTCTTTTGCTTCATCCAAATTTGAATCGTAGGATATCATAAGGGTAACCCTTACACGCTCTGTTTCTCCTGGTCCGCCACTTTCATTTACTATTTTAGAAGTCGCTATAACAGAATTTGGGATGGTAATTTCTATATCATCTCTTGTCATAAAACGCGTTGACCTTAATCCCATTTGCGTTACGTAACCTCTTTCACCAGTCTCTAGTAAAATATAATCACCTTCTTTAAAAGGAGCATCTGCTAATAAAAAAATTCCTGCAAAAAAATTCGAAACAGTATCTTTAGCTGCCAAACCTAGAACGACACCCAGAACACCTGCAGAAGCAAGGATACCATTGATGTTTATATCCCAACTTAGAAATATAAAATATGCTCCAAAAATACCTATTGCAATCTTTCCTAAATTATTAAAAAGTGGAACAGTGTTTTTTTGCAGCAAAGAATTTGATCTTGTTTTTCTTGATGCCCATTCCATTGACATTAGCAATATTTTTGATACAACAAACAACCAAATAACAATAGTAATAGTTTTAAAAATTCCAGTCATAGCATAATCAACATAGTCTGGTAAAGGAGCCGTTTTAACAGATAAACTAAAACCTATAAAGAGAATTGAATAAAAAATTGGTTTGTGAAGTAAGTGAAGGATCTTATCATCAAGCTTTGTAGCGGTTTTATCCACCATTCTCTTGAAAATAATTGTAAAAACAACATCAATAAATTTTGCAAAAACAATGGAAAATAAAACTATACTAACTGATTTAAGAAAATGGTTTGAAACAATAAAAATATAATATTCTTTTAATTCACTCATGTTTATGCCATTTGTTATTTTATGATTTTAGAAATTAAGTTTTTGATTTTTTATTATAAACTTTAAAAGTTTGCTTGCTTTGTCGAAAATCCTTCCAAGGGTGACTAACGCCAGCAACCCCTTTGTCTCTAAGCATTCCCACTCTTTCAAAATCAATAATAGCAGTCTGAACAAAAGGACTACCTCCAGATTTTTGTAAAATATTCCCATCAGGATCAACAATTAAAGAACCACCTACCCCTCCATATCCGACACCGTTACAGGACACAACATAAGCCTGTTGCATAATAGCAGTAGCTTGAGAAATTATTTGTTCCTGGGTTCTGTCCCCTGTCGTAGTCATGGTTGGGACCAAGATAACCTCAGCCCCTAAATCAACAAGATCTCTTGCAACTTCTGGGAACCATAAATCATAACATATCATTAAACCTATTTTCCCCACCCCTTCAACAGTAAAAACAAAGGGATCTTTTCCTGGTACGGTTTTTTCATAAGGGCACCATGGAAACCTTTTACGATATTTTCCAACAAGACCACCCTCAGGTGAAAAAACAAGAGAAGTGTTATAAACCTTTGATCCTGATTTTTCATATACACTACCTGGAATAAGCCACAATCCATACTTTTTAGCTAAGCGTGAAAACAAACTTGTCAATTCTCCAGGTATTTTTTCTGCTTGTTCTTTTGGTTCAAGATCCGGTTCTGAAACTGATAATTCAGGAAAAACAACCATTTCAACCTGTGGAAAAACTTTGTTTAAATACTTTAGATGGTTTTTAACTTGTTCTACGTTTTGTTTTTTCTTCTTATGTACAAACATCTGGATTGATGCTATGGTTATAGTTTTACTCATTTAATATTCTCTTACAACTCTCTAAACCTGTTTTATTGGGACATCCATGAATTAGAATATATTAATTTTTTTGTATAATCGTGTGATGGTTGGGACAACACATCTTTAACCGATCCGAATTCAATTATTTCTCCTTTATACAAAACTGCAATGCTATCAGCTATTTCTGAAACAACTTCAAGATCATGTGATATGAAAATATAAGAAAGTTTTTCCTGTTTTTGAATATTCAACAACAAGTTCAATATTTTCCCCTGGGTTTTTATATCTAGGGCTGATGTTGGTTCATCTAAAACAACTATGCTTGGATTAGTAAGCAAGGACCTAGCAATCGAAACTCTTTGTCTCTGACCACCTGATAATTCACGAGGATACAACTCTAGTAAATTATTATCTAAATGAACTTTTTTTATCTGACTTAATATTTTTTCTTTCTTACTCTTATTGGTTTTGTCACCTAACAAAATTAATGGTTCACTCAAAATATCAAAGATATTCATTTTAGGGTTTAGAGACCCTTGACTATCTTGAAAAACTGCTCCAATTTTTCGGTTAGGCTCCGTTAATGATTTATCTTTGGAGCACCCATCAAGAAGTAAGTCTCCTGAATCTCGACTTAATATGTTTAATATCGTTTTAACTAAGGTGGTTTTCCCGCTGCCAGATTCTCCAATTATTCCTAATGTTTCTCCCTTGCAAAGTGTAAAAGTTATATTTTTTAAAGCTGGAACAGAGTTTCTACCCGATCCATACGTTTTACATAAGTTTTTTACATCTAAAATTGGATTTGGATTTTTCTCCGTATCTTCTGTTTTGGTTTTTTTTATTGCTTTTTCATATCTCTCTTTTGTTTTTTGGATTATCCTTTTTGTATCACCAACTACAACCGTTTCCCCTGATTCTAAAACAGCTATTCTATGACAATATTTTTGAATACTTTTTAAATCATGAGAAATAAGTAAAACTGAAAACCCTGCGGTCTTTTGAAAAGAAACCAACAAGTTTAAAATTTCCATTTTTGTACTAGCATCCAAACCCGTAGTGATTTCATCTGCTACAATAAAATCAGGATTAATAGACATCGCCATTGCAATCATAATTCTTTGTATCTGCCCCCCAGAAAGTTGATGTGGATAACGATCTAAAATATTAGGAACTTGGTGAAGGTTTACTTTTTCCATCCATCTCACAAGTTGTTGTTTTGTGTTTTTTTTATTAAGGGCAAACCTTTTTCTA
Source organism: Fidelibacterota bacterium (assembly GCA_045568995.1). GTDB lineage: Bacteria > Fidelibacterota > Marinisomatia > Marinisomatales > UBA1611. The sequence goes on along the minus strand of JBJKZY010000045.1, from coordinate 40,320 downwards.
AGGATTATTGTAAACTGAGTTTTAATTTTTTGTAAAGGATTGAGTGCCTGCATTGGATCTTGGGATATCATCGCTATATTAATGCCTCTAATTCTTGATATCCTATTATTTGAATTAAAATGATGAGTAATAGAGCCTTTTGTAATTAAACAACCCGATGGAACCATTTCTAATAGTGCGCACCCTAGCATACTTTTTCCACTACCAGATTCTCCAATAAGACCGAGTATCTCTCCCTTATAAATATTAAGATTAATTTTATTAAGTATTTTTACAGCACCATTTTTTGGAGTCGATTTAATTTGCAGATCTTTAATTTCGTAAAAAAACTTACCCATTATATCTCTGGCGTTTCATTGTTGCGAAAATCATCACCAATGATATTAAAACAAACAACAGTTAAGCACATAAAAACCCCCGGGAAAAAAACCACCCACCAATGATTTAAAAACTGTGCTCTTGATTGTGTAACTAACAAGCCCCATTCTACCTCAGGATGTTGTGCCCCTAAACCAATGAAGGAAAGACCTGCAGCAGTTAATATAGCATAACCTGCATCAATAGACGCCTGGGTTAAAATAGGATTTAAACTGTTTGGTAAAACATGGGTTTTTATTATATGATATTTACTGGCTCCCATACTTTTTGAAATAGACACATAGTCTAAAGATGAAATAACCAAGGATTGAGAACGCGCTATTCTAACATACCAAGGAAACCAGGAAACCGAAACTCCGATAATAACATTGTTTAAAGATGGACCCAGAATAGCCGTTATTGCAAGAGGAAGGATCATTGGCGGAAAAGCAAGAAACCCATCTGTAATTCTCATTATTATTTCATCCGTTCTTTTATTAGAAACACCTGAAAACATCCCAATTGGCACACCAACCAAAACAGAAAGAAACACAACCCCAACGGCTATCTTTAATGAGTAAAACGCTGCGCGAATGGTTATAGTAAACATATCTCTTCCTGCTGTATCCGTACCAAACCAATGTGAAAAAGAAGGTGGTTGACCAGCAATTTCAAAATGAACTGATCCATAAATATCTTGATAATATGGAGATAGAAAAGGTATAAAAACAGATAACCAAAACAATCCGACTAGAAATATTATAGCTACAGATGATAGTTCTTTTGAAAAAAAACTTTGAGCGTATTTTATCACTCTAGTCACGAATTCTTGGATCAACAATTACATAAAACATATCTATAAAAAAATTAATGATCACATAAATAAAACTATAAAGGATGGTAACGCCAACTATTGCTGGAAAATCTCTTGTTAAAATTGATAAAACACTAAATTGACCCACTCCCGGCCAATCAAAGATAGATTCAACAAGAAACGTTCCTCCAAGCATGAGACCAAAACTCAATCCAACAACTGTAGAAACAGGAACAAGTGTGTTTTTATATCCTGATTTTTTAATGATCTCACTATTTTTAAGTCCATAAAATTTAAAAGTCCTAAAAAACGGTGCGCTCATGGTATCAATAGTTACAGAGCGAGTTGTACGAACCACAATTCCAAAAACACCAAAAGCCATTGTAAAAGCAGGTAAGGTTATATGCCTCAAAGCATCTATAAAAGATGTCCACTCTCCAGAAAAAAAACTGTCGATTAAAATAAAACCACTATTATAAATTAGCGGGGAATCTTGAAAAACTATTCCTGAATATCTACCTTGAAGTGGAAGCCAGTACAAAATCCCAAAAAAAATTATTTGTAGAATCATGCCGAGCCAAAAAACGGGTATAGATAAACCTAAATAACCAAAACTTCTAAAAAAATAGTCAATTCTTTTTTTCTGCTTTAAGGCAGATATTAACCCCACTGGAAACCCAAAAAGGATAGCGATAAACATCGAAAAAAGAACAAGCTCAAAAGTAGCGGAAAATCGTTTGGTCAACTCTGTTAAGACCGGTTGTTTTGTTCGAAGTGATACACCAAGATCTAAAAACATTGTCTTTTTTAAAAAACCCACATATTGTTTGTATATAGACTCATTTAGATCAAAATCGTTTTTTGCCTTTTCTATCTGTTCTTCTGTTGGGTGATCGCCAACCAATAAAAAAACTGGATCCCCAGGAAGCAAACGAACGATAAAAAAAGTAACGCTTGTTACAAACAACATTATCAACCCCATCAAAGCAACTCTATTAAAAAAATATTTAAACATCAATTTTTGCTTAAATCATAAACAAATATAGTAGAGTAAGCAGGATTGCTTTTCAGGCCACTTATATTCCTTTTTCGAACCGAAGACACATTTACATCAACAGCGGGGATTACAACGCAATCATCAATGAGAATGTTTTGAATTTTTTTATACAAATCTTGAGCAACGCTAGGTTCAGTTGTTTCTAATTCCCAGGCTTTTTTTGTAAGTGAATCCACAACACTGTTACCATAATAAGAAAGATTAAAAAGGGGGTTCTCTTGAGTGTTGTATAATGCAAAAAACCAATCTGATGGTGATGATACCGTTGGCCACCAAGCCATAGATATTATATTGGGTGCCGTATCCAAATTTTTAGCTTTGTCCCAATTCGTTGACCACAAACCTGGCCTTAAATCAAGATCAACACCAATTTTTTTTAGATTATCTAAAAGCATAAACGCAGTTAAACGATATTGCTCGTAGGTTGAAACATAGGATAAATCTGTTTTTACATTGGTTAAGTCCAAACCTGATTTATTTAAATAATTCTTGGCAAGATCTAAACTAAACTCGATCAAACTATCTGGTTCAACAAAAAAGGGTATGCTTTGTGGAGTTAACCCTTTTGATTCCACAGCAGTGTTTTTATATATATAATTAGATAGAACTTTTCGGTCTAATGACGAAGCTATTGCTCTCCTAAACCAAAGATTGTTGGTAGGATGTTTTTTTGTATTCAAAAGGTAGAATTCATTGATCCAAGATGGATGATACGAAACGCTTACTTCTAAATTATCTTCTAATGTCTCTAGTAATTGATTAGGAATTAAAACAGCATAATCAGCTATTCCACTTTTTATCATTTGAAACCTTGTAGAAGACTCTGTTGCTACTTGAATTAAAACAGAGTTATAATGGTCTCTTTTCTCCCAACCCCTCCAATATTTATTAAATTTTTCTAATAATATATATTTATTCTTGGCCCATTTTTTTAATTGATAAGGTCCCGTTCCAGATCCGAAACCATGATTCAAAGAATCTTCTGAAATGCTTTCAATCGATGGCGAATACATCCACGCTCCATACTGAGAGCTTACTATTTTATCAAAAGGGACAGGAGATGAAAGAGTGAAAATAATTTGGTGCGGGCTATTTATCGTAATTTTGGCAACTGAAGACCATATGTAACTTGCCCCTCCATTGAGTTTTTTATTTCTTTCTACAACAAACTTTACCGCTTCAGCATTAAACTTTGTTCCATCATGAAAAAAAACATTTTTCCTTAAATTAAATACCCAAACAAGACCATCTTCAGATTTGGAATAGGAGGTTGCTAACCCGGGTAAAAACCTTCCCGGTTTTACCCCCGCGTCATACCAAAGCAAGGGCTCATACATATTAGACATAGGAAAAACCTCAAGTGAAAAAGCAGTAGCAGGATCCCAGTCTTTTACATCATCATAGGTAGCAATTACAAATACTTTATCATTTTTTATATCATGTGGAGAACAATTAAGCTGAAATAAAACAATGTAAAACAGATTAAAAATGATTGCTCTGGTAATTATTCTTTCCAAAAACATTACCTCAGTCAACCCAAAAAACCTTCTGAGGATAACGCATCAAAACTATTTACTTAAAACCATTTTTTTTGTAACACTTTCACCATTTAAAGTAAATCGGTAAAGATAGACGCCGCTTGAAACTGCTTGGCTGTTTTTATCGGCACTTCTCCATTCTTCTTCAAAAGTTCCAGTTTCTTTGTGTTCATCAAAAATAGTGTATATCAGCTTTCCTGTTACATCGTATATCTTCAATGATGCAACACCTGGCTTATCTATCGTGTAAACAAATTTTGTAAGGGGATTAAATGGGTTTGGATAGTTTTGTGATATAGCAATTTTATCTGGTATGATTTTATTATCGCTCCCGACATCAAGTATACCACTATGTTCAAGAAAATATATATGTGGCTTATCTGCAGCAAAGCTTGCAGATGTAAAAACAATATCTCCTATTTCATCATTATCTAAATCTCCAACAAAAAGTTTTGCTACTCGAACCTTTCCCTGGTCTAAACCAAAACCGCCATCATCGGTTGTGTCATCCATAAAGATAACACGCTCAGAATAACTTGAGACATCACCAGGGTCTTGTCCGATGTACTCCCAATCATATAAAGACTCGTCATAGTGACCAGCCAAATAAAGATTTAGTTTTCCATCATTATCTGCATCTCCTGTCACAATCTGACGAAGTCCTCCTTCATAACTTGCAAAATAATTAAAATCTGAAAAAGTCAACAGGCTAACATCTTCAATGTTGCTCGCGCTATATAGCTTGCCCGGCGTTAGAGGAATTTCTCCCGACTTGGTACCTGAAGTTGCTGCAAACAATTCATTGGTTCCGTCCCCATTCATATCTGTTACGACCAAGCTCTGATTTCCGAACTCATAAGCTTCAGAACTAACATAAAAATCTGTTTGGTATTCATACTCATTTACCATTGTGTTTTCAAAAACAATAACATGATAAAAATCAAATGCTACAGTGTAAATTTCTGTAAAGCCATCGTTGTCAAGATCTCCTGTGGATATATTATAGCCACTCCAATTTGTCCAAGAATCGTCTTCAAATTCAATCGAAAATAGCACAGAGTCATTGATTGTGTTTATCGTTCCATCATCATTATACGTTGTATCATAAAAAACTGTGTCTAGCTCGAAAATCATTAATCGACTACTTCCACCAATCCCAGCTTGCTCCCAAGGACCGTCCATGATAGAAACAACAATCTCATCTTTAGAGTCACCATCCAAATCCTCTACCAAAATCTGAGCAGCTTCCCAAACACTATCCAACCCCATGTTCCAAGTATAAGAGGGGGTAGACAAAAACGACATTGAATCTGGACTCCACTCAAACACCTGAAATCCATTTTGCCCAGAAACACCAGGACTAGTATCCACAAGAGATATTATTTCTTGGTTATTATCTCCATCAAGATCTCCAACAGCAATGCTTGAATACGCATCGTAATCACAACTCAAATCATAAAAAGTATATACCCAACGAATTTCAATAGAATCGTTGCTTGCTGCTTCATAGTGATAGACACCATTACAATATTGCCCAGCATAAGAACTGGAAACAACAAAATCTCCAAATCCATCATTATCAAAGTCATATGACCCGACCATGCTCCAAGGTGGGCCAGCAGGGAACAAGCCACCCGCTCCCCAAGAGTCATTGTGCCACTTTACGGAAAAAGCGCTATCTATATCCGTACCAGATAAGTGACTATTTCCTAAAAATAAAAAAACGAAAGAGAAAACGTGTGTCAATTTCATTTTAAATCCTTTTTTAGTATTCAATTCTTTAATATGATAATGGTATATTTCAATGAAAGTTAGACCACAATGAAAAAATTATCCATCATATCATATAAAAAACTTGCCTCCATCTTATTCCTATCATTCTTAATTAGTCAGGAACCTTTTTTAGATATCAGACCCTATGTCCCACCAAGCTTCGAACAATATCCAGTTTCTAATTGCGTGGACCACCACCATCCCTCAACAAATCAACAAGATAATATATTTTTACGTTTTGACGGCATTGAGTACACAGATGATTTAATATATCCTGATTGTTTAACTGGTACATCATGTTACGATGGACATGCTGGTGTTGATTATTTTATGCCTTTGAATACGCCTATACTGGCACCCGCAGATGGTTATGTTTTATGGTCTTCGTTTTCTTCTCCTGCAGACCCGTGCCCCGGTGGAATTTCTCCCAATGGAGACCAAGGAACAATCATACTTGCTCATGGTAATGACTACTTTACGGTGTATCTCCATATGATGCCCCCTTTAAATGTGAGCGTTGGAGACAATGTGGTAACAGGTGACACTTTGGGCTTTACGGGAAATACCGGATGCGCTATAAATTCGCACTTACATTTTGAAGTTCGAAAAGGTAGTCATTTTTTTGATCCAGACAACCCATATGCAGTAGACCCTTTTGGTTGGTGGCATGCCTCTACTGATCCGATAGAACAGTTTCGAGGTAATCAAAGTGAATGGCTATGGTCTTCAAACACACTAATTGATGATGGGGATAATGGATTTGAAAGATTTCAAGGCCCCGACTGGAGCTATCTTAACTTTGGATATAATAATGATTGTTGGATTAGTCCTGCAATTAATGCAGAAGAAGATAGTCGACACTACGCAATTTGGGTACCATTTCTGGAACAAGAAGGTGAACATAATGTTGAGATATTTATACCCGAAGGACTAGATGCTGTTACAGAAGCAATTTACGAATTAAACATTAAAAATGAAGATGGAACAAGTGAAAAAAATTCTGTAACGGTAAATCAGAGTGCAAACCAAGGAAGTTTTTTTTCTATATTTTCTGTTTCTTTGTCTCCCGGATCAAACTGTAGCGTAATCCTAAGAGATGTTGTGGGCCCTTCTTCCTCTGGGTCCTTTGTTGTGTTTGATGCTATCCAATTTACCCCCGTTTCTGCGGGTAGCGATTTGGATAACAATACGGTTATAAATAACAGTATATTAATTAAATCTATATGTCCAAATCCTTTTAACGGAAGAGCAAGTATCGGATATCAGACATCATTTAAAGAGGACATTACTATTTCAATTTTTAATAAATTAGGTCAAAAGATCATACATACGAAATCACCTAAGCACCCAATCGGATATCATACTTTCGTTTGGGATGGACAAAACAGTCTGGGCCAAGAAATCCCTTCGGGAGTTTACTTTTTTTCTATTGCGTCTTCTTCTGAAAGAAGCACAAAAAAATTAGCATATCTCAAATAAGGAAAAGTGATAAAAATACTTATACGTAGAGCGCTAGAAGAAAATTTGATTGACCCCTCCGCTTCTTGTCAAATAAGATTAAGTGGACCCTTATACGATAAAAATAATTTTTCAATGTCTAAAGACGCGGGTTTACTCTCAATTACAGGACCAGAACTCCATACTATGGGCGTTCAAAAAGCGCTGTCCTTAGTCAAAAGTCGAATTGGTAATAAAAGGACATATCTAACTTTTGATATAGACTTTATAGATCCTGCTTTCGCGCCAGGCACGGGAATACCAGAAGCTGGGGGGTTACTGGTTACGATGCAATTTCATTTGTTCGGGGATTAACATAAATCAATTTTGTAGGTTTTGATATAGTTAAGGTAATGCCACCATATGACCCAACTCATATTACAAGTCTACTTACTCCAAATATTATATATGAGTTTATTTCATTAATTGCAGTTCAAAAAAAATAAATAATTAATCGAATTGTATCGTTTAATATTTTCAATAATCTGTTTACTTTTTTCTTGTAATAACTATGAAAAAAACATGAACAACACATCTATAAACATTATTCCAAAACCAACAAGCATCAAAACAAACAGCTCATCTTTAGACTTAAACTCTATCGATGGCATAAAAATTGAAAACAATACAAAATATGAAAGATACATAGCAGGACTATTCAAAAGTTATTTGGAACCTTTAAAAACTCTAAAAATAGAAAAATCGATAGGTGATCCAAAAAACAAAATAAACATTAGCTTAAGCCTTAAACACAATTTAGAAAAAGAAGAGTATGTACTAAATATCAGCGACCTTGGCTTTATCACAATAAAAGCATCACATGAACCTGGTTTATTTTATGGCTTCCAATCGTTTAGACAATTATGTGATCCGAATTTAGAAAAGGGCTTAAAACCAAGAACATCTCTTGTTCCTTCTTGTGAAATTAAAGACACCCCTTCTTTTAAATATCGAGGCATGCATCTAGATGTCTCCCGCCATTTTTTCAATGTTGATTTTATCAAAACTTATATTGATATGATTGCTTTACACAAAATGAATGTTTTTCATTGGCACCTAACAGATGATAATGGATGGAGGATTGAAATAAAAAAATATCCACTTTTAACTGAAAAAGCAGCTTGGAGAGTGGATAGAAGAAAGGAGCCTTGGAAAGAACAATCACCTGCAAAAAAAAATGAGAAGGCAACATATGGTGGTTTTTACACACAAAAAGAAATAAAAGAAATTGTAGAATACGCTAAAAAGAAAAACATATTAGTAATTCCTGAAATTGAAATGCCTGGGCATACATCAGAAGTGTTTTCCGCTTATCCAGAACTTTCATGTAATAAAAAATATATTCCTGTGAACCCGGGATCATATTGGCCAAACGAGGATATTTTTTGCGCAGGAAACGATGATGTTTTTTCCTTTCTTAAAAACGTGCTAGAAGAAGTTTGTCTTTTATTTCCTGGTCCATATATACATATCGGCGGTGATGAAGCAGAAAAACTAAACTGGGAAAAATGCGATAAATGCCAAACCAGAATAGTTGAAGAGGGATTGAAAAACGAACACGAACTACAAAGTTGGTTCATAAAAGAAATAGAGAAATTTATTCTTTCTAAAAAGAAAAAATTAATTGGGTGGGATGAAATTCTAGAAGGTGGCTTAGCGAAGTCTGCTACGGTAATGAGCTGGCGAGGGTTTCACGATGGTGTTAAGTCTGCTAAAGCTGGACATGACGTAATTATGTGCCCTGTTTCTCATTGCTATTTTGATTATTATCAGTCAGACCCTGAAAGTGCTCCTGCTGCTGCTTTTGGAGGAATGACAACACTAAAGACTGTTTATTCTTTTAATCCAATTCCTAAAGAGCTAGACAGCACAAGTTCTAAATTTGTTTTAGGTGGACAAGGAAACCTTTGGACGGAATACGTTCAAACACCCGAAATTGCACAATATAGAGTTCTACCAAGAATGAGCGCTCTGTCCGAAGTTTTATGGTCAGGTCCAGGTACAAATACATATGAAGATTTTTATTTTAGATTAAAGGATCTGAAAAAAAGATTTAAAAATTTAAACTGGACTTATTCCCCAGGTTCATTTGAGGTAAATATTAAAAGATCTAAGGTCGATAGTTTTTTGATTTCTCTTTCTTCTGAGCATCCTGGAGAACCAATTTATTACACAATTAATGGAAACCAACCAGATAAGTCTTCCCAAATTTTTAAAAAGAATTTTTCAATAAAAAAAACAACAACTATCAAAGCCAATATTATGAAATCAGACGGAACCTTCGGACCCATGTCAGAAAAAACTTTTTATTTTCATAAAGCAATCGGGAAAACAGTTGTTTACAATTCAGACTATGTTCGTAAATATTCAGGTTCTGGTGAAAAAAACTTAATTGACGGGTTAATCGGTTCAGAAGATCACAATGATGGATACTGGCAAGGATGGGAAAAAGATGACATGGAAATCGTTATTGATTTACATGAAAATAAAAAGATAAATACTATTGTTTGTGGTTTTTTAGAATCTCATCAATCCTGGATCTTTTTACCAAAATCGGTAATTGTATCATTCTCTACTAATGGAAAAAACTTTATAAATAAAAAACAACTAATATTACAAGATGGAGAAAACTATATAAAATCAAATAGGAAAGAGGGGCGGTTCGATCGATTAAATCAATCAGCTAGATATATTTTAATAACAGCTCATAATAGAAAAAAATGCCCTAGCTGGCACGCTGGAAGTGATGGTGATGCCTGGATCTTTTCTGATGAGATAGTGGTAGAATAGGGTTGTTCAAAATCTTTCTCTTCATTTGATTAATTATTAGATTACAATAAAATAACGGTCATAATAATGAGAATATTATCTATATTAATTATTTGTTTTATATTTAGTTGTTCATCGGACACTCCAGTAAATATGGACGAAGTTTTAGTAGACAGAGGAGGACGGTTCAAATCAATAAAAAACCAAAAGGTATATAGTGGTCCTGGATTTAAAAAATATAAAAATGGTAAAAAACAAGAAGAAGGACCAATAGAATATGGTTGGAAAACGGGTACATGGACTGGCTGGTATGAAGATGGGAAGAAAAAATTTACAGGAGAGTATGCTGAGGGTAATCCAGAAGGGTCTTGGACAGGGTTTTATCCTAGTGGGCAAAAGAAGTATGAAGGAAAATATAAATTTGGTTTCCAAGTTGGTAAATGGACATACTACAATAAAAAAGGAATTAAAAAATTAGAAGAGGACTATTTTATATGTGATGAAGAATGTGATAAATCACATCCTAGCTTGGGTAAGATAACCAAATCGGAAAAATTTTAAACCCCTTCTAAAACAGATAGGTAGTTTGTAGTTCCGGGTACCCCAACAGGAACACCACCTGTTATTACATATTTTTCATTTTTTCTTAGATCTTTGTTTAAAATCAGCATCTCGTTGGCAATTAAAGGAATGTCATCAGAGGTATTATAATTTTTGACCAAAAGAGGCTGAACACCCCAAACAATTCCAAGCTGACGACACGTTTCTTTAAAGGGTGTCATTGCTATGATTTTAGCGCTAGGTCTATATCGAGAGACCATTCTAGCTGTGCTCCCACTGTGTGTCATCGTGATAATTTTTTTAATTCCCTGTTTAACGGCAACGGAACAAGCAGCATGGCTTATAGATTGAGCAGTGTTTAGCTTTTTTTTACTAATGTCTTTTATAAAAGTTTTGTAATTGATGCTATTTTCAGATTCAGCTATAACTCGACTTAGTACTTTTATAACCTTTACAGGATGCTTTCCTACTGCAGTTTCGCCCGTAACCATCAGAGCATCAGCCCCGTCCAATATTGCATTTGCAATATCACTTACCTCTGCTCTAGTTGGAACAGGTCTTTTTATCATAGAATCCAAAATCTGAGTGGCAAGGACAACTGGTTTTCCTGCTTTTATAGCCTTTTTTATAACCTTTTTCTGAATTCCTGGGACCTGTTCCAATGGTAACTCTACACCCAGGTCTCCTCTAGCTACCATTACAGCATCAAAAGTATCGATGATGTCATTCATGTTTTTTACAGCTTCCCACTTCTCTATTTTTGCTAATATCGGAGTTGTAAACCCAAGTTTTATAATAATATCTCGAAGTATTTGGTAATCAGAAGAAGACCTAACGAACGAAAGAGCAACCCAGTCTGCTCCCTTTGACAATGCAAGCTCAAGGTCTTTTTCATCTTGATCTGTTATCGATGGTAAATCTAATTCTATCCCTGGGAAATTAATTCCTTTCCTCTGCTCAACAACCCCATCGAATTCAGCCTTACACAAAAGTGTTTTATTTGAGATAAGCTTTTCTACTTCCAATAAAATTTTTCCATCATCAATAAGGATTTTAGCACCTTTTTCTACAGTTTGAAACTTTATACCCTCAGAAATAGGAACAACATTTTTCCCCGTTTTTTCACTACTAATATATACCTGTTGACCTTTTTGAACTCTTATGGGTTCTTTTCTTCTGCTGACTCGAATTTTTGGACCAGCAAGATCAGCTAGAATTGTTGGCCTAATCCCTGACCTTAACCTGCAAGACCTTAAAAGATCAAAACACTTAGATTTTTCACTTTTAGTTCCATGTGATAAGTTTACCCTAAAACAAGTAACGCCACTTTTTATAAGAGATTCTATTTTTTCTTTTGAGAAACAACTTGGGCCAACAGTGGCGATAATTTTTGTTTTTATATCCATTCTAAGACTATTGGTTAATAATTAGATAAGTTGTTCAATTTAAATATTTATGTGCAACTAATTTGAATTGTGGTATTTCTGCATCAAATTGTTCTCCGTTTTCCAATGTCATCCTATAACTTCCTCTCATAAACCCCATTGGCGTTTGTAGAGGACAAAAACTTGTATATTCAAAAAACTCTTTTGGGTGTATGCTAGGAGTTTGTCCAACCACTCCCGGCCCATGTATGTCTTCAGATTGCCCTTTCCCATCTTTTATATGCCAGTATCGGCTCAAAACCTTTACTGTCACGTCAGAATTATTTATAATTTTCACTCGATATGAAAAAAAATAATATGGTTTTGAAGGATCTGACCTTTCAGGTAAAAACCCAGGGTATGTTTGTATTTTTATATTGTTTTCCAATAAATAAAATTAAATCCTTTATCTTTGCCATCCCATAGATTCCATCATAATTTTTATCTCAAATGAATGAATCCAGTCGATCAATTTATGCCATTATAAGTATTCTTCTAGTAGGGTTTGTTTTAATCATTAGTAGAAGCAATACTTCTTCATCTGAAATTACCGAAGATGAAATTATGACCCACATCCGCTATTTATCTCACGAAAACAGAGAAGGTAGACTTCCCGGAACAAGAGGTAGTAAAGATGTAATCGCATATCTGATTAAAAACCTAAAGTCCTATGGTGTTAGGCCTGCTTTTGGTAAATCATACACACAACCTTTTGATATAAAAACTGGAATACAACTTGGTCCGTCAAATAATCTTATATTAAATAAGGATACTATGATTGTCGGCTCAGACTACCTGCCTCTCTTTTTTTCTGCAAATGGGAGTTTTTCTGGAGAGGTTGTTTTTGCAGGGTACGGTTTTCAAATAAATGAAAAAGAATTAAAGTGGAATGACTACGAAGGACTGGATGTAAAAGACAAATGGGTAATTGTAATGAGACATAGCCCAGAAAGAAATCAGCCTCACTCTATTTACGCTCCTCATTCTCCGCTCCACAAAAAAATGCTTGTAGCCAAAGATAATGGAGCAAAAGGGATTGTTTTTGTGTCTCAAATAGAAGACGAAGAATTATATCCTCTTAAATATGTTCCCGGTTTCGAGAACAATGAAGCGCCTGCTGTTATTTTATCAAAAAACAAAGCAAATAAAATTTTTGAAAGAGTCGGGTGGTCTACAAAAAAAATTCAAGATGAAATGAACCAAAGCTTAAAGCCGCTAAGCTTCCAACTTGGAGTATTGAACTTTAATGCCACCATTGACATAGAACCCGTTATAAGCAAAGGTGCAAATGTTGTAGGAGAAATACGAAGCAGAAACAGAGAATATAGAGATGATTATATCGTGATTGGGGCACATTTTGACCATATTGGTATGGGAGGACCTGGTTCCGGATCTAGAAAACCGGAAAAGAATCAAATTCATCCCGGCGCTGATGACAATGCCTCTGGAGTAGCGGGGTTGCTAGAGCTTGCACAAAAACTATCTGCAAATATTAACTATCTAAAGCGAAGTGTCCTTTTGATCGGTTTTGACGCAGAAGAAAAAGGGTTGCTTGGATCAAAACATTTTATTGAATCTTCACCAATTAAAATAGAAAACATTACGACTATGATAAATATGGATATGATTGGCAGAATGTCTGACTCTTCATATACCGTTGGGGGAGTCGGAACGTCTCCCTCTTTTGAATATCTTCTTGATAGCTTAAAAAACAATCGTCCTTTTAATTTAATTATGAATAAGTCCGGATTTGGACCAAGTGATCATGCTACATTTTATACAAAAGATATTCCTGTCTTGTTTTTCTTTTCTGGACTTCACGATGAATATCATACCCCAGCAGATACTTGGCAATTAATAAACCTTCAAGGAGAAAAACATATCCTGAACTTTATTTATGATTTAACCTATTACCTTTCGCGATATCCTAAAAGACCTGTCTTTCAAGAATCTGGTCCTAAAAAAGGACAAATGGGTTCTCCTAAAAAGTTTACGGTAACCCTTGGTTTAATGCCTTCTTACAGCAGTACAAAAAAAGGACTGGAGGTAGATGGTATCTCAAGAAGTGATGGTCCTGCAGCAATTGCAGGTATTAAAAAAGGAGATGTCATTAAATCAATTAATGAAAAATCAATTAGTGACATTTATGAATACATGGATAGGCTAAGTACTTTAAAAGCAGGAATGACCGTACCGGTATTAATTGAAAGAGATGGTGAGAAGATACTTCTTGATGCAACTTTCTAGCTTTCTTTAGACACTTCTACCCACGCATCCATGTTAATTGTTTTATCTGGGGCCCAACCTTTAGACTTATACATTTTTACACGTTTCCGGTCAAAATTAGTAATCGTAGACGGATAATATTTTCTGGAACCAGTGCATCTTTCGCGTATTCTTTCTGTTAATTCAAGCACAGCCATGACATAATTATCAGCATGATTGTATGCATAAACAGACTTGTAGATATCTCCACCTTTGTAATAGTCATTGCTGTTTTTTTTATATCCATTCATTCTAAGGTAATTAGCTATGCTTCCTAAAACATCAGGCCAGCTATAGGGTTCCCTCACTCCGTTTTCATTGAAATCAACAGAGTATCTTGTAAAGCTAGATGGAATAAACTGACCGTATCCAAATGCACCAGCATAAGAGCCACCTATTTCTTGAGGGTCAAGCTTATCTTTGTAACAATATTTTATAAATTCAGCTAACTCTCTTGTAGCCCACTTAGTTCTTCTTGGTATTTCATGTATCTGAGAATAAAGAGAATTAAAAACAGAAAATTGTGAGTGATGTACTCCATAATTACTCTCAACTCCTGCAATGGTTACAATAACAAACGGATCAACACCATACTTTAAGGCCACTTGATTTATCAAGTTTATGTTTTCTGAAAAAAACTTTGCTCCAGCTGAAACTCTTGACTCTTTCACAAAGATTTTTTTGTATTCTGTCCATGGTTTTTTTTCGTATGGCTTAGCGAATCTTTCTGCAATTATTTTATGCACTTCTAGCTTTTCATGCGAAAAAGCTTCTTTTATAAATAAAGCTGGAACGGACTTGTCTAATTCTTTCGACACCAATTTATAAGCAATGTCATTTTCAACTTCTTGAGAAACCACCAAAGTGAATAAAAAAAATATTTGTAATAATTGTTTCATTTGTAATTCCATTGCTCCAAAAAAAATTAGTTTTTTTTAAGTTATTACAACTTAAAAATATTTTTCAAAAGATGATTAACTAATTTATTAAATACTTTCGGTTTTTTTATAAATAAAGTCTAGAAAGATATTGAAAAAAATAAATATCTTTTGTCTTTTATTGTAGTTGAGGTTTTGAAATTTATTAAAGAGTTTTTTTTACTGCATATTGCATCGAATCGACAAAGACATAGTTTTGATTTTGACAAAATAAAAACGTAAAACCAAATTTCATTTAGAATGATTTGTTATTTTATTTCATCAATGTAGTTTTATAAACCTCACTCTGTTTTTCATTATTGATTCTTAAAAAACAAGCACAAGGCCGCTTTAAATCTAAGAGTTTTATTATGCGCTAATAAATCCATCTATCGGCTTGCAAACCACCAAACCAATATCTTCTTCAACATTTACATCCCAAACCATACTAAGCATAATATACTCTCCTGTTTTTCCGTGCTTCCAACGCTGTATTGTGCAATACCTAGTTAAAGAAATTATAGTTGATTCTTTTAAGTTTTGTTCGATCTTTTTAACCCCTTTTAGATCGTCTGGATGTATTAAATCCTCACCGTCATATCGAGCTCCTTTTAACTGTGATGGTTTATACCCCATTACACTTTCCCATTTCCCATCTAAATCCGTTATAACCCCATCGGACATTCTCCCTGATATATATAAAGTATCTGTTGCTATGCGATCAAAAACACCCCCTCGGTGTTTTTTCAATGGTTTATTTTTTCTTTTTTCTTTTAATCCACGAAGCTCATCTTTTAGAGAAATATTTTCACGCATGATATAGTCTATAACAGACTGCATTTCTTCGGGTGAGCTTGCTTTTTCAGATAAGCTCCCTGAATTAATACTAACAGGAATATCTTTTGTGTTTTCTTGAGAAAGTTTTAATAAGTGCTTAGGTGGAATTTGGTTTTTGGCAATCCATATACTGAGTGCTTGTGGTGTTACACCAAAGTATTCAGCAACATCTCTCTTATGCCTAAATTTATATTTATCCATCACTTTGTTTATTGTCTCTAATGCATTTTCCACAGTACCCTCTCCAAACAAATTTACTTTGCTTTTTTTTAATTAAACCTTAAGTTAAATTAAGATAAATTAAAAAATATCGCAACAATAATAACATGCGATTAAAAACTAAATAAATTTGAAATGTATTTTTTAAAATTGGAGAAAAAATGAAATTTAAAACCACCTTTTTAAGTCTTTTTTTGTTTTCTTGGTTGTTTTCTCAAACCGGTTCAATATTACCAGGACAAAAATCAGCGATCTCTTCTTTAGCAGTTTCTGCTGGTTTTTCAACTGAGAACTTAAATAGCTATCTACTTCAAAGTTACGGAGTTGGGTTAACAGGCCTTTCCCGAACCCAGGGCGCCGAAGTTATAAAGGCTTTTCAAGCTGGCAATGTTTCTAAGCCTCAAGTAAAACAAGAAGAAACTAAAAAAACATCTGCTACTTTCATAGAAGCGGGGATGAAAAAACAGTTCCATTTTCGTGATGGTTCCGTACGAGATGGAGAAGTCATATCTGTAAACGATGATGTTGCCACATTAAAAACAAGTAGCGGTAGCTTTACGATTCCTAAGAGCGAGTTTCTGGATGAAACAGCAGAAATTAGAAACAAAAAAGGAGAGATGTTTAGTGGTGTTGTTCTAGGAGAAACAGAAGAAGAGTTTGTTCTTCGAACCAAGTATGGAGATGCAGTAGTTCAAAAAAGAGATATTTCCAGTATGAAAAGGTATTATGGTGGAGTTTTAGAAAAACAAACAGAAAACAAAAAACAATTTTATCAAGGGCAAGCCCAATTAATGAGTATTTTTTTAGACCCAACTGCTTTTCCATTAACCGCTAATACTTTTTATGTGAGCGGTCTCTCCGTTGGGTACGGTTTAACCGATAGGTTTATGATGCGTTCTGTCTTCGGTTCTAATTTTTCTGGAGACCTTAATCTTCATGCTAAAATGCGTTTTTACCATAGAAAATCTGCAACTAAAGAGCTTGCTGCATCATGGGGAGCCGCTATTCATCGCAGATACCCCGCTTCTAACATTGTCGGTAAATACTCACATGCAATAAACGTAATAGATTTGAATAGTGTCGAAGCAGAACCTATTCCTTTAAATGAAATGGATGATACAAACGGAAATCCAAAGATAACAATTAATGA
The DNA here is from genome assembly GCA_045568995.1 of Fidelibacterota bacterium. Classification (GTDB taxonomy): domain Bacteria; phylum Fidelibacterota; class Marinisomatia; order Marinisomatales; family UBA1611. The sequence continues at coordinate 23,142 of JBJKZY010000045.1, read as the reverse complement.
GGTCTTAAGTGAAGGTAAGAGACACCTTTATGGACACGCGTTTATTGTTTTTTCTTCTAGGAGAACAAATCCTTCTGGAAGAGGAAAGGTTGGTTGGTCCGCTGGTGCAAAAGTATCCAATGCTTTTATGAAGAGAAAAGATTTAATTAACAAATCGGTTACCAAGGACAACGGCATATACGATATTTCATGGAATGATGATGCAAAATATAAAATACCCTACCGCATCTGGGCTGGAATTGAATACGATTTAAGAAAAAACCTTAAGTTTTTAGCGCTTGCTTGGATTGATAATGGCTATAAAACTATGAGCGCGGGAAGAACGTGGGAAGATTATATTGGTAGCGATGGGTCTTCTGTACTTTCGCTTGATTCTCCAAGAGGTGCTCCAAGTCTTATTGACTTTGACTTTGGAATGCAATATGCTGTTAGCGAAACCTTTAGGGTAGGTGTTCACTTTCAGCAACCATATCTTGATTTTTATTGGGAATTCTTCGAGTTTTAATCGTTGGTGTTAATAATGAAAAATCTTATAAGGGTTTCTTTTGCTTGTTTCTTGTTTTCCTGCTTATTAGGCCAAGTAGAAACAAACTCTGACCAAGTTCGGAAAATCAGGCTTGAAAACTTTAAAAATAATTACAAAGGGAAAATAATTCGTTTTACTACAGAAAACTCAAAAATAGTGCAAGGTGTTTTAGTCAACATAACAGAACAAGACTTTGTGCTCTCTGTAAATAAAACTGCCAAATTTTATAAACATAAAAACGTAGATTTTGTTTACCTACCTCCTGTTTCTGAAGACCTGTATATAACTGCAAGTTTCTCTGCTTTAGGTGGACTAGCAGGATATGTCGCACTGATTATTGCAATCCAAAACCCTGAGGTTAAGCTCGTTGGGACCGTAACAACCCTGGGCACAGTTTTGGGGTTTTTTGTAGGAAAGAATGCTTTTTATAAAACCCAAAAAGTTGACATCTCAGGAAGACTTCGTGATTAAAAAAGCACTTGTTATACTTTTATTAACGGTGTCTTCTGGTAAAGGACAAGAACTTGTTCAAGTAAAACTAAAAACTGGAAATACTGTTTCTGGTGATTTTATTGGCACATACATGGAACACATTCATCTATTAATCGATGACAACATTAATTATTTCAAATGTGATAATATTCAATCTGTAACAAAAAATTATATTTACAGCTTTGATTATGATTGTAGCATAAACACCGTTACTGCTGACATCCTTTTTCCTCCACAACTTAATCCAATGACGGGAGAATGGGAAACAATCACACCAGATGTTTTTGACCCTGAAAAAAGAAAGCTTTTAGCCAAAAAAGAAAAAGAAAGACTGAACTCACTAGAGGAACGTGTTTCAGAGAATAAACAACCTCAAAAAAGTTCAACAGAAAAACCTGATTTTGATCCTGAAAAAGTTCTAAAAAAGCAACTAGAAAAGACTAAAAACACTCTTCTGGAAGTTGTTAGTCCAAAAATAAAACCAGCTATATCCAAAACGTTTTATGAAGGCGTCAAGGAAGAGCCCTACCAAGATAATACACAGACAAATGAAAAGAGGGTTTATTCATCATCTACAACTAACAACGTATCAAAACCCCAAAAAGAAACTAAAGATAGGTTAGCAACGTATTATTACGAAGATGGTACTGTAAATCTTTCTGAAGATGAAATACGTAACTTTATAAAAAATGAAGTTCGTAAAGAATTACGAAAAACCCTTCCGTATGAGATAAGAAAACACAAAGAACAACGCCGAAACAAACTTTTTCAAAATGTTCTCCTAGGGTGTGGAGCATGGTTTCTGTTTATGATTATGCTATCTTAAAAGTGAAAATTTATCCTTGTTTATTTATTTTAATTTTTACATTCGGTTGCCATAACAACGCTCATGTTAGAACTCAAAAACCTTTACAGCCAGATGAAAAAGTAATCTCAATTAGTACAATTCTTCCATTAGGGGGGACTAGCGAAGACTACATAAGCAACGAATACTATTCGGGTTATGAAAGAGGAGAATTTAAAGGAGTTGATTTAGGCATAATTGGGCCTAGGGTTGTAGTTTCAAGTCTTAGAGGAAAAACTCAATCAGAAACAGGGTTTTATGGTGGTGTTGGTTTGCTACGGGCAAATGAAAACAACCGAAGTCCTTTTGGCGTCGTTTTAGGAGCGCAAAGAAAAAAATACACAAACCTGTTTGGAGATTCACCACAAAAAATTGGCGCTGTTTTTGAACTGAACATTATTAACAAGGGTGGACCAACGGTACAACTTTTTCCCTCAATAACAACCACTACCAATAAAAATAAATCTTTTTATTTTGGCGCGCATGGTATTTTAGTTTCAGGAATAAATAAAATAGGTTTAGCCGATTACGAAGTTTACAATTCATCAGATGAAATATATCCCACACTGAACATTGAAGAGGAATTTAAATACAATTCAAATAGTTTAGGACTCGGTCTAATCATTGGAAAAGAAACTGTTTTTAATCAAAAATCTTCTTTTCAAATCCAAATAGACTTCTCACTTGTAAACAATTTCTTTTCAACGAATTATCAGCCAAAAGAAAAATGGAACAGCCTTGAATATCCTTTAGTTTATGAAAATGGAACTTGGATACTTGATCAAAAAGAAGCATCGCCTTTTTTAAGTGAAAAATCAGATAGTTATCATTTCATTGTATCGGGAAGCATAGGATATAATTTTTTCAAACCACCTCATCATTATGATCAACCCATTTCACCTCTTCCTCATTTACAAAAGAATATATTTAACCCGGAAACAGGAGAAAGGTTAAAAAAGGTCGCTGGGTTTTTTGATCCAGAAACCGGAGAAATAGTCACCCCCCCTAATGAGACCCCATACCTTAAAGAAGACAAGTTCACAGATAGACAGCTTATTGATTTAGCAAAAAAAAATGCACAAGAAAAACACATTGGTGCTCTTTGGTCTGTTTTTGGACTAACAGGTGTTCCCTCTAGTGCCTTTGGGAGTGTTGTTGGTTTGTTTACTCTTGGTCAATTTAGCGATGGGGTTTTAGCTTTTCCAGGCTTTATCCTAGGCGGGATGTTTGGTGCAACTCTTCCTTCTATACTTGCAAAAGGATCCTCTAAAATAACAAACGTAACATATCCTCCCGAAATAAACACAAAAGAAGAAGAAATGAAATATAAAAAAAAATACAAGTCAGAGGTTGGTGTTTTACGCCAAAAATCAACAGCCATTGGTACCTTAGGAGGGTTCGCTGCTTTTGCTGGGTTTATATTGCTGTTGGTCATAGGATAGCAATATCAAGGAACTAAAACAAGCTCTAGTATTTTTGTTTGAATAGGTTTGTTGCTTCTAGTATATTTATACGATGTGCTTAGGATTTAAGTTAATGAAAATAGACACCTAAATTACCTTGTACACAAATTACTTATAATATTTAAAAGAAAAATACAAATGACAGAAGAAACAAATGGGCGAGGAACATCAATCCCTCGTGGATACCAACAAGAAGATACAGAGGCAAGAAAGTCTTGGGTTAAAGAATATGCTGGTGTTGAGATTGATGATACGCTAGAAGATAAAGCAGAAGACCTTCAAGGAATTATTGAAAACCACGTTGGTTTTATGAAGGTTCCTATGGCCGTAGTTGGCCCAATGATTATTGACGGAAAATACGCAAAGGGAGAATTCTGTGTTCCTGTTTGTACTCTAGAGGGTACGCTTGCAATGTCAATGAACAGGGGAATTTACGCCTCTGCCCTTTCTGGTGGAATAAAAGTAAATCACTTCCGCCAAGAACTATCCCGAGCACCTGTTTTTATTTTTGACAACTTAAAGGATAGTTCAGATTTTCAAGTGTGGGTGACTAAAAATGAAGACAAAATCAAAAAAGTGGCTGAAGGAACTACAAACCACGGTCGAGTGTTACGTATAGATCAATATACAGTTCAGAACTATGTTATTTTAGACCTTGTTCTTGACACAAGTAATGCAGCTGGACAAAACATGGTAACCTTAGCAGCAAAAGTTGCGTGCGAATACATCCAAAAAGAAACCAATCACAACTACTTTCTTGAATCAAATATGAATAGCGATAAAAAAGCATCCGTAAGAAACATGATTCTTGGTCGAGGGCATGGAGTGACAGCAGAAACAACAATCAAAAATAGTGTTATGAAGCGAATATTGAAAATGGATCCCGATATACTATTTGATGCTTGGAGTTTTTTCCCAATTGTTTCAAGCATGGCTGGAACCCATGGAAATGGGCTTCATGTTTCTAATGCCCTTACTGCAATTTATTTAGCAACTGGTCAAGATGCTGCTTGTGCAGCAGAAAACAGCGTAGCACATGTCGGATTAGAAAAAAGGGAAGATGCTCTTAAGTTTAAACTTACGCTTCCTTCCTTAACGGTTGGAACTGTAGGTGGTGGAACTCGATTAAAAATGCAAAATAAAAACCTTCAACTTTTAGGTTGCTCTGAAGGAGAACATTCCAGTAGAAAGCTTGCCGAAATTATTGCTGGAGCCACCCTGTCTTTGGAAATTTCACTTATCTGCGCTATTGGATCACACACCTGGACAGATGCCCATATGAAATATGGAAGAAAATAAAAACAAAAATGGATGTTCTCAACAATCCAAAATTTTCTTACTTAATTAAAAAACAGCCTTTTTATTATAAAATATTTAAAACATTATTTTATTATTATTCAAAAACTGTTTTTACGATATACACACCAGTAACAGTACAAGGGCAAGAAAACATACCCGATGATTCATTTATAGCTTGCAGTAACCACAACAGTCACCTTGATGTTGCCTTACTTTCGGTATCAACAAGAAAGACCTATAACCAAATGGCTATGCTTGCAGCAAAAGATTATTTTTTTGACAGTTGGATTAGAAGAATATCAATAAACATGGTGATGAACCTAATTCCTATCGATAGAAAAGTTAACGGAGTTCGTAAATTCTCAATTGAAAACACTCTGTCTCTTTGTAGGGCTTTTATGAATTTTGAAAAACGTAACCTAATTATGTTTCCAGAGGGAACCCGAGGAAAACCTGGCGAGGTCTTACCTTTCCACCTGGGTACAGCAAGGTTTTCAATTCATTTAAACAAGCCAATACTTCCAGCTATTATTTATGGATCTCATTTAGTCTGGCCTCGTGGAAAAATTTTTTTTGGTTGGCCAAAAAAAATAAAAGTTATCATATTAAAACCTATTTACCCAGATAGGTTTTTAAAAGAAAAAAACCCGAACAAAGAGGATATTCAAAAAGCAACAAAAAAAATGACCGAATACTTAGAAAACCAAATCAAAGAAAAGACTAAATTCTTATATGGATAAATCAAAAAAATTCTATGCTGTAAACAATACTAATTGGGAACACAGGTGGGGTTATAAAGACTCTGCCTTTATTTCTAAAGGCGATAAAGACGTTGTTCTTTCTGGAAACCGTTATAACATTTGTTCTAAAAAACTGCCTAATCTAATCCCTTTTGCAGAAGATGTTTTGGGTATAAAGATTTTACCAAACCCTCAAATCAAAGAAGTTGAAAAAAAACCAATTTCAAAACAAAAAATAAACAAACCCTTTGTAGATGAGCTATCCTCTCTTTTTGACGAAGATCGGTTTTGTTCCTCTAATAAAGAAAGGCTTTTGCATAGCCATGGACAAACCACTTCAGATGAAGTATATAAGGTTTTATATTCAAGCCTAGAAGCTTTTACAGATTTAGTTTTCTATATTGAAAGTGAAGAAGAAGCAAAAACATTGATCTCTTTAGCAAAGAAACACGATGTCTGTTTAATTCCATTTGGCGGAGGAACAAGCGTTTCAAATGCACTAAAAATTCCCAAAAAGGAAAACAGGATGGTTGTCTCAGTTGACACTCGAAGAATGAATAAAATTGAATCTGTGGATGAAGAAAATCTTTTAGCAACAGTACAGTCCGGCATTTTAGGTATAGACCTAGAAAATAAATTGCAAAAAATAGGATATACAGCAGGACACGAACCTGACAGTATTGAGTTCTCTACTCTTGGTGGTTGGATATCAACCAATGCTTCAGGAATGAAAAAACATCGTTACGGAAACATAGAAGATATTGTACAGAATGTAACTCTAGTTACACCCAAAGGAACAATAAACCAGATTAAACCATTAACAAGATCATCTATTGGAGTAAAAGCTCAGAATATGATTTTCGGTTCAGAGGGTAACTTTGGAATAATAACAAAAGCGACTATTAGAATCCATAAAAAACCCGAATCTTCTACTTTTGAATCTATCCTTTTTCATAATTGGAAAGATGGTGTAAGCTTTATGAATGAACTTGCTCGTTCCAATTTAATCCCTGCAAGCTCAAGGTTAATGGACAATTCAATGGTTCGATTTGCAAGTGCCTTGAAAGAAAAAAAAACCGGAGTGAAAAAAACCATAGATTCTTTAAAAAACTTCATGGTTTTTAAAATAAAAGGTTTTGACCCAAAACAATGTGTTGTTGCTGTCTTTAAAATGGAAGGTTCTGTTCAAGAAGTGACCTACCAGAAAAAAAACCTAAAAATTTTAGCAAAAAAATACAACCCTGTTTTTGCAGGTTCCAATCAGGGTAAAAGTGGGTATAACCTAACGCTTGCGATTGCATACATTAGAGATTTTTTTATGGATCAAAACATCATAGGTGAAACCTTGGAGAGCGCAGTTCCGTGGTCTGATGTGATAAAAGTAAGTGAAGCTGTCACAAAAAAATTAAAAGAACTTCATAAAAAACACAACCTACCTGGTACTTTTCTGTTTGGTTCTAGATTATCAAAAGTATATCATAGTGGTGCCTGTATGTATAATACCATTGCTATGAGTTTCAAAGGAATCAAAGACCCAGAAAAAGTCTTTGGTGAAATTGAACATGAACTAAGAAAAACTATTATTGAGAATGGAGGTTCAATTTCTCACCACCATGGTGTTGGAAAACTCCGAAAAGACTTCTTACCAAGTATGATTTCTGAAGGAAGTATGGAGCTTGTTAAAGGCCTGAAGAACTCTCAAGACCCAACAAATGTTTTTGGTGTTGCAAATAACGTTTTTAGCGATTGACCTTTAAAAGGAAAAGAAACAACTTAATTGATTACTAAAGACAAAGTTTTTATCATCACTGGTGCCTCTTCTGGAATAGGTTCAGAGCTTGCCTATCAACTTACATTAAAGGGAGCTTCCGTTGTGTGCGCAGCGAGAACAATGACAAAACTTGAAACTCTTTGTAAAAACATAAACAACAATGGTGGAACAGCTTTTCCAATACAAGCTGACATAACAGAAAAAGACCAATGTGAAAAAATTGTAAATCAAACCATAAAAAAATTTAGTAGAATTGATGGGCTTATTCTTAATGCTGGCATAAGCATGTGGGCAAGGTTTGATGAAATAAAAGATGTAAGTTTTTTTAAAACAATTATGGACACAAACTATTTAGGTTCGGTTTACTGCGTTCACGCTGCTCTTCCTTTTTTAAAGAGAACAAGAGGTAAGATAATTAGTTGCTCAACTGGGCAAGCCATTATGGGTTTTCCAAACCATTCTGGATATGTCGCTTCAAAACATGCTTTGCATGGGTTTCTTTCTACAATTCGAATGGAAAACAAGAAAGAGATAACGGTTTTAGAAGCGGTACTTAGTTGGATAAAGGGCACCGACCTTAGAAGCAACTCTTTTGGAGTTGATGGTAAAAAACAAGAAGGCTTTACAAGAAAACATACTAAAGAAGCCGTTCCTCTTGCACAATGTGTAAAAAAAATAATTACATCAATTGAAAAAGATTTAAAAACCGTATACATCCCTAAAAAACTATCATTAATTCCGTTTTTAAAGGTTTTTTTCAATGGGTTTCTTGAAAAAAAAGTTGTGGGCGCAATTAATGAAAATAAAAGATAATATTTATTAGGGGGCCTTTAAGTTGATTCAAAACCTACTAGTTCGGCTAATTCATTTTGGCCCAAAAACAAAACGTTGGTTTTGGAAATCCTGGTATAATTTTTTTGCTAAGAAAGCTTACACACATGATTTTTTTTTCATGAACTATGGATACTCCGATGAAATTCTTTCTATAAAAACAGACTCAAAAGAAGAAGGTGAACGATACCCAGCCCAACTTTACCATCACACAGCTAGCCAGGAAAACATTGCTGGAAAAAAAGTCCTTGAGGTGGGGTCTGGGAGAGGAGGTGGTGCGTCGTATGTTTCCCGATACTTAGACCCAAAATCCGTTGTTGGAATTGATATATCAAAAAATGCTGTTGGACTTTGTAGCTCAACACACCAATACTCAAATTTGTCTTTTTGTGTTGGTGATTCGGAAAAAGCACCTTTCAAGGATCGGTCTTTTGATATTGTACTTAATGTTGAGTCCTCCCACTGCTATGGAAACATACCTTTGTTTTTAAACGAAGTTAAAAGAGTGCTTAAACCTGGAGGTTTTTTTCTATGGGCAGATTTTAGAAAAACAAAAGAAATGCCCATTCTTTTCAATTCTTTTTTAGAATCAGGATTGGTAAAAATTCGTGAAAAAAACATTACAGACTTTGTTATAGACGCACTAAAAAAGATGAGCAGCGAGCGTAAAGAAAAAATAAAAAAACACGTTCCAAAATTTATTCAACCAGTTTTTATGTCTTATGCAGGAATTAAAGGTAGCGATGTTTATAATTCATTTATTCAAAACAAATTAATATACAAGAGCGCAACTTTTAAAAAACCAGAATAGTTTTTCAGTGAAATTTTTATTTTTCTTTTTTTCTTCTTTTCTTTGGTGTCAGATTACAATAATCCATGCTGGAAAATTAATCTGTGGAACCTCCAAAGAGATGAAACATGCGTATAGTATTTTAATTGAAAAAGATAGAATTATAGATGTGGTTGAAGGATATGTTGATCCAGGAATCGGAGACAAAAAAGTAGACCTTAATAATTACACTGTAATTCCGGGACTTATGGATATGCACGTACATTTATCAGGAGAGTCAAACCCCAAAAAGTACATGGATCGTTTTACCATGAATTTAGATGATTATGCATATCGATCTATTTCTTATGCAGAAAAAACACTAATGGCGGGTTTTACAACTGTTAGAGATCTTGGAGGACCCATAAACACATCTTTAAAGAAGGCAATTCAAAACGAACAGGTAATTGGACCGCGAATTTTTAGTGCGGGTAAGGCCCTAACAACCACAGGTGGACACGCAGACCCAACTAATGGAATGAGCTTTGAATTAGCTGGAGATCCGGGTCCCAAACAAGGTGTGATTAATGGTGTAACTGACGCCAGAAAAGCAGTTAGACAACAATACAAAAATGGGGCAGATTTAATAAAAATCACAGCAACCGGGGGAGTGCTAAGCGTTGCAAAAAGTGGAGAAAACCCACAGTTTACAGAAGATGAAATAAAAGAGGTTGTAAAAACCGCCTCTGATTATGGAATGCATGTCGCTGCACATGCACATGGTGCCGAAGGTATGAAGAGAGCGATTTTGGCCGGTGTACGCTCTATAGAACACGGAACCTTAATGGATGAAGAAACTATAAACTTGATGATAGAAAAAGGAACCTATTATGTTCCAACAATTTCTGCAGGTGAATTTGTTGCAAATAAAGCCAAAATAGAAGGCTATTACCCCGATGTTGTTAGGCCGAAAGCAAAAAAAATAGGACCTCAATTAAAAACTACTTTTGGAAAGGCATATCGGGCTGGCGTTAAAATTGCTTTTGGGACAGATGCTGGTGTTTCGTACCACGGAGAAAACGCAAAAGAATTTAGCTATATGGTTGAAGCTGGTATGAGCCCTATTGAAGCAATATTATCTGCAACGAAAACCTCATCAGAATTAATTGAAAAACAAAAAGAACTTGGCACAATTGAAAAAGGGAAACTTGCAGACATTGTTGCCGTAGAAGGAGATCCTCTTCAAAAAATTGAAGTTTTAGAAAAGGTTGTTTTTGTTATGAAAAGTGGAAAAATATATAAAAACTTAGCTACGAAAAGGTAAGAGAAACACATGGATAATAAAATTTTAGAAAAAAACATTAACAAGTTTTGGGACTTAAATATAGTGCCAACTCTAACAGAATATATTAAAATTCCAAACAAGTCTCCTTCTTTTGACCCGGATTGGAAAAAGAATGGTCATATGGATAAAGTATTAAGGCTCGCAACAACTTGGGCTAAAAAACATTTACCTTCCGATGCTTCTTTAACAGTTAAAGAAAGCGAAGGGAAAACCCCTTTAATACTTATTGATGTGCCTGGCCAAAAAGCGGGAAACGTGTTAATGTATGGACACCTTGACAAACAACCAGAAATGAATGGATGGAATAAAGGAATGGGACCATGGAAGCCTGTTATAAAAAACAAGAAGCTCTATGGCCGAGGTGGGGCAGATGACGGTTATGCTCTTTTTGCATCCATATGTTCAATTAAAGCAATGCAAGAACAAAACGTATCCCTACCTCGAATTTTAATTTTAATTGAGTTCAGCGAAGAAAGCGGATCTCCAGACCTGCCACACTACATGAGCCTTTGCAAAAAAAAAATAGGTACCCCGGATCTTGTTGTCTGTCTAGACTCTGGAGCTGGTGACTATAAAAGAATGTGGACAACAACATCTTTGCGAGGGTTAATTGGTTTAAAGTTGAGGGTTGATGTTCTAAAAGAAGGTGTACACTCCGGTGGGGCAAGCGGTTATGTTCCATCCTCTTTTCGAGTTGCAAGACAACTTCTATCAAGAATAGAAAACCAAGAAACTGGCGAAATTCTTTTAAATGAACTAAAGGTGAAGATTCCTAGCTTTAGAAAACAAGAGACCAAAAAATATGTACAAATAATCGGAAAAGAACTAAGGAAAGAATTTCCATGGGTTTCAAAAACGAAGCCTTCGACAAGCAATGATGTAGAAGGGGTGTTAAGAAGAACATGGAGGCCTGCTCTTTCCGTTGTTGGAGGAGGTGGTCTTCCCCTGTCAAGAAACGCAGGTAACGTTTTAAGGCCATATACAGAGCTACAACTTTCTATTCGAATACCACCTTTTGTTGATCAAAAAAAAGCACAAAAGGCGATAGAAAAAACACTAATAAGAAAACCACCATACAATTCAAAAATAAGTCTGGATTTTGACGAACCAGCATCTGGTTGGAGTGCACCAAAAACCTCTCCCTGGCTTGAAAAAGCAACTAATGAAGGATCCTTAGCGTTTTTTAAAAAACCCTCTTGCTATATTGGAGAAGGCGGAACTATTCCCTTCATGGCTATGTTGGGTAATCAGTTCCCGAAGGCACAGTTTGTGATTACTGGAGTTCTTGGGCCGGGATCAAATGCTCATGGCCCGAATGAATTTCTACACATCCCATATGCAAAAAAACTAACAGCATGCATTTCATATGTTTTAAGTAAGTTTACTACCTAAGGTGCCTATTCGTTTATACCTTATATTAATCATCGCTCTAGTTTCCGTAAGCTCTACATCCATAGTAGTAAAAGCCCTTCCTTCTATTCCTGCTCTTACAATGGCATTTTGGAGAATGCTTATAGCTAGCGCTATGCTTTGGAGTTATAGTTGTTTCAAAAAAACAAAACCATTATATAAAAAAGACGTCAATCAAGTCGCTATTGCCGGGTTTTTTTTAGGTTTACACTTTGCATGTTTTTTCTGGGGTGTACGAAACACCTCTATAGCAAATGCTACATTATTAGGAAACACAGGTCCCCTATTTACAGTCGGTTTAACATTTATAGTATACAGAACAATTTCTAAAAAAGTTTTTTATTCACTTTTAATTTCACTATTAGGGGTTTTATTAATTCAAAGATCTGAAATGGACATTAGTTCAAGCAATTTTATGGGAAACATGGTTTCTCTTTTGAGTGGGTTTTGTATCGCGATAGTATATATGGTAGCTAAAAATATTAGAAGAAAAAACGACACAATAACATACAGCCGGAGTTTGTTTTTTTTTGCAGCTATAACCATTGCTTTTGTTTGCCTTTTCGCAAAGGTATCCCTCTTATCTTTTGAAATAGAAGACCTGGGTTGGTTATTGTTTTTGGGTTTTGTTCCATCAATTTTAGGGCATAACTCCCTAAATTATGCGTTGAAGTTTTTATCACCTACAGCCATAGCATCGATTCCCCTTGGGGAGCCAATTATAGCATCTTTAATGGGGTGGGTTTTACTTAGGGAAAAAATCCCCGCAGATTATTTTGTAGGGGCACCTTTCGTTTTAATTGGAATATGTTTTATTCTTAACTACTCGAAAAAAAACAAGACCAAACCTCCTTGTTAAAATTGTTTACGGGTTTGGTATAAACCCATTTTCCGATTGATATTTTTTGATTTTGTCATTCTTAAAATATGAACCTTGTCGGTCCTCCGGTAGCAAAGAAGCAATTCTTATCATCATATCATTTCCAATTTTTTGTAAAGCTTTGTCTTTTTTATCTTTGGATCCTTTTATTTCAAAAGGTCCAAACGGTTTTCCTATATTGACTGTCACCCTAGGCCTAACACCCCTTAAAACGTTTTCAATGGCGTTTTCTGCTCCATAAATAGCCATCGGAATTATCGGTGCTTTTCCAACTGTTGATAAATAAACTGTTCCATTTTTAGGGTTTCCAAGAATTGTTTCATTAACTCCTCCATCTGGAAAAATTCCTAATATCTCATTTTTTTTTAAAACCTCCAAAGCCCTTTTAATAGTAGATGGTGCTAGTTTTTTTCTATCAACAGGGATCCAGCCATATAAAAACGGAGCCCATATTAACCACCACTCAACCTCTTGGTCGCTTGCAGCTATAAAGTTAACAGGTTTTTGAATTCCATAGGTAAAGAAAGGGGGATCATAATTACTAAAATGGTTACTGGCAACGACAAATGGTCCTTTTAAAGGAAGGTTCCTGCGCCCATTAACTTTTGTTCTTGCAACCGTTGAACACAAAAAAAAAGAGACATAAGTTAAAAGATATCTTACCGTAAAGCTTCTTGGCGTTAGTTGAGATAAATATTCTGGGCCAAACGTTTTTTTCATATTGAAAAAAATAACGTTATTAAAGGCTACTTTTTAAAACGGTAAGTCATCATCTTCTGTTGAAGTGCTCGACTCATTGGTTGAACTTGGCGCACTATCTCCCCTGCGACCAAGCATGGTAAAATTGTCGCACATTATTTCTGTGGTCTTCCGTTTGTTCTGGTTTTGGTCTTCCCATTCTTTTGTTCTAAGTCGACCTTCAACATACACCATAGAACCTTTTTTCATATATTGACTTGCTGTTTCGGCCATTTTTCCGTAAAGAACAGCCCTGTGCCATTCGGTTCTGTCTTGTATTTGACCTTCTTGATTCTTCCAAGATTCATTCGTGGCAATACTAAGGTTTGTAACGGCGGTTCCTTGGGGAGTAAACCTCGCTTCGGGGTCTTGTCCCAAGTTTCCTACAATAATTACCTTATTAACGCTACTTTTTTGCATTTACAACTCCTTTAATTTTTTATTTCTATTTTTACCGATAATTTTTTTTAAAAAACAATCATTATAAAGTAATAGGTTTTTTTCATCCTTTCTATAAGAAAGAAAACCCTAGTTCTTTCCTTATGGAAGTGATCATTTTTTTCATGCGAACATCATTTGATTTTTTTACATTTATTGTTTTTAGCGCATGCATCACTGTAGTATGATCCCGACCTCCAAAAAACATCCCGATGTTATTAAGAGAGGTTCCCATCATATCTCGACAAAGATACATGGATATCTGTCTAGCCTCAGCAATCTCCATTTTTCTACTTTTTCCTACAATATCAACCTCTTTTACATGGGAAATTTCGGAAACCTTTTTTACAATATTTTCAATAGAAACCTCATTTCCAATTCTTCCCCCCACCCTTTCTTTAACCACTTCTGTAACCAAACGATTGTTGATTTCAACATTAAGAAGGGATGACTTCGCTAATAAACGAATAATCGTACCTTCAAGTTCTCTAACGTTGTTTTTTATATGCCTGGCAATAAATTCAATAGTTGAGTAATCTAAAGAAAGTCCATTTTGATCCGCTTTTTCTAAAAGGATTGCAACTCTAACTTCGAAGTTTGGAGGCTGAACATCAACCGAAAGCCCTGATTGAAACCTAGAAAGCAACCTGCTTTGTAATCCTTTCATTTCTCCTGGAAACTTATCTGCCGTTAAAACAATTTGTTTACCACTTTGATGTAAAACATTAAATGTATGAAAAAACTGTTCTTGAGTTTGCTCTTTTCCTCGAAAAAACTGAATGTCATCTATTAATAAAATATCTGCGGAACGGTAGTTTTGAGCAAACTCAATAGTTTTGTTTTTTCTAAGACTGTTAACAAAGTCTAGAGTAAACTGTTCACTGGTAATATTTACAATATTTAAGTCCTTATTCTTTTTTAATGCAAGGTTTCCTATGGCGTGCATCAAATGTGTTTTTCCTAAACCTACACCTCCATAAATAATAAGAGGGTTAAAGTTTTGTTCACCAGGGTGATTTGAAACTGATTCAGATGCCGTTTTAGCGAATTCATTGTTGCTGCCAACAATAAAGTTTTCAAAAGTATACTTAAGATTTAGGTTGTTGAACCTTTTTGGTTTAGCTTCAACAAAAGAAGGTTTGGAGATCCCACTGTCCGCTTTCTTCCTTTTTTCCTTTGTAACCAAAAGTTTATACTCAATGTTTTTACTATATGTCTTTTCAATCGCCATAATAATGTCGTCTTTGTAATGAGACTCTATCCACTCAAGAAAAAACTGGTTAGGAACCTCTAAAACGAAAGAATTATTTCGAAAACCAGTAGGCACAATTGGTTCAAACCAAGCATGAATTGCGTGCCCAGGAAGTTTTTTTTCTAAATAAAGATGAACCTGACCCCAGGCAGAAGAAACGTCTTTTTTTATATTATCCACAAGTTATCCACATGTATATTCACCTTAAAAATTACAGTTTTTTTTTATGTTTTTCTATTTTTATATGTAAAAATAAAATGTTTTTGTGTGGATTTTTTTTGTGCTGATCAAATCTCTTTAGTAATTTTAGGTAACAAATAGTTTAAAAATGAAAAGAACATACCAACCAAGTAGAAGAAAACGCAGAAACAAACACGGGTTTAGAAAGCGCATGGGTTCGACCGGTGGTCGCAACGTATTGAAAAGACGTCGAAAAAAAGGCCGAAAAAGACTCGCATTATAACCTCCTAAAAAAAGAAAGTATTTAATTTGTTCAATCGCGCGGCTGTTACATCGCTATCATACATTATAAAAGGTTATCAAGTTGTCGTTTCTCCTCTTTTGGGAAACAACTGTCGCTTTCACCCTACGTGTTCCAGTTACGCTATTGACGCATTAGAAAAAAAAGGACTCGCAAAGGGCCTTTTTCTTACCCTAAAAAGGATTGCTAGGTGCAACCCCCTCTGTAAGGGTGGCCACGACCCAGTAATATAATATGGACAGAAACACCCTACTTGCCTTCTTCTTGATCGCCATCGTTTTACTCTTCACACCTAAATACATGGAAACCTTTGCACCTCAACCAGCCGCCAATCAAGATATGCTCGATGACACGCAACAAGAAAGAAAGCCAGACACCCTAAGCTTCACAAGCACACAGGACTATCCACCTGTGAAAAAAACCGAAACTAAACCCACGAACAACAAAAACAAAAACAAGATAACCAACATAGAAACAGCGCTATATATAGCCAAAATTTCTTCCGTTAATGGAGGGTCTGTTCTGGGTTTTTTATTAAAAGACTTTTTATCACCAGACAGCCAAGAAGTAAACATAATATCTCGAAATAATGATAGCAACTTAGAAATAGAGATTCAAGATTTAAACGGAGACCCGGTATCGCTTAGTGGAAACTGGAACCTGACTAAAGAGCCAAGCCGAACAAACTTACAACTGGAGCAATCCTTAGAATACAAACTAGAGGTTTTTAAAAACAAGTTTATAAAAAAGACTCTTTTCTTTTCTCCTGATAATTACACCGTTGAAATCAAATTAGATTTTTCAGATATTAAAGACCTGATTTACAGAGACGTCCGCTTCTCATGGAACGGAGGGTTAGCAACCACAGAAAAAGATTCTGTCGATGACAAAACTTATTTTAAAGTTGCTGTTTATCAAGGAAAAGAGGTTGAGGATTTAAAGGTTAAAGATAGCCAAAACAAAACCAAAAAACTTAACGGATCTACTGATTGGGGTGCTATTAGAACAAAGTATTTTGTATCTGCTTTAATTCCCAAGGCCCCAGAAGCAATAAGGTTTGCTGAGGTATCTGGAAAATCCACAAACCAAGAAAAATATGATTTATCTTTTGTTTTTGATTCTTTTCAAGAATCTTCATTCACGCTTTATCTTGGCCCCCTTGAATATGAAAAAATTAAATCTCTAAATGTAGACCTAGATGAAATTATGGATTTCGGCTGGTCTTTTATTCGACCAATTTCAAAAGGCGTGCTCTACTCCTTAAAAAGAATGCATGAATACATACCCAACTACGGAGTAGTTTTAATTGTTTTTTCACTTTTGGTTAAAATTTTGGTTTTCCCCTTAACAAGAAAAAGCTACCAATCAACTTCTGCAATGCAAGAGATACAACCTGAAGTAAGTAAGCTGCGGGATAAATTTAAAAACAACCCTCAAAAACTAAACCAGGCAACAATGCAGCTCTACAAGAAAAAAGGTGTAAACCCTTTGGGTGGCTGCTTACCAATGCTCCTACAAATGCCCTTGCTTTTTGCACTTTTTCAGGTTTTTAGAACAACAATTGAACTAAGAAACGAACCTTTTATATGGTGGATAAAAGACCTTTCTTCTCCCGACGTAATAGTAAACCTTCCTTTTACTATACCTTTATATGGAGACCACATAGCCTTTTTACCTATCTTGATGGCTCTTTCAACCTATGCTCAACAAAAAATGATGAGTGGCGGCATTCAACAACCCCAACAAAAAATGATGCAAAACTTTATGATGGTTTTTTTCTTTCTAATTTTCAACAACTTCCCTTCTGGGCTAAATCTATACTATACCCTGTTCAACGTTCTTACAATAGCCCAACAGAAGCTAATTCCCAACAAACCTAAAACGTAAAGGTGCTTTTGTGTCGGTTGCGACTATTGTATCCCAGTCAACGCCATCGGGTTTTTCAGCGATAGCAATTATTCGACTTAGTGGTCCTAAAGCCACTAATATAGTTGCAAAAATTTCCAGCACGGATGTAGCCTTAAAACATCAAAAAGCAGAACTTCGTCCAGTTTATATAAAAAAGAAATTAATTGATGAAGCAATTTTCACAGCCTTTATATCTCCTCGATCTTACACAGGAGAAGACATAGTTGAAATATCTTGCCATGGAAACCTTCATGTTTGTGAGGCTATAATTACAGAGACCATTAGATTCGGAGCAAGAATCGCAGAACCCGGAGAATACACAAAAAGAGCTTTTCTTAATGGAAAATTAAACCTGTTGCAAGCAGAGTCCGTTTCTTTATTAATTAACGCCAGGTCCCTTGAAGCTGTAAAACAGCAAACAAAAAACCTAAGTGGTGGCGCAACAGAAAGAATAGAACAAATAAAGAAGGGTTTGATTTCGGTTTTATCTCACATAGAATACGAACTAGATGTTTCTGAAGACCCATTTTTAAACAAAACCACAACAAACCACATTAGAACCAATTTAAAAACCTGTTTAAAAAATACCATATCCATGATAAAGACCTTTGAACGTGGCTCCGCTCTTTCAAATGGTGTTAAGGTCGCGTTTGTAGGAAAACCAAACGTTGGAAAATCCACCTTGGTAAATAAAATATTGGGAATAGAGAAAAGCATCACAAGCAAAACACCAGGAACGACACGTGACCTGGTTTCCACAGAAACCATATTAAAAGGAATTCCTGTTACGCTTGTAGACACCGCTGGAATTCATACCACAAAAAACCACATAGAAAAGGAAGGAATTAAAAGGTCTTTTAAAGAGATTAAAACAGCAGACCTTGTTGTTTCTCTTTTTTGTAAAAAATTACAAGCTGTTGATATTAAAGAGGTTAAAGAAAAAATATACGTGTACAACAAGACCGACGTAGCACCTTATGAAGGAGACAATAAAAAAGTTATTTCAATTTCCGCCACTAAGGGAATGGGGGTAGGGCACCTAGTACAACAAATTGAAAAAAAAATAAGTGGTCTTAGAGTTAACGCGGCTGAACCTCTATTAACAACCATTAGGCAAAAAGAGGCCATGGTTAAAGTTTCATCGTGCCTATCAAACTCTATTAAACTTTTTACTAAAGACAACCAACAGATAGAGCTCCCAGCACAAGAGATTAAGAGGGCAATATCAAACATTGACCTATTTACAGGAAAAACAACAACTAACGATATACTTGACAATGTTTTTTCAACTTTTTGTGTGGGAAAATGACCAATGGTTAGAAACAAGTACGATGTTGTTGTTATTGGCGGTGGGCATTCTGGGGTGGAAGCGGCGCTTATATCTAGTTATTTAGGCGTATCTGTATCCCTTGTCACCATGGACAAAAACGCAATAGCAAGAATGTCTTGCAACCCGGCAATTGGTGGTTTAGCAAAGGGGCAAATTGTTAGGGAAATTGATGTTTTGGGTGGCGTAATGGCAGAAACAGCAGATATATCTGGCTTGCAATTTAAAACTCTCAACAAAAGCAAAGGTCGGGCCGTTTGGTCTCCAAGAGCACAAATTGACAAGAGGGTATACGAAAAAAACATTTATAAAAAAATAAAAAACTCCTCAGTTTCTATAATTCAATCAGAAGCTATATCCGTTGACATACAAGACTATAAAATTAAAAGCGTTTTTTTGCGCTCGGGAGAAAAAATTAATTGCTCTTGTTTAATTATAACAGCCGGAACCTTTTTATCCGGCCTAATTCATATAGGAGAACGAAAAATACTAGCGGGGAGAATGGGTGAAGAAAGATCAGAGGGGATTACAGAATCCTTGAAATCTTATGGTTTTTTTTCAGGAAGGTTAAAAACAGGAACCCCTCCACGCATAGATAAAAAAACTGTAAACTGGAAAAAAACATCTCTTTCCTTCGGCGATGATGAACCCATACCTTTTTCTTATTCCACCGGTAAGTTTTTACCTCCCAACGAGCCGTGCCATACCATTTACACAAACAACGAAACGCATAGCGCGATTCGAAACAACCTACACCTCTCGCCTATGTATTCTGGCGACATCAATGGAACGGGCCCAAGGTATTGCCCCTCAATTGAAGACAAAATAAACAGGTTTAAAGAAAGAAACTCACACCTTTTGCACCTTGAACCCGAATGGAAAAACTCTGACCAAATATATTTAAACGGCTTCTCAACAAGCCTTCCTGAAGAAGCACAAATAAAAGCACTCAGGAGTATACCTGCCCTAAAAAACGTAACACTGCTAAGACCTGGATACGCAATTGAATACGACTTTTTCCCACCATCACAGGTTAAGACCACCTTAGAAACAAAAAATGTTTCTGGGCTTTTTTTTGCCGGTCAAATGAACGGTACCTCTGGATATGAAGAGGCAGCTGCACAAGGATTGGTCTGCGGCATAAACGCTGTTAAAAAACTTAAAGGGGAAAAAACCCTAACCCTACCAAGAGACTCTTCCTACATAGGTGTTATGATAGACGACCTGATAACAAAAGACACCCTCGAACCATATAGAATGTTTACCTCTAGGGCAGAATACCGATTAATGCTACGGTATTCAAACACATTTGAAAGGCTACTAGGGCACTCTTCCACGCACGGACTCCTACCAGAAAAAAAGCTAAAAATTCTAGAAAAAGCCCTAGTCTTAAAAAACAAAACCAAAAAAAAGCTTAATAAGTCCATCACGCAAAACGATATAAAAACAAAAATTAAAATAAAACAAAAAACCCCAGCTATAAAGATCTTAAAAAGGCCCGAGGTGTCCATTTTCGACCTACCCCTAAACACAACAAAAAACAAGACAGGCCTAACTAACTGGTTAGAAAAGGATGTCTTGTACGACCTTGAGTCGGACATAAAATATGAAGGGTATATAAAAAGACACCAAAAAGAAATAAACAGATTGTTAAAAAACGAAAATAAAAAAATCCCTAAAGGGGTTGTTTTTTCATCCGTTCCAGGGCTATCAAAAGAAGCGCTAGAAAAACTAAACCTCATTAACCCCGAGAACCTAGGGCAAGCAAGTCGAATTTCTGGTATAACCCCAGCCGACATATCTTCTTTGTTTGTTTTTCTTTCTAAATAAAGGTTTCACGTGAAACAAAAACAAAAAAACGTTTTTAAGAAAGAAATACTTGAAAACCTTTTAAAGGGTTTTAAAGCAACTGGCTTAACCGCTGATTCTACAATCTTACTCTTACAAGAACTTGCCTTGCGCACTGATAAAAACATTTTGGTTTCAACAGAAAACCAAGAAGCAGCTTTTGATACTTACAACAGGGGACACGAACACAACAACTCTATTTTTACCTATTTTCCTGATAGCAGGGGTGAAAACAGTGTGCCTGGATTTGAAAAAGAAAACACTCGACACCAAAAAGAAAGTATGTTGAAAACATCTACTGGTGACGGTGTGATTTGCGTTGGAACACTAACATCTTTTAAAGAAAACATTATTTCTCAAGAATACAAAAAACATATAAAAAAAACAGAGCTTTCTATCGGGCTTAAACTAGACAGGGAAAGTTTAATTCAGTTTTTAGAAGACTTAAACTATAACCAGGTGGGAGTAGTGGAGAGCCCAAGTGAATATAACTTTCGGGGGGATATTGTAGATTTTTTCTCTCCTTTTTTTAAAAACCCTATTCGTGTTTCTTTTTTCTTTGATGAAATAGAAAGTCTTTGTGTTTTTGACCCAAAAAACCAACAGCCCGCAGGTAATTTAAAAAAAGTTGAAATAAAAGAAGCCAAAAACACGCAAAGTGTTAATAATATTAACCTTATAGAACACGCAAACCCTTCTTTTCTTTTCTTTTATGAAACGGGTAAAGGTGAAATGGCGCTTTTTGATAAACGCAAAACGGAGAAAGTTTCTTTTTCTTTTTCTGGATTTGCTACCAATCAAAACCTTAGTCACGAAGATAGTGTTGGTCTTTCTGTTTTTTTAAAACATTTTAATAGTATTTACTATGTCTCCAAAAAAAAAACAACTCCAGACTTTCTTCAAAACTTTTCCATTCAACAAGTTTATGGCTCTATTGAAAGCGGGTTTTATTCAAAAAAACATGGTTTTGCCGTCTTGGGTGAAAATGATTTTTTTGACGTTTATTCTCAATCGGGAAGATGGCAACCAAAGCAATCTAAAACCGCTATTGAGGTGACCGCTAAAAACCTTTCTCGTTTAAAAAGTGGTGACTTGGTTGTTCATGAATCTTTTGGTATTGGTTTGTATCGTGGTCCAATAGAAAAATCTTTTAAAATAGGTGTTCGGGAAGGTGTTGAATTAGAGTATAAAAACAATACAACTCTTTTTGTTTCTATGGAACAACTTGGGTTTATCCATAGGTATGTTGGGTCTGGAAAAACACCAGCTCTTTCGGTTTTGGGTTCTAAAAAATGGCAAACTGAAGTAAAAAAAGCTAAAGAATCTGCCAGGGAAGTTGTTTATGAAATTTTTTCTCTATATTCAAAAAAAAACCACAAGCAGAAATTTTAGTTATGAAAAAGAAAATGACTTAGATAACGTTCTGTCTTCTTCTTTTTCTTTTGTAGAAACACCAGACCAAAAAAAAGCCTTCCAAGATGTTTTTGAAGATATGAACGGTGAAACCCCAATGGACCGTTTGGTTTCGGGAGACGTGGGTTTTGGAAAAACAGAAGTAGCAATACGTGCTATCTTTAAAGCTTTTTTATCAAACAAGGTTTCAGCTTTGCTTTGCCCAACAACTATCCTGGCAGATCAACATTTCATTACCTGTAGAGAGCGGCTGTCTCAATTTGGCGTTTCTATTTCTTTGCTTTCCAGGTTTAAAACAAAAAAAGAACAATCTGAAACTATTTCACTTGTTAAACAAGGTAAAATTGATGTTTTAATTGGAACACACCGACTTCTTTCTAAGGATGTGGAAATATCAAACTTGGGTTTATTGGTTATTGATGAAGAGCACCGATTTGGTGTAACACACAAGGAAAAAATTCGGTCTTTTAAAAACAACGTTGATGTTTTAACCTTAACAGCTACCCCTATACCAAGAACACTTCAACAAGCGCTCGTTGGACTGAAAAACTTAACCACTATAAAGACACCACCAATTTCAAGAAAACCAATTAACACTTATGTAAAGTACTTTAACTGGTCCCTTGTTTTTTCCCACATACAAAAAGAAATTAATCGTGGGGGACAAGTTTATTTTCTATATAACGATATAAAAAGCATTCCCTTTGCTGTGAAAAAAATTAAGGATCGCTTTCCCAAAAAGACGGTTGTTGGTGCTAGTGGAAAAATGGACAGTAAAAACCTTGAAAATACGGTTTTGGGTTTTTTTGATGGTTTTATAGATGTATTAGTTTGCACCACAATTATAGAATCTGGTTTAGATGTAACAAATGCAAATACTATGATTATAAACAATGCTCAGAACTTTGGTTTAGCTCAGCTTTACCAAATTAGAGGAAGGGTTGGTCGGGGAAAAAGACAAGCCTCGTGTTTATTGTTAATTCCACCTAAGAAAAAACTGGAAAAAGATTCTTATAATCGACTAAGGGCCATTGAACAAAACACAGCTCTTGGAAGTGGACATATTATTTCACAAAAAGATTTAGAAATAAGGGGGTCTGGTAGTTTGTTTGGTTACAAACAAAGTGGACACATCTCGGTTGTTGGTTTTGAAATGTATTGTGATCTCTTAAGGGAGGAGGTGAACAATAAAAAAAACCTTAAAAATAAAACAGATCAACCAGTACTGGTTATGAATACAGAAATAGAAATCCCAACATCGTATATAAAAAAAGAACAAATTAGAATTGATTATTATTACCAAATATCAAAAACAAGAAAAAACAAAGACTTAGAAAAGGTGGTGAAGAATCTAGAAGCGGGGTTCG
>JBJKZY010000044.1:0-68741 GCA_045568995.1 Fidelibacterota bacterium | reverse complement strand
TTCTGTTTTATCAAGTCTATTTATAATTTGTTTATATTGCTTGTAAAGTTTTGGTCTGTTGTTAAAGTAGCCTTCAAACCTTTCCTGATATAAAATACTTTTATCATTATAAGCTAATAATGGTCTGGATTTATTGTAAAAAAGATAAGGAAATGTTCCAATCAGCATAATAACCAAAATAATGTAAAAAGTTATTTTTAGTTCCTTTATTGGAAGAATATAATTTAGAGCAACCATAAGAAAAGGAGTAGTTATTACAAACAAGGGAAGTACTTTGCCTGTCCAAGGTTGCCATTTAAGTAAAAAACAATAAAGCAATATTGATATTACAGCGATAAACAGAGATGTTAATTGTATCCTCTTGACTTGTCTAATGAAAGCTAGGCTAATAAAAAATATGATTATAATTGCAAGAGTATGAATAAAATTTCCTGCTGCATCTTCATGTAAAGAGAAAAATGGAGGTCTAAAGTCGCGGTCTAGAAAACTAGTTTTGGGATCACTTATGTTGTTACCTAAAAGAATTTTAACAATACGATATATATACCAATTTATTATGTTTATATTAGTTCCAAGCTGATATGCAATATGTCGAATTAAATTCGAAAACATTACCCCGAACGAGAAGAATTCATTTATTACTGAAGGTAAAGTGCCTAGTCCAAGAAAATCATTATATTTAAAAAGATTTCTCAAATAATGTGGAAGGTTAATTAAAAGGCCTATAGAAAAAATAATTCCGTACCTAAAAATAATATTTTTTATATCCCAAATTTTGAAAAAAACTAAATATGCAAGGTAAGTTATTCCAGTTGCAAAAAGTAAGATATAGGAAGTCCCTTTTGTCAAAATACCTAATCCTAAAGCAAGACCAGCAAAGCAAATAGAGGGAATAGAATATTTTTTAACAATAATGATTTGATAATAATAAAAAAGTAGGATAAAAGTTGAGGCTACAATATCATTTTGAGTGCTTGACGCCTGCAGTAAAACAATAGGTAACGAACAAATAAAAACTGCAGAGATAAGCTGTAACCTTTGACTTAGCCCAAACTCTTTACATATTAAAGATACAGTAGTCAAACTTATAATTAAGCTTATCCATTGAACTAGATTAGCAAAAATATCAGAGCCGGATAATATCTGGAAATGAAGTATAAAAAATTCACTAAATGGAGCAAAAACATTTTGTCTAGGATTATTAGTTGTAAAAAAATGAATTCCTTTATTTTGTATCCAGTATTCAACCCTCGACATATGATAAGTCATAGAGTCCCAATTATTTGGAGGAGATATTAAAGCGGTAGCAAGAGTTGTGAGTAGCATAAAGGATATAGCTACAAGTAAGTACTTATCTGAAGTGCTAAAATTTAATCTTTTTAACTTAAATTTTTGTGAGAAGTAAAAACAAACGATTGTAAAAATAACATATGAAAAAAAAATAGATATATCAGTTAGGTAATTAAATACACTTAAAAATTCAGTTAGGAGGAAAATGAAAAATGAAAATATGAGAAATGAATATATTAATCCTATACGCAAACTATTAGTGAACTTTAGAGAGCAGGAAAAAAGGAAAAAAAATGCGATAGGAAAAATTAGAATCAAGTTTATTATTGTGATTTTTTCAGAGAAACAAAAATATTTTTTCCTAAAATGTTTCTAAACCCCAAAGAATCTAAAAACCGACTAACTTGAAATATTAATTTATCATAAAATTTTAAAAAACTTTTAGAGCCTACCCCAAATTCTCTATTCCATCCTAAAATTTGAATAATAAATGAACAAAAAAACCCTACAGAGTCCAAATAAAACATTTTATCAATTCTAAACCCAGCACCATATGTAATTTTTAAAATTCTTTTTTTTGAATACCTTCTAAAATGACCAACTGCTCTATCAAGATCTGAAAAAAGCAGTTGAAATGCTGGCAGATATAAAACCAATGTACCATTTTTTGTTAATTTAGATTCCAATTGTTTTAATGATTTAATATCATCATAAATGTGTTCTAAAATATTTGAAGAATCTATAAAATCATATTTATTTTTTGTTTTTTTGATGTCATCAAAAACCTTAAAACCGGACTTGATTAAAATTGATTTAAAATATTCATCTATTTCAATACAAGTTGGACTATAATTCATTTTTTTTCTAACAATTTTTGCAAGAATTCCACAGCCTGCTCCAAAATCTGGAATTTTACTTTCATTATTATGAACAGTAAGAATTAAATCAACTATATGATTGTTATAATTCTTCAAAGAAGGCTCTATAATTTTTTCTATCTATATATAAATTTTTATCTAAAATATTTTTTGACATTAAAATTTTTTTCAAATGTTTAACTTTTAATTTGCCGATATCGATGAATCCTAATTAAGTATAATTTAAATTATTTCCCCCCCCCATATATATCTTATCTAAAGAAACTAATTATTTGAGTATCTCAAATATCAAACATATTTTACTTTCTTTATAATTTTTATCGATATCGCCCGATCCATATTGCTGAAATTTAACGCTTTTAATAGCAGGTTTATTTCAATACCACTGGAAGGGGGTAAACTTTCGATAATAACCCTAAGGAAATAAAAGATTAAGACCGATTATAGCACTTACTAATATATATCTCATAATAGTACTTATTGGAATTTTTGAATTGCACATAGTCTTATGGCACTTTAAATATTAATAAATATCTACATTCTTAGTAAGATAATTGAAAAAAATCGGATTTCTTTATCTAATGATGAATATATTTTATTTATAAATGATTGTAAAATTAATAATTTTTAATTGCAGTTCTAGTGAATTACAAAATATCTAATATTGAAAAAATAATAAATTTAATTGCCTTTCTAGTTATTACTCTTTTTTTTGCTTTTAACCTTTATGCATACGCTTTTGTTGATTCAAAATTAATATTTACTGATGAAATATCTTTTTTCGGGAGAGCTCCTTCTTTCTCAGATCATGGAATAAAGAATATTATTTTTGGAGAAAACAAGTTAGGCTATGGTGCCATTTATTGGTTAAGCATATCAATATTTAAACTATTTGGAGATTTCAATAATAGTTTTAGGGGACTTCGTTTTTTATCTTTTTTGTATCTCTTGTCAATTCCGATTCTCTTTTTTCTAATTGGTAACAAATTAAAACAAAAACAATTCATACTTCATTCTATCCTTTTATGGATTTCTTTCCCATCATCCTGGTTTTTTGGCAAGATAATAGGACCTGAACTATTTTCTATTTTTCTTGGTTTATTTGGAATCTATTTAACATTACATAAAAAATGGAAATCTGTTGGTTTTGTTATTATTGGAATTGGTATTGGCGTAAAATTAAATATAATAACCATATCTTTATTTGCATTTCAATATGGCTTGCTTAATCAAAAAACAAAATTAAAATATAAAAATATTTTACTCGAATGTAAGAACTTTATTTTGTGCACATGCTTAGGGATAATTATATCGACACCAAGAATCATATTAGAACCTTTAGATTTTATAAATAATATCTTTATTCATGGAAAAAATAAAATATTTGAATTTGATTTAATCGATGTTTTTTTCCTACGAAATCATTTGACTTGGGATGGTGTTCATAATGACGGCTTTTTCAATATTCACATTAATATACTATTATTGTTATTATTAAGCGCAGCCTTAATTTTTAAAAAAATTAAAGTAACCAATACAAAATTTATTTTTAGCTATCTAGTTGCATTTTTTTTTCAAACAATTCAAATTTCTCAAGCAGGTAACTACTTGGAATGGTATTGGTTACCTTTAATATCTTTAACTCCTATTTTCTTTTTTTCAATTAAGCATAATAGATTATCTCGAATGATAATTACTTTATTTGTTTTCTTAAATTTTTATTTTAATTCCTCTTCAATTACTAATCGAATTAAGAATAGGATAATCCATCAAAACATTGTTCAAAATAGAATTGAAATCAAAAGTTTTATATCAAATATAAAAACCCAATATCGAAATTATAATTTCTTTTACTTCACTGAATTTTGGATAGAGCCATTGCCTAAACTAGAACATTGGGCAATGCTTCATGAATCGAAAAAATATGACATTGAAAAAAAATTGAAAAAGAACACATCTAACCAAAATCCTATTATTTTATTTTTGGGCACAAGATTTTTAAGAATGGATAATAAATGGAAAGAATTCATAAAAAACACTGGGGATAACTCTAATTATGAGATTCAATTACTTGATAAATGTCAAGGAATGCATGCATATTTAATCAAATAATATTATCATATCGCATTTTATTTGTAGGAATTTTTTTTAATGGAAAAATTAAACTACGTAAAAAAAGTGATAGTTTTAAAGTCTTTAAACCTAAATACAAGAATACGAAAGAGAAACTCTATTAAACCTGATTTGTCAAAAATCACAATCAAATGGTAGTATTTTTTTATTTATTAAATTTATTAATCATAATTAAACCTAATATGGGAAAAACAATGAAGAATTTTTTATGTATATCTATTTATTACATTACGTACTTATTTGCTCAAAATACCAATGTGGTACAATTAACTAGTATCTTAGAATCTGGATATAGTTAAGAAAATCTAACGGTTATTTCTCTGAATAAAATAGCGGATAGATGTTTATTATAATTTTTTTCAATAAATATTATAATTGGATTAATTCAATATTACTTTCTTTATCAGCTATCACATACCTATCACCATTTATTGGTTTAGGTGGAGATACATCTTTTATAATTTATAAATTATTTGGTATAACAAGATCAGACGTTTTTCTTTTTTTTATCAACCTGCTTCTTACTTCATTTGCTTTCAAAATCATTTTAAATAATTTGATAAAGTATGACTTATCAAATTCATCATTAAAAGTATTTCATGATGTAAGTCTTAGATGTGGTGCTTTCTTGTTATTTCTATTTTCATCTTCAGTATTTATAATCAATGGATTTCAGAATAAATTTAATTGTTTTCGCGATACAGCATACAGTAGCTATCCAATACTAATAAATAATATTTTTGATGGTATTCTAAAATATGATTTTTATACAAATGCTGTTCAAAATACACCAAAAATATTTACAGCATGGATTCTACAAATACCATATTTCTTTGGAGTGGATTGGTATGATGGTATCTATTTAATTCATATATTTTTAAATATAATTTATTTACCATTATTATTTATTTGTATAAATAGCATCCTAAACCAGTTTCATTTTAAAGATAATTCTAATCTTCTAAAAATTATTTCTCTCCGAATTGTAACCTTTATTTTAATTTGGCTTAGAGTTATTGAATTTATTCAAAATAATAGAAGTCCAATGGGATGGAGTAGCGCTTTCTGTTCTCCTTATTTTAATGCAGAACCAGATGAGCTTTCTTTAATTTTTGGTTTATTTTTTATCTACTGCATATTTAAAAACTTTAAATATAAAAATATACTTTGCCCCATTTTACTTAGCTTTTGCATTTTTCTACATTCACTCTATGGATTAGCCATTTTTTCTTTATTTATGATATATTATCTATCATCCAGGGATGAATATATCAACTCTACAATTATTTATAATTTTATATTTGGAATATTTTTCCCATCATTATTACTTTTTTTTATATATGGGAATCATAACCATTTAGATCCTGAAAAATTTATTGAAATATATACTTTAACGACCCATTCTTTTCATTATAAAATTTCTAAAATAATTGGATGGCCAGCTTTTTTTTGGTTTATTGGTTATCTCTTGCATTTGTTTTTATGTTTGAAAATGAAAGATAAATTCTTGATCAAACTTAGTTTTTTATCTTTACTATATTTTATCATTCCTCCAATTATCCAATTTCTGGGAACTGAAATATTAAAAGTTAAAATTATTGCTACCCTTGGCTTAAATAGGTTTTCCGTTTTTAATTCTTTTATTTTTGTTGTTAATTGTTTGGTTATTTTTAAAAAATCTAACTTTTTCAATAGCTTAATTATTTATATTGAAAGAATTAAAACATCTATCCAGATGAAATCACGACATGATAATAAAAAAATAACAGTACGTAATTATAAATTTTCAAAGATCTCTTTTTTAAAATTTTTACAACGAAAAACTTTTTCAATAATTACATTGATTATAATAGTTTTTGCTATATGGAACTTTACTAAGCATAATCCGTTAGAAAACTATTTTTTAAGTTGGAAAAGATCAGAGAAAAATACTTCACTTGTATCTTTATGTACTTTTATAAAAAATAATACTAAAAAGAATACTATTGTATTTGTGAATGGGAAAGATGGTTTTATGAGCATGCAACTAAGTTCTGCTATAAGATGTTTTGGACATAGGGCAACATTTTCTGATTTTTCTTTTCCCTTTAATGAGTCTGTACTTTTAGAGTGGGAAAAAAGGAATAATTACTGTAGTAATTTTGAATTTCTTTCACTAAGTGAGTTTTTTAATTTAAGCGAAAAATACTCCTTAACTCATTTACTTACTACTTATGACCAAGTAGGTCAATTTGATAACATGCCTAGTATATGGAAAAACAAAAATTTCATCTTATATGATATTGAAAATGTCAAAAATTTTTTAATAAAATAATTATAAGAAAACAACATTATTCAATTACCATTACATTAATATTAGCTTTCTAAATAACAAATGAGGATTTTCTAATTCAATAATTTTTCCGAGATTCTATAGACAATAAAAATTTCTTTTGTAAATTAGAGTAATTGTGAAAAACTACATTATATATAACAGTATTGCTTTTTTAGCTTTATGTTCTTTGGTCAATGGAGCAGAACAGTTTAACAGGGAAGATCCTTACGGACCTAAGACGATAGTTTCAAATACCAATGATGGTAGTAAAGTTCTACTAGATAAAACAATTCCAACACTAGAAGTGGTTGAATTAAGAACAAATAATAAAAAATCTAACCATGCTTCAATTGGTGATGAATTAATAATTAAAGCTACAGCATCAGAAGGAATTGTTTCAAAAGAGATATTAATTAATGGACAGTCTGTAAATTATATAGATTTAACAGAAAGGCAATTTTACGCAAACTATTTTTTTAAAAATTCTGATAATGATGGAATAGTAAAATTTGAAATTAGTTTTTCAGATTCTTCTGGTAATCAAGGAGAAATAGTGAAATCTACAACTGATCGTAGTAAAATTATTTTTGATAAAACATCTCCTTCAGATTTCACTATTGGATCTATTATATCAGATGGTGGCAATATTGTGCAAAACAGTTGGAATTCTACAAATACTCATTTAATAATTAATGTACCAATCGATATAAATGATACTACATTGATTAATGGCGAATTAGAAATATGGGCAAAAATTGGTGCTAATAAATGGGAAATAATTAGCGAACAAATTGCAATCCTTCCGGATGATCTAGGAAAAGATAAGTCCATTACTATAAGAGAAATAATCATTGAATCAATCACAGGTTTTAAAGAAGGTGAGTATATAGATATTAAATCTATAATTAAAGATATTTCAGGAAATGATAAAGAAAGTGCTGAAAGTAAAAATAAAATTATTATTGACCAAACTTTTCCAATCATATCAAGAATGACAATAGAGTCAAGTAATGGATATCCTTCTAAAGCAAAAGTAGGTGATGAAATAACAATACGTTTTCAAGCCGATGAAAAAATACAAGAGCCCACTTTTACTATTTACGGCAAAGAAACAAAAGCTGAGAATAAAGAAGGTTTTATTTGGTCCATAGGACATTCAATGCAAGATTCAAATCCTGAAGGTGAAATAAAATTTTCTCATACACCAATAATAGATATCCATGGGAATCCAGCGATTCCTATAAGAAAAAAGAATAATAATACCATAATAGATACTACTTTATCATTTGAAAATGGTAACAAATTTGTCGGTAAATGGAGATATGGAGATATCAATGGCTTTGGTCATTATACTTGGGAAGAAATAGGATCTTACAAAGGTAATTGGTTGGATGGGAAAAAACATGGATACGGTACAATGGTCTGGAATGACGGTTCTAAGTATGAAGGAGGATGGTCTTTAGATGAATTTAATGGAGATGGGATATATTACTATAATAATGGGGATGTATATAAGGGTGAATGGAAAAATGGTGAAAAATATGGTAAAGGAATTTTTACTTGGAAATCAGGAAATATCTACGAAGGAAATTGGATTAATGGAAAACGTACGGGAGGTGGAGTTATGACAATGAGGAATGGAGAAAAATGGGCAGTGAAGGTGCTTGACTTATCAGACTAATTTTCGATTTACAAGAAGCATTAACATAAGTTGTTATTTAAAATTTGATCTTATTTATATTATCAGTCTGCCTTACAACTTTATTTTCACAGAATAAATATAATATTAAAGATATAATAGAAAAAAACGGAAACTGGTATCATCTCTTAAATAATACAATTACCGATGGTAGGGTATATAAAAAAATAGGTGATGCTAAGTATTATATGGGGAAAATAGAGAATGGTAAAAAATCTGGGGTCTGGTCTGCTTGGTATGCGAATGGAAGAAAATCAAAAGAAGAAGTCTGGGAAAACGGATTAAAACTCGATGGCTTTTTAACATATTTTTCTAAAAATGGTATAAAAACTTTTCAAAAAGAAATAAATACGAATACAGGAGATGGGCAAATTATTCATTGGTATAAAAACGGACAAATAATGAGAGATGAAGAATGGAGCAAACATAAATTAATTAAAGAAGTCACATGGGATAAAAATGGTCAAATAGAAAAAGAGCTTATTTGGAATCTAAAAAATTATAAAACATTTAGTCAGAAATTTTGGCATAAAAATAATCAAAAAAAGAAAGTAATGATTCTTGATAATGGTAAAATGATTCAAGAGAGTTGCTGGAGTTTTAATGGTAAAGTAATACCCTGTGATTAATCTTGTTTTATTTCCATCTGTTTTGTTTTTTTCTTTGAATCCTTTATTCTACAATTGATAATAACTAATAAAATTAAGTTTAGGTATTGCTCTAATTGTTAAATTTATATTATGATTGATATGCTGCAAACTTGGATTGAAAAAATTAGATCTAATAACGCTAATGAAGTGTCAGATCTTTACCATAAAGATGGTTTGTTACTTGGAACTTTTTCTAATATTGAAAGAAATGGACAGAAATTAATATTGGACTATTTTAAAAATTTATTAAAATCCCAGGTAAATGTTGAAATAATTACAAAACATGAATATAAAACTGAAGTTATTGCTACCGCCTCCGGCCTCTATAACTTTATATTAAATGACAAAAAAATTGAAGCAAGATTCTCATTTGTTTTTTTAAAAACTAAAAAAAAGTGGGAAATCTTGTCGCATCACTCTTCTATCTTACCTAAATAAATTAAATGTTTCATAAAATTCAGAGAGATATTAATTATGTTCTAATTAAGTTTATTTTTATTAAAAAAGTCAATTTACCCCTTAATTAAATCTCTTATTTCATCAAATTCTTTATGTGTTATACCAAAGCCCAAATATGAAATGTGGCTTATGGAGGGAATGCTAATTATTATGTTCAACAGTTTAAAGATCCAAAATTAGAAAAATATCTAGAAATAATAATTAAGGATTTTTTAATTTTATAAGCAACTAATAATGAATAATAATATAAAAACACCATCCTTATCAGTTATTATACCAGTTTTTAATGAACATAAAACTATTGAACAAGTTTTTGATAGAGTTTATAGCAATCGATTAGTTTCTGAAATAATTTTGATAGATGATTGTTCAACAGATGGGACTTTTGAAATAATAGAGGATATCGTCAAAAAAGAATTACCAAATAAAAAGATTGAAATTAAAATCTACCAGAATAAAAAAAATATGGGCAAGGGTGGTTCTTTAAGATCAGGTTTTAAATTAGCAACTAGCGAAGTTATTGTAATTCAAGATGCTGACTTAGAATATAATCCAAAAGAATATTCTAACCTAATTTTACCGATTGCTGAAAATAAAGCAGATGTAGTTTATGGTAGCCGTTTTATTGGCGGGACTCACCGTGTACTTTTTTTCTGGCATTATATTGGAAATAAAGTTTTAACGTTAGTATCAAACATTTTCTCAAACTTGAATCTAACTGATATGGAAACATGTTATAAGATGTTTAGAAGAAGCATTCTAAAAAAGTTTAAACTAAAATCTAATCGTTTTGGCTTTGAACCTGAATTCACAGCTAAAATAGCCAAAGCAAATCTTCGAGTTTATGAAATGCCAATCTCATATGATGGTCGAACTTATAAAGAGGGGAAAAAAATAACATGGAAAGATGGGATTGCTGCGTTTTATCATATTCTATACTTTAATATATCCGCAAATTATTTTTATGGGTTTTTATTTATCTTTATTTTTTTTATTATTTTTATAAAAAATCAATTTTTTCCCTAATCAAAATATTTTATAACCATTTTAAACTACTTATAAAAGCTACTCTATCTTACTCTATTTATCGGGTTCATTTAATTTTAAACCTTTTTTAAACCCATTTTCGCTAGTTTGAATTATATTTTTTAGCCAAAATTCTGGTTCTGGAGAACAGGGTAATAGACTGTCCCAGCATTGGTCATTATCCTTAGGAGAAAAATATGTCAACCCTTTAGCATTTGTAATTTTTTGAGTAGTAATATTTGGGATCTTTGATCTAGTATACATTGGGAAAAAAACTTTAGGGGACCCAAGCCTATCAAGGGTATGTACCGAAATTGATAATATTATTATTAATAAATAAAAATAATTCAACCTTTGTATCATTCTAGTTACAGGAAAGACTATAAACATATTTCCAAACCACCAAAAAGAGGAATAAAAAAATCTACTCCCAGGAATTTGTATCCATAAAAATATTGGTACTAATGATGGTAAAGCTAAAATAAAAATTTGGGATAGTTTTTTTCTGATGAAAACAATATTATAAAGCAATCCAAAAATTCCAATAATTATCGGATAATAAATTTCAATTTTTCTATGTTGTAATGTTATTTTATTAAGATACCAACTTAAACGTTCATTATAATCAAAACCTTTCAATTTGGTGAAGTCTTTAGCAACTAAGGTTATTTGATTTTTTGCCATTTCCACCTTGTCTCTATCCATTTTCCATTCAACTGGGAATGAGATTTCAACATAAGGATAAAAAGGGTAACCTGTCATAATAACATTTCTATAGGACCATAAGATAAGAGTTGCTAAGGATAATAATATAATACCTCGATTTAAATAATTTAGTCTTGAGATCTTTTTAATTATTATAAATACTAATGGGATAATTAAACCTATTATTACTGCCCCAAAAGAAAGTTTGTTAGATACACCTAGTACCAGAATAATTAAAATCATATTTAAACTATTATTTTCTTTAAAGGCAATAAACTTAAAATAATATAACGAAATAATTGATGTAAATAGAAAAACTGGTAAGTCTGATGAAGTACCTGGAAAACTTGAAAAACATACATTAACTAAAATAGGTAAATAAAGAATTCTAATAATCTTTTCAGGTTTCTTAATTTGATATTTAGAAAAAACAGGTACATAAAGAAAATTAATAAAACCAATTACCAAATAAATTGCTCCGTGAGTCCATAAAAATAACTTAGTATTGAAAAATACATTAAATTGGGAAGACAGTAGCCAGCTACTACAAGCATAACCAAGCCTGTGATGTAAATTCCCAATACCTTTTATTATGTGAAAGCTTTCAGCCCATTTAATCACTTGCAAGTGATATAAGCCCAAATCATAGGGCCCTATAGGATTGTTGGATAAAAATCCAAGCCAAATAGAAATCATAAAAATAAAAATGAGAAATTTTGGACTAAATCTTCCTGGAATATTTTTTATATCATTTAAGGAACCTGATTTAATGCCAATTAATAAACAAATTAAATTAAATATTAGAAACCCTATACTATTAATTGGAAAAAACAAATTCCAAGAGTAGAGAAATAATATATTAGTGATTAAACCAAGTAAAATGTTTTCATTTAATCTTATTCTATTTTTGTTTGTTTTAGAGAAAAATAAAGGGTATAAATAAAATCCGATCGTATAATAATACAGAAGCAGAAAAATAATAGAAATGGTAGCAAATAGTGTTTGATAAATAATCAAAATTATCCTGCAATATAAAATATTAACTTTATATAATTTAAATAATTAACCAGTTTTCATTCCATTCGCAAAGGGGATGAAGATATTTTAGGAAAGATGAATTTCAAATACTAACTAATTCTTATTCTAAAGGTTTTCTTCTTTTTTAAATTTATCATCTATCATTTTTAGAAATTCATCTTCGGAGGATCTTGTCTTTGGACGCGCAAATGCATCAAGATATATTTCAACTCTTCTATTGTATGCTCTTGCTTGTTTTTTCTTTTCAAAATCATCTATCCCTGAAACATTAATTAACGGTCGAAACTCACCATATCCGTTATATGAAAAATATTTCTCTGAGATAGATGAAGCATCATTCATTATATTTACTACTCTAAGAGATCGAGCTGAAGAAAGCTCCCAATTATTTCGATAATCAGATTGTGGAGGCAAAGTTGCATCATCCGTATGTCCTTCACATCGTATTTCTACATTTAGCTCTTCATTTCTTTCCTCCAAGAAATCTACTAATGCAGAATACTTCTCAGTTTCTTCAACATTAAATAATTTACAATTTTCAATGATTTTACTGATCTCTCGAATGGTTGGTATATAGCTTTTATTTACATTTGCCTTCATGGACTGAAATAAATTTCCCCTTAAAGTAATTTGGATTCCTTTTGTAACTCTCTCTATTGATACATTCTCGTTATTTATCTCCTCTTCTAATTGTTCATAAGTTTCTTGTAATAAAAGATTAATTTGCTGATCAACGAATTTCTCAGATTCTTTTAAAATAACTAGCAAGAGTATAAAAAGCGTCAAAAGTAATGTCATCATATCTGCAAATGGGATTGCCCATGCCTGAGCCCCTTCATCAGAAGAATCTGTACTTTGAAGTGAATTTAATTCTTGCACTTAGAAATAAGAACTAAATGTTATTCTTCGACGTTATCAACTTTTATCTGTTTATCTGCAACTGGAACAAAAGTCATTAGTCTTTCTTTTACAATAATCGGATGCTCTCTGGAATGAATTGACATAATTCCTTCCATCACAACAGTTCTGTGTCTCACTTCAATACTGGATAAAGTTTCAAGCTTACCGGCAATAGGTCCAAAAACAAAATTTGCCAACAAAACTCCATATAAAGTAGTAATCAAAGCAGTACCCATTCCACCAAGAAGGTCGGTCATTGTTTCAGATAGTTCTTTGCCCTCGAGTTCAAATCCATTCATCATTACGATTAAACCCATTACTGTTCCCATCATTCCAAAAGAAGGAGCGTATTTTTCACCTTTTTTGAAGAAATCAGCTCCATTTTTATGACGATTTGCCATATTGGCCATTTCTGTGAACATGTATATTTTTAATTTTTTAGGGTCTCTTTCAGTTATCATTAAATCTAACCAGTCCTTCATATACCCTTCAGGAAGAGTTTGCACTTCTTTATCCAATGAAAAAGTTCCATCCTTTCTAGCTTTTGCAGCGTAATCACAAATTTGATCAATTACTGCAATGTATGACCAATTTTCTGTTTTCCAAATATTTGAAAGTATCTTTGGTACATTTGATATCCTGTCTAAGGGTAGACTAATGATTAAAGCGGTTAAAGTTCCAAATATAACAATAACTAGTGAAGGAACATTTAAATACTGGTGAATCCAGAAAAACAGTGTATCTTTATATCTTCCTTGACCTTTAAAATCATGAAGATGGTAAAAGGGTAAATTTTCACCATCTTTTAAACCCCAATCTGTCATGCTTGTAAAGAATCCCCAATTTAGAGAGACAATAGCAAAAGCAAATACTAGTACGGCAATACCACATCCGATAGGACTACCTGGATCAAATTTAATTTGATTTTCTCTTTCTTCTGGCATTTAATTTTTTAAATATATTTTTGTAGTATTTAAAAACTTATAGTAGGGATTGCTTATTTAATTAATTATTAATAAAAGAAAGATTTTAACTTAATAAAAATTAATTAGAATTTTGTTAGAAAAGTATTTTTTTTTCTAATCACGTTCTTTTTCTTATAACGGCAGGTAGGTAGATTCATATTCGTTTTTTTGATAATTGAAATATTTTGGGATAATCTTAATATAATAAAATTATAATATAGAATATAAAATATGGAATCAATTTTAATTAGCACAAGTAAGTTTGGAACTGCTATCCCGGATTACTTTAAGTATCTTGGAGAAGAGTTTAATAATAACAATTTTTCGGTTATTTTTATTTTTGATGGCCAAGTTAAAAATGTGCCATCTAATAAAAATAATATAAAATATTTTACATATCCAAATAAAAGACCAACTAGACTTAAAGATTTTATATTTATATGCAGAATAATAAAAAGGGAAAAAACCCGTTCTATGTATATCTAATTTTGGTTCAGCTAATATTGTAAGTATTGCAAGTTATTTATTTAGAGTTTCTTACAGAATCAATTATCTTCATACATCACCCCACCAGCTTAAGATGGATTCAAAAAGAAGCCCTGTTTATGATTGGTTTCTAAAACAGAGAAAAGCATTAATTTTAAAAACAAATACACGTGTAATAACTAATTCCAATATTATGTTGAAGTTAATTTCTAGATTTTTTAATATCAAAAAAAATAAAATATCTGTACTCCCATATTTATTAGAAAAATCTAAATATAATTGGAAACCTTTTGATGATCGAGATTTTAGTATATGTATTGTTGGGAGATTATCGTTATCAAAAGGGCATCAAGATTTACTATATGCATTTAATGATTGCAAAGAAATACACCCCAACCTAAAACTATTAATTATTGGAGACGGAACAGAAAAAAACAACTTACAAAAATTAATTTTATCATTAGGGCTAGAAAAACATGTTTCTTTTTTAGGGAACATTCCAAATAAAAATATTGGGAAAATATTTTCTAAATGTATTGCAAGCATATCCGCAAGCAAATCAGAAGCTTTTGGGATTGTGAATATTGAATCCCTTCGAGAAGGGACACCAATTATTTGTACAAATACAGAAGGATCTCAGGATATCTTATTTGATGGTGAAAATGGCTTTAATGTGAACTTATTAAAAAAAAATGACCTTTCAAAAAAATTATCTAAAATATTAAAAGACTGGAATTATTTTTCTCAAAATGCTTTAGAAACATTTGAAGAAAAATATTCTAAAAAAAATATTATACAACATTTCAATGTATACAAAAATGGACTCAAAAGTTAATTACTATGCCTAGTTTCACTTAAAATTTTTATAAATAAAAAATATAAATTTTAGTTCAATTCAAAGAACTATTCAAAAAAATCATAATAAGAACTAACTCTATTTTAATAAAAAATTTCTAATTCTAAATCGCCTTAAAATTTGATTTAGAAGAGCCAGAAATTTATTTTTCTGTGTAGGTTTTAATTTTGGCCTAAAATTAGATATTTTAGATTTACCAAAAGATAATTCACCTGATATAACATTTTTAGGTGGATTCCTCTTTTTTTTTTGAATTACTACTACGCTATCATAATAATGAATAGAGTCCACTGAAAAGGTAAATTTATTAGGCCTTAATTCTTTCTGTTCTGAATGAGAAGCATGAAGTTGATCAATAATTTTTTTTGAATACTCTAAAAAAGTTCCACGTCTTTTATACCCACCTCCAAAAAATAACCAGTAACTAGTATGGGTATCTTCGCATAAGTATACACCATCGTCCTTTATATGGCCAAATAATTCATTAAATGAAATTATTTGCTGATTCATAAAATGTCCACCATCATCTATCAAAATATCTACTTTTGGAATTTTATTTTTTATTTCCTTTAAAAATTGTAAATCAATTTGAGATCCAATAAAAATCTCTACATTCCCACTTTCAAATTCTTTACACCTAGGATCTATATCCAACCCATATATTTTTGAATTTTTACCAAAATAATTTTTCCACATTTTCAAGCTTCCACCGTTGGAAACTCCGATTTCTAACAATACAATATCTTGATTTTTATATTTTCTAAAATATCGTTCGTAAATTTCAAAGTAATGATCCCATTTATTTATGATATTTTTTTTATTATTAAAAAAAAATTTTCAAATTCGTTTTTATTTTTATTCATTATACAACTAGAATGATTACTATTCTTTTATCCAATTTACTCATTTAAAAAGTTTTGAATAACTGTAAAGATTAAGCATCATTGTTTTAGCAATCCTCTAAAAATAAACACAAGTGCAAAAATAATTTTCACTCTCATCTTTCTTATTATCAGATAGCATATTTTGTCATTTAAAAGCAATAGAAGTTTATGAAGCTGATATTTTTTTAATGCAATTACATTTGTAGATTATAATATATCATACTAATACCAAATGAAAAATATTCTAATTTTTATTAATCTAATTATTTCGATCTCCTACGGAAATGACACCTCAAAAGTCGTGCAAACACATAACAATGGAAAAATTAGTATGATATCTTATTACCAAGATAAAGAAAAAGGGATTGAATTAATTAAACAAGAGACCTTCCACTTTAGCGGACCAAAATCTATGGTTGGAAACTTTAAAGATGGTATCAGAAATGGAGATTGGACCTACTGGCATTCAAATGGATTGAAAAGGTTAGAGGGTACCTATTTAAATGGTTTCAAAAGTGGGTTATGGACAAGATGGTATGGAAATGGGGTAATAGCCACAAAATACATATATGATAATTCTGCTCTCGATGGGAAAGTTACAGAATGGCATATTGATAAAGAATGTTGGGATAAAAAAGGAATTGAATGCGAATGTGGCCCAAGTTGGTGGGATGATTGCGAAGAACATCAATAAGGAAAATTTGATTTAAATGTTTTTTGTATTAGGGTAACTTTTTGGAAGCATTGTACAAAAATTTTTTTCGTAAAAAAGACAATGTTGACCCTGTGCTTAAAGCATTGGAAAAAATCCCTATTTTTGAAAATCTATTAAACAAAGAACTAAAAAATATTGCCCAACTCACACATGAAAGAGAATATAAATTAAATGAATTTGTTTTTAAAAAGCATGCTCCAGCTGAAGGAATGTATATTATACTTCATGGTAAAATCGAAATTAAAGATCCAAAATCAGGAAATATTTTTGCGAATTTACATTCTGGAGATTTTTTTGGCGAATTAGCTTTACTTGATGAAGAACCGAGATCCGCTTCGGCAGTTTGCAATACGCCATCAAGATTAATTGGGTTTTTTAGAACAGATCTTTTAACTCTTATAAAAAGATATCCAGAATTAGGAAATAAAATTTTGCTAAACCTTTCTAGAGTGCTTGGTGAGAGATTAAGGGAAACCAATAAAAATATAATTAAACCAAAGTAGCTTTGGACCCCCTCCAAAAAATTTATAGAATACTATTACTGGTAATTACATCTTTTATCGGGTGGATTATTCTACCTTTCTTTTCACCACTGATATTAATATTAATTTTCTCCTTTTTGTTAACTTCAATTTTCCTGCAATCGGTAGATTACATAGAAGGATATGTAAATTCTAGAGCTATAGGAGTAGTAGCAGTTCTAAGCCTATCCATTACAATTGGTATTTTATTCATTGGAAGTTTTTTTGCAAACCTTGGTATACAAATAAAAATATTTTCTAATAAAATTCAAAAAGATAATTTTGCTATAGCTGTTGAAAACCTTTCAGCTAAAATAAAAGTACTTTTACCAGAATTTTTCAATAATTTGGTACCCGAGAGTGACAAAGTAATTTTGATAGCTAAAAACTTTATGGTAAATATTTTCCAAAACATTCTGGTATTACTTGGTTCCGCTGGAAATTTTTTATTTATTGTATTTATGGTTTTAGTTTTTACCATCATTTTACTTATTGAATATCATGACTTTAAAAGATCATTGGTTCGATTTATACCTAACAAATATCTAGAAATTGGTTTACGTACCATTTATAATATTGAACAACAAATTTCAAAATATTTACGAGGACAAATTCTTGCTGCAAGTAGCGTTGCAATTTTATCAATTCTAGGTTTGTTTATTTTAAATAAAGTTGGTGCAAACATTACTCTAGTAATTTTTATTGGAATCATTGCAGGTTTGGCGAATCTAATTCCAATGGTAGGCCCTTTTATAGGAATGGTTCCAGCAATATTGATAGCTATAATGAATAATATTGGGAATGAATCTGCACTTTCGCATTATCTTTTTAATATAATTCCATCTCCATTTTTTATTTTTGATATAATATTAATGTTTATTGTAGTTCAACAAATAGATAACAACTTTATAACCCCTTTAGTTATAGGAGAAAGTGTCGGACTACACCCGATGGTAGTTATGATTGTTTTAATTATAGGAGGGACATTAATTGGACCGCTCGGGATGCTCTTTGCAATACCTGCTACCGGTGTATTAAAAGTTTTATTACGTGAAATAATATTTATATCAAAAAATTCCCACCTCCTCTAAACCATTAATTTCTTATACTCGCAAGATCTAATAGAAAAGCATATTCTAAAGCAACTTCTTTATATCTCCTAAACCTGCCCGACTTACCTCCATGTCCAGCGTCCATTTCCATATGCAAAAATAATTTATTTTCTCCTTCCCAATACTCTCTAAGTTTAGCGACCCATTTAAGTGGCTCAAAATACTGTACCTGAGAATCAAAAAACCCAGATGTAACTAAAAGGTTAGGATATTTTTCTCCCTTAACTTGATCATATGGGGAATAAGATAACATGTAATCATAATAATCATTTTCTCTAGGGTCTCCCCACTCGTCCCATTCATTAGATGTCAGAGGTATCGAAGGGTCCAACATGGTTGTAACTACATCTACAAACGGTACTGCAGCAATTGCTCCTCTCCATAAATTAGGCTCCATATTAATAACCGCACCTATTAATAATCCTCCAGCACTACCTCCAGAACAAAACAACTTATCCTGATTAGTATATCCTGAGGAAACTAAAAATTTCCCTGCATCTATGAAATCATTAAAAGTATTCTTTTTATTAAATAGTTTCCCATCTTCATAAGACTGCCTTCCATAAATCTGACTACCCCGCACATGGGCAATAGCAAAAATAAATCCTCTATCTAAAAGACTTAATCTAGCTGAATTAAAATAAGGATCTATAGTAGATCCATATGATCCATATCCATAAAGTAAAAGATTTTGGGGATTGTCCTTTTTATAATTTTTATTATATACTATTGAAACTGGAACCTTTTTTCCATCTCTTGATTTAGCATACAATCTTTCAGAAAAATAATTTTTTTGATTGTATCCTCCTAAAATTTTATCTTGTTTCATTAGAGTTTTTTCTCCCGTCTTCATATTATAATCATATGTAGACCATGGAGTAACTAAAGAGCTATAGCTATACCGGAGAATACTTGTATTAAATTCTTTATTTGTTGAAAAAAATGCGGCGTAGGTATTTTCACCAAAATTTAAAATATTATTTTTCTTATCCGTTTGGTTAATTATTCTTATTCCTCGTAGACCATTTTTTCTATGATTGAGTACCAAGTAGTTATCAAAAATTTCCATATCTAATAAATGAACATTTTTATCATGAGGAATGATTTCTTTCCAATTAGAAATATCCGTTGCATCATCTGGTGTTTCCATCAATCGGTTGTTTTCAGCATTATAGTTCGTCATGATGTAAAACTTATCAGAATAGTGTGCTATGTCATACTCATGCTTTTCCCCTCTTGGAGTAAAAGAGATAAAATCTCCATTTGGATTATTCGTATTCAGAATATGATAATCGCTTACTAATGTACTACTATTCCATATGATAATAAATTTTCCTGATTTTGATCTATATACTCCAGTGTAAAATTCATTATCTGTTTCTTCATATACTAAAACATCTTCTTCATAACTAGTATTTAAACTATGTCTGAATATTTTTTCAGATAATAGCGTTACTTTATTTTTTGATGTGTAAAAAACTGTTTTATTATCATTTGCCCAGGCAACAGAACCAGATGTATTAGGAATAGAATGTTCTAAAACTTCCCCTGTAACTAAGTTTTTAAAGTAAATCGTGTAAAATCTCCTGCTAAGAGTATCTAGTCCATAGGCCAACCATTCATTATTGGGGCTAACGGATCTACTACCAACTGAAAAATAATCATAGCCCTTAGATAGCTCATTCCCATCTAAAATAATTTGTTCTTGAGCATCAAGAGATCCTTTTTTTCTACAATAAATTGCATATTCTTTTTTCTCTTCATAACGAGAATAATAAAAATAACCATTTTCCAAATAAGGAACAGTTTCGTCATCTTTTGGTATTCTTTCCACTATTTCGTTAAACAACGTTTTTTGAAGTATTTTTGTATGTGAAAGGCTATTTTGGGTATAATTATTTTCCTGATTAATATAATTGATTACTTTTTTTGTATGTTTATCAGGAATTTTAGATTTTTTTTGTTCGTCCGTTAACCGCATCCAATAATAATCATCAACTCTTTTATGTCCATGAGTTATAATCTCATAAGGTTTTTTCTTGGGAACTGGCTTAACTAACGTTTCACTACATGAACTCATTATTAAAACTCCAATTAACGTAAAAAGTTTCATCAAATTACCTCAAATGTTAAAATTAAATTTACAAAAAATTGAAGAATAATTAACTCAACTATCTTATTTATATAAGTGCTTATATATATACACTTAATTACTTTGAATTACCTCTTGCTTTAGGTGAAGGATATAATTTAAAATTATCTAGGTCTTATAAGACCTATAAATGCGGAGTTCTCACTGAATTATACATTCATAAAATGTTTATGGGTGCGGTTTACCTGTTTTATAGTGATAAGGA
The DNA here is from genome assembly GCA_045568995.1 of Fidelibacterota bacterium. GTDB lineage: Bacteria > Fidelibacterota > Marinisomatia > Marinisomatales > UBA1611. Next base: position 47,753 of record JBJKZY010000044.1, on the reverse strand, counting down.
AAATCACTTGAAACATAACATACTGCAATTATACATAGTTATTATTTTTTTTAGCTATGGGGAATCTTTGTTTGGCCAAGAATCAAAAACTCGAATTGAAAGAGTTAAAAAATGGACGAAAAGAGCGTTACTTAAAAAGTTAAACTTTATTCCTTACATTGAATACAAACCCTCTGCTACACCTTCAGAAAATGGAAAAGCGCTATTAAAAGATCTAAATATTTTAGAAAAAATTACTGATGACCATGTTCAATTTGAAAACACAGTGAATGAAGAGTTAAAAAAAGAAAGAGGTAAACGGATTGATGAATTTTACGATATAATAAGACGAAGAAGACGTATCTCAAGAAAAAGGAAAGACCCTATCGAAGAGAAGGTATCCGATATAAATTATATTAGAAACCTAACACAAAGGTATGAATCCTGGTCACCTAAATGGGATAAAAAAGTAGATCTAACAAAAGAAGACCTTACTGTCGATGAAATTGATCTTGTACAATATGAATTGAGAAGAATTTCAAAAAAGCACAGGCATTATATTTATAAACAAAAAATATAAAAAATATTGATTGAAAAAGAATCTGATTTGACTTTTATAGAAATGATGTCATAAAATTAAGGAGTGGAATTTCTTATTAACTTTAAACTAAAGGAGGTGATCAGTTGTCTTATTCAAGTAGTTTGCTGACCTCCAAATTATCAGCAAAATAAATCCACAGTGCTGGCATTGCGAGGTCAGCTACAAAAATAAAAAACGCGCCAATGGCGCGTTTTTTATTACCTAATACCGACTGATAACAATTACAAAATAAATAAAAGATGTAATTATTCCTATATAACCTGGAATTACTAGTCCTCTTTCAAAACAAGGTCTAGATGCGACAATTGGTAAAAAAATAAATAAAATTCCTGGAGCATATTTAAATAATATTGAATATGAAGAAACCATTATAATTACTGGATGGGAAAAATGTTGAAATATGAACAAAATTGATAAGGGGACTAATAACCATCCAAAAAAATTTAAAATAGGAATGCCGTAATAAATACCTGGAGATTCCCAATTCCATCTTTTTTCATCCACTGCTAATGGATCAAGAACAAGATCTAAAAGCATAACAAAAATAGCAGTTGAAATAATAAAAAAATAATTAATAGAGTTTTCAAATGGGAAACTGATATTTGTTACATAATAGCAAAAATTTATACACATATAAATTATGCCAAACCAAGCAATTGGAATTAAAACAGGAATACCAAATATTATATACCCTGGCGTATTATCATTATTATAATGATACTTACCCCCAAAAACATATCCAGTTTTGGAACCGATTATTTCAAAAAGGAGACTTACAATAACCGTAATGATTAAAAAGGTTGCAATATTAAAAAAACCCCAAAATAAGGATCCATGAATCACAAAAAAGATTGCACCTAAAAGGACCTGTATAGTTCTTAGTTTTTCAGCAGTATTATAATTCTTATCAATTGTAAGATTTGAGGTTGTATTCACAAACCAACCAATTCTCCCAATTCTAACAAATCGATATAAGAATGGAATACTAACTATTAAAATAAAAAAAATAAATAATAGAATTCTTTCCAAAATTTTTAAAAAACTACTCTCTTCTCATACATACTACTATAACCTTCCAAGCACTTATCATATAATGGGATAAGCTCTTTATCAATGAGTGTATTCTTTTTTTGAAAAGGTTTAAATCCTGAAGAATTTTCTACATTACCATACCAGTACTTAGCCCAAATACCGTCAGATTTTCTTTTCCCTCTAGGCCATTGTAACATTTTATCGCTAAAACTTATTCCAAAAATAAGACAAATTTTTTTTAAAGCCTGTTCAGGGTTTTTTAGAATATCAATGGCATCAAAAATTGGCGGAGTTGCACCTTCTTCAACTTCTAACATTTGTATAAGATCCAATTGTTGAGAATACCCTAATAATTTTTCATCCGATAAAGAATACTCTTTATTATAACTTGGGATTACATATTTAGGATCTCGGATTAAAATACAATTATGAAAGTTTTTTATCCAATTAATATCACACCCCTCAAGATTGTGTTGCGCCATATGCTTTTGATACCAAATTGACTTATTTTGGGGAATCGGCCCCGTAATCTTTTTAACAATGCTTTTCCAATTAGAGTCTTGTGTTGAAATAATCTCATCCCTACCAGGATGATTTAGATTAGTTTGTTTCAAAAAGTGCGCATAAAAAGGCTCATCAATGACAGTAGTATCTGTACGGTTTTCAAAAGACCGCATCAAAGCAGTAGAAAGATTACGTGGTCCAGACCACATAGCTATGTAAATCTTATCCATTTTGAATTACTATATTTTCTAAGTCCATTCTATACCAATCTTGAATATTTTTTGTCATTTCTCCGCGCGCTCCCTCCCCAATAATTATATTATCTACCGAAACAACTGGAATGACACCCGCAAAAGTTCCTGTAACAAATATTTCTTCTGAACTATGAACATCATCTAATGAAAAATTCTTTTCATGGACTGAAATATTGTACTGTTTACATAACCCTATCACAGATTTTCTAGTAACACCATTCAAACAATATTGACCTGTTGAAGTCCATACTTCATTATTCTTTACAATAAAAAAATTTGTTGAGTTGCAAGTCGACACAAACCCATGCGGGTCTAGCATTAAACCCTCATCAACTCCAAGCTTGTTTGCTTCAATGCACGCAGCAATACAATTATGTTTGCTTAGAGAATTGATCTTTGGGTCCTGAACTCTATCATCCCTAATGGTATTTACTGTTCCTATAGTAATACCATTTTTTTTCACATCATCACTAGCTTTTTTATATTCAGGTATAATAACAATTGTTGGTGGACTAATGGTTACTTTGGGGTTTTGATAAGGTGTTTTTTTTATTCCTCTAGAAACAATTAAGCGTATATGTACATTTGTTTCCATATTATTTTTTTTAATTGTTTCCAAGATTGCTAGTTTTAGTTCTTTTTTTGACAATGGTATTTCCATAGAAATACTTTTTGCACCAAAATAAAGTCTACTCAAATGATCCTCAAGATGGATTAAAACATTTTTATACAACCTTATCCCTTCCCATACACCATCCCCTAAGAGAAAACCACTATCCATAACTGAAATGTTTGCTTTTGATCTATGATAAAATTGACCGTTCAAATAAACTTGAATATTATTGTTCCTTTTATCATCTTTATAATCGTGAGTTGATGGCATTATTTTTTCTCCAATTTTTGTCGTAACATTTCAAATGCTATTGCAGAGCTTGCAGCACCGACATTTAAAGAATTTGTGATACCCTGCATAGGTATTGTTGCGATAAAATCACAAGTTTCCAATACTTTTTTTCGAACACCGCTCCCTTCACTTCCAACTACAATTGCTATTTTATCAGAATAATCAATTGAATACCAAGGGCTAGCATTAACACTATTTTCCAAACCAACAACCCAAAAATTATTTTTTTTTAATTTTTTTAGTTCATTTCTTATATTCGTTACTTCATAAAATTTCATATTAACAAATGCACCCTGACTAACCTGTAAAGCAGTCTCGGTTAATGGAACAGAATGATGTTTAGAATATATTATTCCTTTTATTCCTGCACACTCAACTGTTCTAATTATTTGGCCAAAATTTTGAGGGTCTTCCACTTGATCTAATACTAGTAAGCAGGAATCTTTTTCATTTGGATAGCCCGCATTTTCATTCAGAATCAAATCCCCAGAGAAGGTGATTGCGACACCTTGCGTTTTAAATCTAGAAGACAATTTTCTATCATTAACTTTCCTAATAAAACTGGGGTTAACTGCCTTCAAAGCCCTATTTAATTTTTGATCTTTTTCTGCTTTACTACTTCTTGTTATTAATACTTTTTCAATTCGGAACCTTTTAGACTTGATGATAGAAATTGTACTGTTTACTCCTACGCAAGTAAAAGTTTTACTATTTAATTTTTGCATAAAATTATTGAATTAAGGTTAAATTTATTTATTACAGATGAACACTTATTTTTAGCAATTCTACATTAATTTTACAAATTAATATAGGTGAAAATAAGGATGGGTTTGATCTAATTATTATTTATATGTTCAAACAACTTTGATGCAAACTAAAACTAAAATACTACACTTAATTGGGTCTTTAAACCCTGGTGGAGTCCAAACATATCTCTTAAATATATCTAATTATGACAAGGTTCATAGGATTAAAAGAGAAGTATGGACATTATATCAAAAAGAGGGATCACTATATAATGAATTTCTTAAGAAAAACATAAACGTCTCTTCCTGCCAAATCATACCAGCAGATAAAAATTGGAGACCTTATTTTTTATGGAAAAGGCTTAGAAAGCTTGCAGGTATCTTTTATTTTTTTCGACTTTTTGGAAAACTACAAAACTCGAAGCCTGATTTAGTTATACTTGATGAACCCGTACGATTATTAACTCAATTTCTTGTTATAAGATTATTGAATATCCCAATGATTTGGAACATTCATGCAGAAAGGTCTATAACCAAAAATAAAATATTATTTAAATGGATGTATAAATATTTTTTAAAAAAAAACTTAACTATCATTTCAGATTCAAAACATATCTTGTTAAAAAATCTATCTTATATGAAAGATTGTTTTTATCCAAGTTTTGATAAGATACCGATAATACATGCAACTGTAGATTTTAATAGTTTTTTATCAATAAAAATAAATGATCACAGGGAAGGCTCAATAATATTCGGCTCTATTGGCAGATTAAATTGGGCTAAAGGATACGATCTATTAATTAAAACACTTTATAGAATCAAAAAAGAACACCCAAATTTTTATTTAAAAATAGCAGGAGATGGACCTTATCGAAATATGCTAGAAAACATGATAGACAAGTATTATCTAAGGAAAAACATACTCATTTTAGGTGAGTTACACTATAATGATATCCCAAAATTTTTACTTTCAATTGATTTATACATTCAACCTTCTGTTTCAGAAGGATCACCAATTACTTTAAAAGAAGCAATGGCTTCCTCTCTCCCAATTCTTGCGTCAACAGCTGGAGGAATTCCTGAAATAATTGAACATAATAAAACAGGCATACTTTTTGAAAATGAGAATACGGTTGAACTAGAAAAAGGCCTAAAAAAAATAATTACTATGGATAAATCACTTAGACAGGAGATGGGACTTAGAGCAAGAGAGAGTTCTCTGAAACGCTTTGATATTGAAAAAACAGCTCAAACTCTAAATGATATTTATAATGAAGTTTTAAAAAATAATTACTCAGTATAGAATAAAACATCACATTCAATTAACTTGCCTTGCTTATGTTTCATTTTAAAAAAATTAAAAATTTTATATTTATTTTCTCTTAAAAACTTGATTATTTCATCTATTTCTGACTGTCCTTTGTAATTGGGGGCTATAGATATTTCTGTAAAAATTAGTTTGACTAGCCTATCTTTTAACATTCGTTCTGCACCTTGTAGAACTTTAAGTTCGCTTCCTTGTACATCTATTTTTAAAATATCGATGGTTTCAATATTATGTTTTTGACAATAACTGTCGATAGTTGTTGTTTTTACTTTTACTTTTTCTTGAGTTGAAAGTGGATTTCCTTCCCAAAATTCATTAGCATCTTTTGTTGGTTGCAATAAAGAACTAGAACCTTTGTTTTGGGTAATGTACATATTGGCGCTTGATGAGAAACGATTCTCTACTGCTATATTATTAAAAAAAAGTTTATCTGTTTTTTGAAAACGATTTTTTAGTATAGAAAAAGATTCATCAAAAGGTTCGAAGGCATGGATATAAGACTCTGGAAAAGAAGATTTAAATTGCTCAATAGTATCCCCAATATAGGCGCCAACATCAAAAACCACAGGTTGTGAATTATCTAATAGATTGCGAAAATGGTAAAACGGTTCTTTTACACTGTGAGAAGTTGAAGAATGTCTTTGAATTTCATAGCCGAAGAATCTTAATAGTCTTGAAACAGATTTTTTTATTTTATACATTGCAATAAATATATTAAGGAGTATCCTAATTCTTTAAAGATTATTTTGAAATTATTACTTTGAAAACATTAACAGAAAAATCATTTCAAAACAAGTTTATTCAAATAAAATATATTCCAATTAGGTAAGTGGTTGAAATCCCTTCCTGCTCTCGCTAAGTTTCTTGCTCTTTTTGGGCCCATAGCTCAACGGTTAGAGCAGCAGACTCATAATCTGTTGGTTCGGGGTTCGAATCCCTGTGGGCCCACTTCATTTAGAACAAAGATTGTATCAGTATTGGTCTACACTTTATAATTATGTATTTTAGACCTCTTAAACAAATTACTGATTGAATATGAAATTAATAATTATCTCCACTTTACTTAGTAGTCTTCTTTTTTCAATTGAAGGAATTATAGTTTTCAATGATCAAACCATTATTGAAGGCGATGTTAAAACAATTGATAATAAATTTGTGATCATTACCCCAAAAGGATTGACATTCCCTGAAGAAATATTACTGCAAAGCATTGATTCAGTAAAAATCAATAATGGGATGGTTCCTATTGCTAATGGAAAAGTTTTTCATTTTTACCAGAATGGAAAATTTGTAGATGCTCAACAAGCTGGTAATTCTCAGCAAGTTAAGGCTCCAGTTAATTATGAAGATGTGGAATATGTTCTTGTACCAAACTGGAGCTTGAATTTATATACTGGGCATCCTCTTCCCGCTCCCTTGAGAGGGGAGTCATTTACATCTGAATTTGACGAAAGTAATTTTATCTATGGCTTATCCATTGGAAGTCCTTATGGATTTTTTGCTGGCAATTTTTATATGAATATTATAGCTGAACTTGCTTATTACAATTGGCAGCAATCAAACAATTTAAACGGTCCCACCTTTGGAGGACCAGCATACCAAATAGGAGTTAGTCCAGGATTTTTTATTGGAAATACAAGTTTTAGTGCTACAGCATGTACTGGCTTGTATAGCTCAAATGATTTTGATTCAACTAAAGCAGATTATGTAAGTGGATTTACTGCTGGAACTATTTTAGGAGGCAGCATAGATATTCCTCTTGGAGAAATCATTTTAGAAAAATATGGATCTATTGAACTTTTTAAACCACTTAACCTTTTGATAGGGCAATTTGTTGATTACAAAATTTTAGAAAGTTTTAGAATTAGAGATATAGAAGAACAATTAAGTGCCTTTGAGATGAGAGTTACTGGGCGTTCCAATCTTATTCAAAAAGCAGACAATTCCGAAGGTCAAAGCCAAGCAACCTATTGGATTGACATAGGTGTTTCTTTTGGATATGAATTTGATTACGGTGGACATCCAAAACTTCCAGATTGGATTAAATGGCCATTTTAACTCCTCGTAATAAATCTTTTCTTAAAAAATGATACGATACTTAGTCTTTTTTTATTTATGTGCGTTGTCTTCTGCCCAAAATATTTACCAAGGTGAAATAGAGTTTAGTTATAATGGCACTGTTGACGGATCTTTTACATCTATTTCAGAAGATTCTTTAGTAACTGGAATAACAATTAATCAAGTCGTTAATGATACAGCGCTTTTAGTTATGGCCTCTATTACCCAGCAAGATGAAAATGAATTTGATTTATTTTTAGCTGTTCTAAGGGATACTACATTCCCAATTCAACCAAGAAGTTGGGATATCCCCGGAGAAGGAGATGAAAGCAATCCTTTAAGCCTTGAAAGCATTATTGTTTTCATGCCTCAACTAGACTCCTCTTTTGTGGAGGAAGTTTTTGAATTTTTCACTGATACATCTGGCAACCAAGAAACCGATGACATATTTAATGATATTTTTTCTTCTTTCTCCGATAACCTTTATCTTGGATTAGAAGGGAATTTAGAAATAGGAATAGCAACAGACTCAACTTTAGTTGGAACATTTAACACTATAATGATTAAACCTGCTTTTTATTTTCCACCACATACTATAAGTATTAACAATGGAACCTTTTCACTCGAAAATTTAAATGCACCTATTCTAGGAACATTTGGTTCTTACTATGAACCTCCTTTTGAAATAAACTTATTTGCATCTTATCCAAATCCATTTAATCCAAAAACTAAAATAAAACTTAAGGCTCAAAATCCTATAAAAAATGTTTTAGCTAAAATATATAATTCCAATGGTCAGCAAATAAACACTATATACTCAGGGCCATTGGAATCAGGTTTAAATACTTTTTATTGGGAACCAAAAAACATAGCTAGCGGTATGTATTTTCTTGTTATCCAAACGCCATTTTCTATTCAATCTCAAAAATTGTTGTACTTAAAATAAATGTCCAAAATCAATTTAATTCATTTTGAAGTATTAAATGATCTCCTGTTATTACAATGGGATAACAAATCTGAAAATGCTCTGCCCCTTAAACCTATTCGAGATAATTGCCCTTGCGCACATTGTTCAGGTGAAACGGATGTTTTTGGTAATATCTATAAGGGTCCACCTCAAATAATGAAAGAAGAAAGCTATCAGATAACAGGTATCCAATCAATAGGTCATTATGCAATTCGCCCATTTTGGAGAGACGGTCACTCGGATGGCATATATTCTTTTGACTTTTTAAAAAAACTTTGTGAAACATTTGATAAGTAATGAAAAAAAAATTCTTTACCATTCTTTTTTTATCCATATTTTTATTTGGGGAAAATAATCCTATTCAAGAAATTGAGCTTAAAGGAATAATAACAAACCCAAAGCAGGAAATTTCCGGAATGGACTGGTATAATGATAATCTTTTTTTACTTCCTGAAAATTTAGGTGGTTATCTTTTTATGGTAACGAAAAAAGAAATTCAAAAACGACTTTCTTCAAAAAAAAGTTCTATCCAACCCAAAAAAACTATATTCAACACTCCAGATTATTCAAAATCTATTCCAGGATTTGATGGTTTTGAGGCTATCACTTTTAGTGAGAATCTTGTGTATGTTACGATTGAGGCTGATCAAAATGATGTGATGGTAGGTTATATTGCTTGGGGAAGCATTAATCCGAACTCATATGAAATAAATATTCTTGAAAAAGATATTCAAAAGATTAACACTCCAATTCAAATTGAAAACTTGAGCTATGAGAGTATTATTAGCCATAAAAACAACCTGCTTTTATTGTTTGAGGCCAACGGATCAAACCTCAGAAAAGACCCGTATCAACTATCAATATCTTTGAATGATTTTTCTCTGAAAAAAATCAAAGGACCTAATATTGAATATCGAATTACAGATGCAACAAAAGTTGAAAAAAATAAATTCTGGGCGATTAATTATTATTGGCCTGGAGATAAAAAAAACTTAAGGCCTGGCTTAGATAAGCTGAGTAAAACTAAAAAAATTAATTCTGAACAAACAGTTGAAAGATTAGTTGAATTTAAAATTAAAAGAAATGGTATTAGCTTAACGAATAAAAAACCAATTAACTTAATTTTAGAAGAAGCAAAATCAAGAAATTGGGAAGCTATTGTTCGATTTGGAAGCTCAGGATTTCTTATTGCGACTGATAAATACCCAAGAATGATACTGGCATATATCAAATTATAATTAAATGAAGTCGGTTTATTTATTATGCTTAACATATCTATTATTTCTAAGCTCTTGTAATAATACCAAAAAATCTGATTCTTATGTATTGATCATATCTTTTGATGGTTTTCGTTCGGAGTATTTAGACTGGTACCCAACTCCAAATATGGATCAATTTGCTCAAAGAGGTGTGAAATCCGAAGGGCTTATACCCGTATTTGTTTCAAAAACATTTCCTAACCACTACAGTATTGCAACCGGACTATATGCTGAAAACCATGGATTAATTGGAAACCACTTTTACGATCCGAAATTTGATGACCATTATACTTTAAGCGATAGGTCAAAAGTTGAAGACCCAAAATTCTATGGAGGAGAACCAATTTGGGTAACTGCTGAAAAACAAGGCATAAACACAGCATCTTATTTTTGGGTTGGGACAGAAGCTCCAATAAAAAACACTTTCCCTAGAAAATGGAAAACATATGAACACGGGTTCCCTTTTGAATCTAGAATAGATTCTGTTGTTTCCTGGCTATCTCTTCCTGAAAAAAAACGACCAAAGCTATGCATGCTATATTTTCATGAACCTGATGCAATTGGTCATGATACTGGTCCAAAAAGTAAAGAGACAGCTTTAATGGTAAGCAAAATGGACTCACTCTTTGGCACGCTAGTTCATAAACTTCAAAGCACTCCCGTTTCCTCTCAACTAGATATAATTGTTCTTTCAGATCATGGTATGGCTGAAATAAGCTCCAAAAGAACAATTAATCTTGAAGACTATACAAGTTTAAAAGATATAAAGCAGGAAGGTTCTGGTCCTTACGCACTGCTTTATGGAGATAATAAAATAAATCTACAGAAAGTAGTCAAAGACTTAAATAAAGTTGATCATATTAAAGCATATTTAAAAAAAGATATTCCTGAAAGATTCCATTTTAAAAATCATTATCGCATTAAAGATATCCTAGTGCTTGCAGATGAAGGATGGTATATACAAAATCAAGCTATTGGTAGTAATTCAAAAGCAGGTCAATATATACCAAAAGGAGGCACGCATGGTTATGACAACCAATTAAAAAGTATGCATGCTTTATTTATTGCAAGTGGGCCATCTTTTATTTCAGGGAAACATATAGACCCTTTCGAAAATGTAAATATTTATCCATTAATTTGCGAAATACTAAGTATTAAACCTCATCCTAATATTGATGGCAACATAAATAATATAAATCATATTTTAAACCCATGAGTATTATTATAAAAATAATAATTACCATGACCTTATTATCTCCATGTTTATATGGTTGGGGAAAAACAGGACACAGGATTGTAGGGAAAATTGCAGAAACATACTTAACAAAAAATGCAAAGACACAGATTCGGAAACTTATGGGACACCATGACCTTTCCCGTATCAGTAATTGGGCAGATGAGATAAAATCAGACCCTGCATGGAAAAAAGCTAATGATTGGCATTGGTGCACTATCCCTGATGGTGAAACGTACGAAAAAGATAAGCATTCTGGACAAGCCGTAGAAAAAATAAATGAGCTTATCGCAATATTAAAAAATAAAAACTCGAAAAAAGAAGAAAAACAAATAGCTTTAAAGTTTATCGTGCACTTGGTTGGAGATCTACATCAACCGCTTCACGTTGGAAATGGTTTAGATAGAGGTGGAAATAGTGTTCGGATAAAGTGGTTCAATGAGTCTACAAATCTTCATAGCATCTGGGACTCCAAACTAATTGATTTCCAGAAATTAAGTTATTCTGAATACGCTGATTATATTTTGCTGGAGGAAGACAGAGGTAAAATTAGAAAATGGCAAGGGGATAATATACTTACATATATCCACGAGTCTAGAGACTTGCGTAACCAGTGTTATGCTTACTCAGGAGAAAACCTGAAATGGGAATATTTTTATAAAAATAAAAACCTATTAGAAAAAAGACTATTACAAGGTGGAGTACGATTATCTGGAGAGTTAAACCGTATATTCAAATAATATTATTTTGAGATTCCTTGACCAGCCACTTCAGCTGCTCTTCTTTTCACTTCTTCCTCATCACCTAAATAATAACTCTGAATCGGATTTAAATCAGCTTCTAATTCATAGACCAACGGAGCCCCAGTAGGTATATTCAAATCTAATATGTCTTCATCAGATATTTTATCCAGATATTTTACCAAAGCTCTAAGAGAATTCCCATGAGCAACAATTAATACTTTATTCCCTTTTTCTAAATCTGGTTTGATTGAATTATGCCAGTAAGGTAAAAATCGATTAACCGTATCTTGGAGACACTCAGCATTAGGTAGTTTACTTGGATTTAAATCTGAATATTTATCATCAAACCTAGGATGCCTTTCATCCTCATAATTTAATACTGGTGGTGGAGTTGTATAACTCCTGCGCCATATATGAACTTGCTCCTCCCCATACTTTTTTGCTGTTTCTGATTTGTTTAATCCCTGCAACGATCCATAATGTCGTTCATTTAATCTCCAGCTATAATGAATTGAGATTTCACTCTGTTCCATTTCATTAAGACAAATTTTCATCGTACGGTTTGCTCGTTTTAATAAGGAAGTATGTACTATATCAAAAGTGAATTTTTCTTTCATTAACAGTTTCCCTGCTTCTTTTGCTTCTTCCTCACCTTTTGTTGTTAGATCCACATCAGTCCAACCTGTAAACTTATTTTCTAAATTCCAAGTACTTTGACCATGTCGAAGTAATACTAGTTTTACCATTGCAATATCTTTTTTTTATTCAATTTTATATACCACAATTTCTTGATCTTATGCTTATTACAAAAGATGTTTTTCTTTAGATTAAGTAATTATGTGTGGAAGAAAAACCCTAACTAAAGATATCTCTTCAATTATTGAAGAAATGAATATTGAAGAATGGGGAGCTCAAGGCTATAAACCAAGCTACAATATTGCGCCGACAAACTTTTCACCCGTAATAGTAAATAAAGGTAAAAAATCAACTAAAATGATGAAATGGGGCCTAATACCCTCTTGGTCTAAAAACGAACAAATTGGGCAAAAGATGATAAATGCTCGCATAGAAACAATTTTGGAAAAATCTTCATTTTCTAATCTAACTCATAACCAAAGATGCGTTGTACTTGCAGATGGTTATTATGAATGGAATAAGCAAAATAATCAACCTTATTATATCACTCATAAAAAAAATAAAATTTTACCACTTGCTGGCATTTGGACAAAATGGGAAAGTTCTGATTCAAATATAATATTTAGCTATACTGTAATTACAAGAAAACCTGTTAAAAGTATTGGCCATTTGCATAATAGGATGCCTGTCATCTTAAATAATCAAAAAATAGATGAATGGATTGATTGCAAAAAATTTTCATTCTCGGACTGCCTAAATAATATCCAAGGAGACATAACTTACCTTAAATACTATCCTGTTTCAAGAATGGTGAATTCTGTTAAAAATAACTCTATCCGATGTATTGAGAAACAAAGAGAAAACTCAACTGTCAATATTTTTTCTAATTAAAATCAAATATAAAACACTTACATTTTTGTTAGAGATTTAAAAAAAATTTTAACAACCTAATTTAAAAAATTCAAATAAAATACTTTTTAGGATTATTTGACTTAATTTGATTAATATTAACCATTATTTTGAATAAAGTTTTCAAATACAACCAAGGAGAAACACATGAATCGTTATAAACGACTTCTTTCAGGTATCCTTTTCTTTTTCATCTCAACAATTTTAGTTGCTCAAATGACTGTATCAGGTACAGTAACTGACGCTTCAAATGGTGCTGCCCTTGCAGGAGCAAATATTGTTGTAGACGGAACAAATAAGGGTGCCGCGGCTGATGCCAGTGGTTCATTTACTATAAATAATGTACCAAATGGATCAACCTTAACAGCTTCAATGATAGGTTATTCTGATGTATCCATGAATGCCTCTAGAACAGTGAACTTTCAACTTCCCCCATCTGCGTTGGAAATGTCAGGCCTTGAAGTGCTTGCTTCTCGTGCAGATGAAAAAACACCTGTTGCTTACACAACCGTTTCTAAAACGGAGATGGAAGCTCGTTTGGGATCACAAGACATACCGATGGCGCTGAATACAACTCCAAGTGTGTATGCAACCCAACAAGGTGGAGGTGCTGGAGATGCCCGAATCAACGTTCGCGGTTTTAACCAAAGAAATGTCGCTGTAATGATTAATGGTGTACCACAAAACGATATGGAGAATGGTTGGGTTTATTGGTCCAATTGGGATGGTGTTGGAGATGCTACTTCTTCCATTCAGATGCAACGTGGATTAAGTGCTGTTAACTTAGCTACACCATCTATTGGTGGTACTATGAATATTATCACCGATCCTGCTGCTCACGCTAAGGGTGGAAAATTCAAGCAAGAGGTTGGTGCCGGTTCTTTCTTGAAAACTACGCTTAATTACAATACTGGTCTTATGATGGGTGATAAATTAGCTGTAAGTGGAACATTGGTGCGTAAAACAGGAAGCGGATTAATTGATAAAACATGGACGGATGCTTGGGCTTATTATTTAGGTACTAGCTTCCAAATGAATGATGCAAATCGTTTTGAATTATATGCTGTTGGAGCTCCTCAAAGACATGGTCAAAACCTATACAGACAAAATGCCTCTGCATATAGTCAAGAATTTGCCAGTGAGATGGAAGGATTTGATACCGCTGCATATGGAGAAGAGGGCGAATTTGTAGAAAAAGATCGCTTTTATAACCAAAACTGGGCTCCGGTAAATTCATCTTACAAAGGCCAGCAATATTGGTATATGTATGGTAAAGGTGGATTGTTTGGTAGTGGAAATGTTGATCGATATAGTTCAGACTTTTTAAATGAAAGAGAAAACTTTTTCCATAAGCCACTTGTGAATTTAAATCACTATTTAACTCTAAATGATAAAATGAGACTATCTTCAATTCTTTATTGGTCAGGCGGTTCTGGTGGTGGTACAGGTACCTATGGTGATGTAGCAAGGTTAGATGCTGCAGGAGTATCTGATCTGGATGTAGATGGTTATAAATTTTACTATGGCCAATCCCCTTGGACATGGGACTGGGATGGAACAATTGCAGCAAATAGTAGTGCAGCCTCAGATGTCGTAGTATTTCAAACTGATACAGTTTCTAGAGGCGATGGCGAATCTATTGGTATTTTAAGAAACAGTATCAACAGACAAAGTACTTTGGGTCTCATTTCAAAAATGAATTATGATCTTAGTGATGCGCTCAAGTTACAGTTCGGTTTAGATTGGAGAACTGCTGGTATTGAACATGCACGTGAAGTTCGAGATTTACTTGGTGGCGACTACTATATGGACTACGCTGATGATAATGCTCCTGATGGAAAACGAGTTGAACTTGGAGATAAAATCGCTTACAGTAATGTTACAACGGTAGACTGGTTGGGCTTTTTTGGCCAAGGATCCTATTCATCTGGGCCAATTAATGCATATGGAATGTTTGGATTCTCTCAAATAGCATATACATACCAAGACTCATTCGCCGTTGGTATGCCAGTTATTGATCATGGGGATCCTATTACAGCTACCCAATTTAAAGGTGGTTTAATGTATGATTTAAGTGACAACATGAGCTTATTTGCAAATTATGGTCTCGTAGAAAAACCACCCATCTTGGATAATGTGATTTATTATGATGGAACGGTTGCCTCAAACCCAACAAATGAGCAATTTTCAAGTCTTGAGGGTGGACTAAATTTTCGATCTGGAAATATGGCAGTAAAAGCGAACTACTACATGACAAAGTGGATGGATCGTAATCTTACCAAGTCCGTAACAACTGGTCAGGGTTCTAGTGGAGATACCGATGTTATCTTTCTTACAGGCGTAGATCAAGACCATTCTGGATTAGAATTAGAAGCATCTATGCAAGTTATTGACATGCTTCGTTTAGATGCAGCTGTTGGAATGGGAACATGGAAATTTGTGGGTGATGCTGAAGGTAACTATCAAGAATATACTGATTCAGGTACCGTTCAAACTTCTTATACTTATGCACTTGAAGATCTTTACGTTGGAGATATGCCTCAAACAGGCATCGCGTTAGGGGCAACTCTGACTCCAATGGCGGGCTTAAGTGTTCAAGCGACTATGAATTACTATGATAAAAACTATTCTGATTGGAGCCCAGATGCTCGTGAAATGGATGCTGGTGGGGAAGCTGATCGAGCCCAGGTATGGATGGCTCCTAGTTATCAAAAAGTAGATTTACATATTAATTATGATTTACCAATGGAAATTGCAGGAACTAAAATGTCTGCTTTTATACATGTATTTAATGCTCTTGATGCGGTATATGTGCAAGACGCAACAGACCATAGTCAATATAATAGTTGGGGTGATAAGGTTCATGCAGCACACAATGCTGAAGTATTCTTAGGAACACCCAGATACTTTAACACAGGCTTAACTGTTAGATTCTAATCTAACATTAAAAAACATAAAAAAGCCCTCTCACCGAGGGCTTTTTTTTTACCTAAATATGTCAAATATATCAGGTAAATCTATATCAAAAATTTCAGGTATTTTATCTTCAAGATTTACACCAAATTGTAAACCAACCGTTGTCCAGTTCGTTGGTGTATTTTGATCTATACCTTCTGAAACCCAATTAAATTGAGAGAATACAGCCACGGTTAAGGGAGTAGGTAAAAGATTGTATGTTGCAGAGCTTCCTACGGTAAAACCATAGCCCGGCGAAACCAAACCTCCTCCAACTTTCAAAGTAGTTTCTAAAGCAGTTGGTATCCATTTCCAACCTGGCCTTATATCAATTTGAGTAATTCCAAAATAACTTAATGTTTGAAAATTTTGCTCTGAATTCTCTGAAAAAAAATCATACCAATTCACTTCTAAACCTAAATCGAAATCCCATTCATTAAACTCAAACATATTTCTTCTACCAAAACTAAATAAATAATGAACTCCGGCAGTATTACTATCCAAGCTTTGTTCAACGAATACGGGCCATCCATAAGATAAAGATAAAAATGTTCTTGTTTCAACTCCCAGTAAAGAATCCTGTAAGGCTGCCCTTGCAACTCTAGCCTCTCTTCTAGCCTCTCTCCTGGCTTTTCTGGCTTCTTTCCTTGCTCTTTTTCGTTCTTCTTTTGCATAATCTTCAACATCCCGTGTTTTTTCGATAGCATCTAAAGTAGCCTTTGCAGATGCGGCTTCTAACCTAGCCAATTCTGCTTCTCGTTCTGCATCATACATCAAATCTATTGCATTTTGCGCTTCTAGTTTTGCTTCTTCCATTTTTGCTCTAAACTTATCCGCTTCCTCAGCCTGCTTTTCAGCTTCTTTTAACAACTCTTTTGTTCGTTTTGCTCTTTCATTTGCTTTCTCATATGCTTCTTTTGCTAATTTTAAATCTTCGTTTGCTTTCTCAAGTGCTTCTTGCGCTCGTAATGCAAATTCATAAGCTAAATCTAAGTTGTCAATATCTTTTAACCCCCTATCAATAACTGCTGATCCTGTCCATTCAAATTTATAGGCATATTTATCAGGTGGCATATAGGGTATAATTTTCCTTTCAACTTCCTCACCCTTTTCATTGGTGACAACTCTTATTGTTTCTTCAAGAGTTTTATCATGCAAAAATTCTTTTGTTAAGAAGATTTTATTTTCTGAGTTAAAATATTGTATCATTCTTAAAAAAGCTCCCCTTTCAATAAAAAGTAAATGCCTACCTACAAAATTATAATTTGAATCAAAGTATGAAGATTCAATTACTTCTGAGAATTTTTTGTCTTTTTTTAAAGTAGTATAATTAAAGGTATATGAAAAATAATTCATACCTAATGGATCATAAAAATCTACTTCTCTTGGTCTCCCGTCACTACGACTAGTAACATCAGCTATCCATCCAGGACGGACATAACTCAACTGATCTGAGTACAGACTAGTATCTAATCTTGAAGCTCTTCCATCCGTATGAAATTCAACTTTGTATTCAGATCGTATCCCAGATCGTGACCATATGAAATGGTAAGTTTCTTTTGCCTTCCTATCTTCACCGTATTTTGTAACGGCCTTAATTCTGTTATCTTTATTATATAATACCTCATAGTAAACTTTACCAAAAAAGGTATGCGCTTCACCTCTTTGGCTAACTACTCTACGGTAGGGATTCCAATACTGATAATATTCAGGAGCTTTAATTAATTTCCCATCTTCTACACTTACTTGATCTTGCGCATAAATAACTTGAAAAAATAATAATTGAGATAAAGTAAAAAATACTAAAAGTTGAGCTTTTTTCAGGCTAGCCCCCAACTCATCAAAAGAATCATTGTAAAAAACAATGAAAACCCAACCATCGTTCCAGTTTGGAATCGTTTATTATAATCCACAACCTCTTCGTCCAAGGTTTGATAATTTAGTGCGATTGTTTCTTCTTTACCTTCTTCAACAAAAACATCCAACCTTCCCATGACAAGAATGTCATTTAGCATTTTTTCCTTAGAAGTTAGCTTATTGGAATTCTTGGTATAATCATTTGGGAAATAGCCCACTTTATGCCATCCAGGTAGAACATCTATTGAGTTTTTTAGTGGTGAGATACCAACCATTTGTCCATCGACATAAATTGGAAGCCCCTTTGTATCACATATAATTTCTAGGGAAGTTCTTTCTCGTACATCTTTCCATGATAATGGGTGAGATTTCTTTTGAGAATTTTTGAGGTCAGGAAAAACAAAAGACGGGTTTGCCTCTTTTGCTTCAATAAAATCACTATAGGTAATTACAATGCTTACATTGCGTCCCTCATCATGAATCAGTACATCAAAAATACCTATACTTCTATTAACTTGTATAGATAATTGTAGCGAATTAGAGTTCTGAATCCAAGTTTGTTCAACTTCTCTAATGGGATAGGTAATTAGATTTTTAAAAAATTTAGATTCTGGTCTAATAATATTATAAAAGTTTAAAATGAACCAATTATCCTGCTCTATCCAACTGGAAACATCGTCTTTTTTAATATAACTAGAAAGTACAAATTCTAACTTAACACCAGTTTCAGTAGGCATCGTTTTTGAAGAAAGGATTAGTGGTAAATCTTGTGAGATTATCACATTTGGTATAACTATCAAGCTAATTATTCCCCAGAATAAAGTGCTGGAGAAATAAATTTTCATTCTAATCTAAAGATTCCTGATTTGATGTTGCTAAATTTATTCTGATTTTTTGAGTTCGTCCTTTTGGAACATATATATCCTGATAATCTGGAATATCCATTGCAAATTTTGGAGGAGAAGATAACGGATCTACCACTCTAACTCTATGCCATCCAGGAGTAATAGGAAATTTTTTAAGTAACGGAGTTGTACCAATCAATGAACCATCTATAAAAACATTAGCACCTTCAAGGTTACACGTTAACCTAAGAAATGTTTTCCGTTTAGAAAGATCTGGAGGTAAAAGATTTATTTGACTAATATTTTCTAATCGCCTTTTTTCACGCTTTACTTGAGTAGTTATAGGTGCTTGATTTAGCAATTCCTTTGCCGTCTCTCTGCTCTGTTGCATTACGCTACCAAATTTTTGTCTCATATCAATTTTTTTGATTTTGTTTGTTTTTTGGACTTCATCAGTTTTTTGGACTTCATCAGTTTTAGGCTGAAAAGAAACCAAAGATTTTTCTCCAGATAAGGCTCTTAATAGTTCTTTATGAGTACCCTCACCAACTATGCCATCTACGTTTGCACTATTAAAACCTCTATCCAATTGAAACTGCAACACTGCATCTTCCGTATTTGGACCAAATTCACCATCTATACCATCATTATAGACGCCCCCCTCCCCCAAATAATAACCTAATGAAACTAATGCTTCTTGAAGAGCTTTAACATCACGAGCTCTTTTAGATCCAGAAAGCAATAGGCCTTTATCTAATATAAATGAAATATCAATAGCATCTCTTCTCAACTTTTTTGGAGGTGGAGGAGGGCCACTAATTTCCACTTTTCTTTTTCTATAAAAAAGAGGTTTTGGTTTTTGATTATTATTAGGCATTTTAACAAATTGATTGTTTAGTTTTTCTAAACTATCTCTATCCAAGCTATCTTCTGTAGAATACCAATTATTATACCATACAAAATATTTTTCTGGTCCGTATTTATCTCTCGCATATACAAAAGAATCGTAAAATGGAATCCCTTTAGACTCTTTCTTTGGTAAGGTGAAAACCCGATTAACATTAGTACCTTCTGAAAGTTTCACTTCAGAACGCAAACTGTCACTTAGAGATTCCCAAACTTGAACCAAAACAACCCGACTAGCACTTGAATGAAAAATTTCAAAATCTTCAATCGGCGTATTAAATAGGTATCCAATTTGTACGGATTGATTATTTTCTGTTATTTCAATATCAAGCAATGGCAACTCAAATGATAGATCCTCCAATGCTTTTGGGCTGAGATAAGAACCATTTAGTGTAAGGTAAAACCAATTTTCTTGGCCTTTCCATCCTGCAATATTCTCAATGTCAACAATAGAATTCGTTACTATCCTTAATAAAACACCATTACTTTTTTTATGCGCTGTAATTAATTGAACTTGAGTTGCAAATATTAGATTAATAAATAATATAAAAAGGGTTAAAAATATTTTCATATGTTGATTTCTATAAATCATTTAATTTTTTTCTCAATTCTGCTAAAGAAGTTAATTCTTTAAAAGAATTTTCACCTTTTGATTCTTTTTCTCGAATTTTAACACGAATATCGCTTATTTGTTGTTTTATTGGATCTGATTTTAAGATTTTTAAGCAATCAAATACAATTTCTTCAATAGATGTTTCACTTACGGTTTCAAAAAACATTTTGGTTATAAACTCACGTTCATTCTTATCCTTAAAATACTCGATAATTGAAGATGATTCTATAGGCAAATTTTTATCTTTAATCATTTCATAAATTTTTTTTAAAAGTGGGACTGTTAACAAGTCTTCTGAAATAGATTCTTCTATATGTTTTTTAGTCTGATTATTCGAGTTTAACATTAATTTAATTAGTTCGAACTGAGCCTTTTCGATTTTAGATGTAAAATTTATAGTATCGTTTTCAGTAAAATTTTCTTCTATAGTTCGGCTTTCTACTATTCTTTGCGTTTTCACCATACGTATTAAATCTTTTTCTTCTATCATTAATTTTGAAGAAATAATCCGAATCAAATCGTTACGAACTATACCATCTTTAATGTTTTTTATTTCTTTAGCTAATTGAATAATATATTCCTTCCGATCAGCTCCTTCCAACTCCTTTCCTTCATGAAATTTTATATTAAAATCAATATAGGATTCAGGTTTTGAAAATGCTTTAATAATATTTTTGGCCCCAACTTTATCAATCCAATCATCTGGATCTAGTCCCTTTGGTGGCCTAATCACCATTGGGTCTAGCTCTCCTTGTAATAAAGTCCATCCTGCTTTTATTGCAGCATTAGCACCTGCATCATCTCCATCATAAACTAAAATAACTTTTTTTGTTATTCGATTGAGGGAAGATACATGTTTTTTAGTAAAAGCAGTGCCTGAGATAGCTAAGATATTAAAGACTGAACCCTGATATAATTTCAAAAAATCCATATACCCCTCAACTAGAACTGCACAGCCATTTTTTCTGATTGAATCTCTTGTTGCTTGGATTCCATAAAAAACACTCCCCTTATGGTAGAGAGGAGTCTCCGGAGAGTTTAAATACTTAGCTGGATCATCGCTATTAAAAATTCTTCCACCAAATGCAATAATTTTTCCTGAAGGATGGAATATTGGAAACATTATCCTGCTTCTAAAACGATCAAAAACACCTTTATCTGAAAGGGTAAATAATCCGGATTGATTTATTTGACTTTTTGTAAATCCTTCACCTTTTACTTTATTTACCAAATGATCCCATCTATCCTTCGCAAAACCAATTTTAAATTGTTTAATAATATCTTCACTTAGTCCACGTTCATATAAATAATCAAGAGCTCGGCTTCCTTCTTCAGAAAAAAGATTGTCTTGATACAACTGCATAGCAATATTATGTAATTCATAAAGACCGGTATATTTTTCTGATTGAAAATTATTTTTTTCAAACTCAATTTTAATATTGTATCGATCGGCTACAAATTTAACAGCTTCCGGGAAAGAAATTTTTTGATAGTCCATAATAAAAGAAAATACATTCCCTCCAGAGTTGCAACCAAAACAGTGGTATATTTGTTTAGAAGGAGCGACACTAAATGAGGGTGTTTTTTCATCATGGAAAGGGCAAATACCAAAATAATTTGCACCACGTTGTTTTAAATCAACATATTGCGAAATGACTTCCAAAATATCCGATGATTCTCGAATTATATCTACAGTTCCTTGGGGTATTTGAGGCATTAGGGCTGCGTTATCTTTTTAATATAAGATTCACTTAAAGTTACAGGGTCTTCCCAATTAAAAAATGAAATAACCGATAACCTAATTTGATTACTGTAGGTTATCAATTTTGAATTTTCATTTATTATATTATTCCATTTTTGCAATGGAAGTATTGATACAAACCAAACAAATGCAATCAACAGGATAGCGCCCTTAACCATCCCGAAAAAAAATCCCATGGTATGGTTCATTAAACGATTTTCTACAGATAAAAAAGCTACATGTGCAAACTTAGTTAAAATCCTTCCAACACATATTGAAGAAACAAATAATAATGTGTAGGATAATGGAAGCAGAATAGACCCGTTATAATCAATAAGTGTGCTAAGATAACTAGAAAAAACAATACTTTTTGATATTGAAACAAAAACTGCAAAAATCAATCCCAATAATCTACCAAATTCTTCAATAAACCCCTTTGTGAAACCACTATAGCCCATAATTATAATGAAAAAAAATGCAAGACTATCTAAAAAAGAAGGCATTTACTCTAATAAGGACCTTAATACCCTATTTGCGATTTTTCCATCCACCTTACCTTTACCCTCTTGCATAACTAATGGCATAACCTTCCCAATATCTGATAATTCTTTTGCATTCGTCTCATCTATAATTTTTTTTATTAATAAAAGAACATCTTCATCGGACATTAATTTTGGAAGATAGTTGCTTAAAATACTTATTTCAAAATTTTCTTTCTCTGCAAGTTCTTCTCTACCTGCTTTTGAATATATTTCTGCAGATTCCTTTCGTTGTTTCACTAAAGTTTTAATTATTAAGAGTGTTTCTTCATCCGAAATATCTTTTCTTGATTTAATTTGTTGATCTTTTAATTTTGAAATTAGGGTTCTAAGGGTATTAGCTTTGTCTTTATTACCTGATTTCATTGATAAATACATTTCATTTGTTATGCTCTTTAATAAGCTCATTTCAACTATTCTCCACTCGTTTCATTGAAAGGAGAAGATTATCTTTATTAGTTTCAAAACCAATAAAACGTCTCCCTTTTTCTTTGCAAGCAACTCCTACATCACCAATGGACATAAATGGATCTAAAATCCAATTTAATTTGAAACTGCTTGCTTCAATAATTCGTAGGAACAACTTTTGAGGATATCTGCCCCATTGCTCAGGTATGCCTGGAATATCTAACCATAAATTAGATTCAATTTCTTCATTATTTAATTGGTTAATTGTGTTAATTCCTACTGGATGTTTTTTAAATAAAAATTCTTCAGATTTAGTGACAAACCAAATATCTGAGGTTTCATTTTTCCAGAATTTTTTATTATTGTTAGCAAATTTATCGCGCCAGGTTATTCTTGATTGAATATGAAAAAAACTACTTAGCAAACCTTGAAACATACCAGAATATTCCCAAGAAGTGAAAAGATACAGAGCTCCGGAATTTTTTAATACTCTTTGAGATTCCTCAACCCAGAACTGATTCCATTGATAATAGCTTTGCAAAGTATTACCATTCCCAAATTCTGGATTTCTCTCTGCCTCTTTATTAAATGGGTTTGCTATTATTAAATCGATGCTATTATCAGGTAGTTTTCGTAGACCATCCAAACAATTTGCTAAAAACATGCCTTCTTTCATATTCTGCGCATCCATTTCAACATCTTTAATTGTCCGCAGTGCTGGTAAATACCTATTTAAGTCATTAATTGATAACCCCGGAAAAGTTTCCATGGGGTTGTTAAATAATGATGTATTGACTTTCTTTGAAGTCTCCGACATATCAAAATTTATAAAAATTTTGGGAGAAAATTATTTTCAATCTTTAAAAAAATTATTTTCTTAAAAAATGAGTTACAATTATGAAAGATTTAAATAATGATATTTCAAAACATGTGTCATATCATATAGATTGTACTGTGTTTATAGAGTTTAATTTTATTATTAAGATCTTTAATTTAAAAATCTTACCTATAGCCTAATCAAAAAACATACTTAAATATTGAAATATATTGATGTTTATTGATTTTAGAGAAAAATTTGAACAAATTGAAAATAAATTAATAGTAAGTTGTTTTATAGTCATCTTGCAGATGATCTGGAGAAAAAATGTATAAAAATTTCCTTTTTATTTATCTAATTAGTTCTATCCTTTCCGCAAGCGAAATTTCAATCTCAATTTCTGAAGACCTGGTAAATGATTATCTAAAAATAATAGGGAATCATGAAATTCCTAAGGGACCAAAAGGAAATCAAGCTATTTGGTCAATTAAAGATCCCCATGTGAAATTTGAATATGGTTCTGCTGATTTTCTGACAACTGTGACATTTAAAAAAGGGAAAACAAATATAAAAAAAAATGTTAAAAAAAAGATATTTGTTGAATATAGTTTTGACAATAATCAAGTAAGCCTTTTAATAGAAGATCCGGTAATAAAAATGGAGCGAAAAGGTACAATCTACGGCAAAATTGATTTAAGTACATTTTATCAAAGTGGATTAAAATTTCATGGCCCAAAACCAAAAGAGAAGTCCTTAAAACTAAAGACTTCAAAAGGAAAAATAAAAGTAGATATGAATATTAAAAATTCAATTATTTACTTTGAAAAGAATGTAGTCCGTATTGCACTTGATTTAGAATATAAATAACCATCTTTTTTTCTAAAGTAACTGAAATCTATTTTAATTAATGAGAATTGTTTTATCAAAATTACCTGAATCAGGTTGGTGGAGAGATGGGATACCTCAATACGATGATAATCCCGCGATGAAAAAAGGACAAGTTCCCATTAATAATTTATTAATTAAAGAAAGAGATGCTTTAATAAAAGCTTTACAAAAAGAAGGGCATGAAATAATAGAACTTGATTTCCCAAAACAATTAGATGGTATCAACCCTAACCATGATTTTGTTTTTATAAGAGATCCTTATATATCTAATCAAAATGGGAAAGTAGTTATTTTAAGAGCCGGAGAACCAAAAAGACGAATTGAGAATAAACTTGTAATTACCTTATTAGAGCAATTACAAGTTGAAATCTGCAAAATGCCTGATAAATCTGGTTGGAGAGCAGATGGCGGGGAGTTTTTTTATTGTGCAAAAGATAATATTTTATTTAGTGGCTTACAAAGGAACTCTCAAAAAGGAGTAAACTTTGTAGCAGAGGAACTAGATGTTAATAAAGTAATTTTACTTAAGGGAACCGGATTTCACTTAGATACTTTCTTCACACCAGTGTTAAATAAAGATGGTTACATAGTGGCACTTATTATTTGTAAAAAGATTATAGACCCTATTTCAAAAAAAGTTTTATTTAAATTTGCTGATGAAAACAATATTCCTGTATTCACTATCCCCAAAAAAGATGCCCTTGGAACTAAAAAACGAACTGGAAAGTTTGCAGCAAATGCATTACCTCTTCCAGGAGCACTTTTTAGATCTGATTATTTTTCTGATCCAACCATTGATGAACAATTACGCGAGTTTGGAATAAAAGTAAAAATTACGCCAGCTAGTCAATTTCAATTAAGTGGTGGATCTGTACATTGCGTGACAAATGAACTATAAATAAGAAAGGGGCTAAGAAGCCCCTTTCTTTCCATAATCTTTTCTAAAAACTAAATAGCAAAACCCATTTTAAACATTAATTGCAACCATCCAGCTTTATCTGTATAAATATCTTTTGCTAAATTGTATCTAGCATTTATATGAGTATCCAATACTAAAACTTTAAATCGAAGACCAGCTTGTAAATGTAAACCGCTAGCTTCTTCCCAATTATCTGTGTTTGTTAAAAAATCTTCTAAAAGAGACTCAATGTCATTTTGTTCTAGTTGTACACTTGCTAAATCTTCTTCGCCGAATACACTTCTAACCATTTCAACATTAACTCTTTTCGTAGCAGCGTGTTTTCCAAAGCCTCCACCAGCATTAATTGCAGCTTTTGCTAGAAAAGGAATGGAAATATCCATAATATTCTTTTTTAATGTGAATGAATAGGATCCTCTTCCCCATACAAATGGAATTTTTTCTTCCATCTGTGGTAAATAATCATTAGTAAAGTCAAACTCATATTGCCCCCCAGCAATTTCACCTTCAGCTTCTAAAGCAAATCCAAAAAGATCAACAAAAGCATAGCCACCAAAACTGCCTGGGTTTGATTCCATTTCATATGTTTTTATAGTCACCTCTGTTGGACCCGAACCTTCAGAGAATGAATAAGAACCTAATTTAGATAAATCACTTCCCAACTGTACACCAAAACCAGCTAATGCAAAGACAAAAGAGGGAATAAGCGCCATCACTAAAACTGATAACATTTTTTTCATTTTAATTCCTTATTAAATTTATAAATATATTTAATGGAGTTTACATCAAGTATATTCAGTAAACAAATCACTCATTGATAACCATCCTGTTTACTAGATAAATTGTCTTTCAAAAATCCCTCATGATAAAAACTTTTACAATGATTTTAATGCTGACTTTTGGTAGAATATTTCCTCAAGAAGTTCTATGGCCAACTCAGATGACCAAAGTGTTTTCTTCAAACTTCGGTGAAAACAGAGATGATCACTTTCACATGGGAGTAGATATAAAGACCGGAGGGAAAATTGGAGTAGAAGTCTTTGCAGTTGAAGACGGATATATTAGTCGAATTAGATCCAATTATACCGGCTATGGTAAAGCTCTATATCAAAGAACTACTTCTGGGCATGAAGTAGTATATGGTCATTTAGAATCTTTTACTCCAGTATTAGAAAAAATCTGGAGACTTCAACAAGGTAAAAGAATGAGTTATGTTGTCGATACTCAGTTCTCACCTAGAGATTTTCAAGTAAAAAAAGGTGATTTAATTGGATTTTCTGGTAATACTGGGAATTCATTCGCCCCTCACATTCATTTTGAATATAGAACCAGTAAAAGCGTACCCTTAAATCCTTTAACAAGAGCATTTTCTCTTGAGGATAATACCAAGCCGATTGCAAAAGAAATAGCATTGATTCCTATAACTGCAGGGGCTCTAATTAATGCAAGTCCTTTACCTCAGATATTTCCACTTTTTCGAGATAAAAAAGGAATATATCATTTTGCAGATACTCTAAGTGTATTTGGAGAATTTGGTTTTGCTATTAAAGCTGTAGATAAAAGAGAAGGCACTAGCAATATATATCAGTTTAATAGGATAGAATTAATAGTAGATAATCAAAAAGAATTTGAATTAGAATATACAAAGATACCATTTAAACAAGGCAAATTTGCGAAAACGATTATCCAATATGATTTAAAAAAGAAAAATTTAGGCGAATTTCAAAAGCTTTATAAACTTCCAGAGCATAAAAAAACTTCTATCCACACATTGACATCAACAGGAATATTAGGTCTCTCTCCAGGTTTTCATTCAATAGAGATAAATATTTATGATGCTCAAAATAATAAAACGATTGTAAAAGGTATAGTAGCGGGCACTTTTCCTATGACTCTTGAGGCAAAAGAAATCTATCGAGATCAAAAAGTTGTCACACTCGCTTTAATACCACGAAGAGGAGGCCTCCCAATACGTGATGCTATAGTATATAGTTTCACACCATATGGATTTGCAGACCAAAAGATTGATTTAATTAACACTGAACAAGTCAAAAAAGATCTTCACATTACTATAGCAACATCTAACCTAAAAAGAAGAGTCTTGCAAATTATAGGAATTAATCAATTGGGGGGGATGGTAAACCCTTTTCATTGGACTGATCTTACATCCAAATTGAGCGTAGTGGATGTAAGACCAGATTTAAAAATTTCCAATACAGAGCGAGGTCTGTTCTTCCAAGTAAGCTTAGATAATTATGTCCCTGCGATAGCACAATTAAGGCTCGCAAATGATAATACATTCAGTGCATTTAAATTAGAACAAATCCAACCAAATGTTTTCCTTTCAGAAAAATTATCACATCATGTCGTAAAAGATATCAAATATGTTGATATTGAACTATCCCATAAAGACTTATCTAGGCAAACAAGATTTCATTATTTATTTACACCAGTAGTGCCAGGTAGTGAAAGTATAGCATTTTCCAATAATCGAAATTGTTCTGTAAAATCTTTACCCGGAAGTTTTTACCAAAATAGTGTAATCTGGATTGATGAAGTGGAAATTTCTGCTCCTATTGAAAATGGTTTTAATTTATCTCCAGTATATCAACTACAACCATTTGATCTAGCATTAAAAGGCGAAGTCCAAGTTGGCATTCGTTACGAAAGAGACTTATCTGAGCATTCAAAATTAGGAATTTATTATTTCGAACCTAAAAAAGAAAAATGGCATTATGCTACCACAAAAAATAATCGCAAAAAAATGATTCTTACAGCTTCACTTGAGCATATGGATGCAATTACAGTTATTCAAGATTTAGACCCTCCAAATATCAGTAAATTTTTTCCTGGAAATGGAGGACGCTATAACAAAGAAGATATAAATAAAATATCTGTTTATGTTAACGATTCTTTATCTGGAATTGAAGCAAAAGAAACTTCCTTTTACTTAAAATTAAATGACACAGTACTCTACCCAGCATATCAACCTATCAAAAAGAAAATTTCATATAATTTAAATAAACAACTTAACCGTGGATCGTATACAATTAACTTCAAAGTAAAAGATCGTATGGAGAACGAATCAAATAAAACTATTTACTTTTCTGTTTATTAATGTTTTTTCCTTATAAAGATGATAATCCAAGGGTATTGTTTCCGTACATCACTTACACACTAATTACAATAAACGTACTTATTTTTTTAACCTTTACCTATGTTTCTTTTTTAACTGCCAATACAAACTTGTTCTATACCTTTGGCTTTATTCCTAATTCATTTAATTTATTTAGTATTTTATCATCAATGTTTATCCATGGTGGACTTAGTCATATTTTAAGTAATATGTGGTTTTTATATATTTTTGGAGATAATATAGAAAGTATTTTGGGTCATATTAAATTTTTACTCTTTTATATTTTATGCGGTTTTGGAGCTGCTTTTTCACAATATATAATTGATCCAAATTCTTCAATCCCAATGGTAGGTGCCAGTGGAGCGATTGCTGGTGTATTGGGAGCATACATGATTAGTTTTCCAAAAGCAAAAGTACATGTTTTTGCTTTTATTATAATATTCATTACCACATTAATTGTTCCAGCTCAAATTGTACTAGGTGTATGGTTTTTTATTCAACTATCAAGTGGTCTTAATAGCCTAGGGATAGATACAAATGGTGGTGTTGCTTGGTTTGCTCATATTGGCGGATTTATTGCAGGAGTGGGGTCAATAAAATATATACAAAATTATAAGATTTAAATATAATGAACAAAAAAGTAATACAGGCAGCTATAAAAATGTGTGAAAAAGCCTATGCACCATTTTCAAAGTATAAAGTTGGATCGGCAGTAGAAATCGATTCAGGAAAAATAATTGGTGGATGTAATATTGAATCTTCAAGCTATGGATTAACTTGTTGTGCAGAAAGAGTTGCCTTATTTAGGGCTATTGCTGAAGGATATAATAAATTTAAATCAATTGCAGTGGCAACAAAAAATGCTGGGATGCCTTGTGGAGCCTGTAGGCAGGTTATATGGGAATTATGTGGTGAAATACCAGTATATATATGTGATATGAATGGTTGGGTAAAAACCGTTTGTAGTAGCAAATTAATCCCAGATGCTTTTGATAAAAAAGATTTAAAATGAATACAATGATTATAGCAATTTCAGGTGGAACAGGATCAGGAAAATCTTATTTAGCGAAAAGTCTTGCTAGTACCTATCCAAAAAAAAAAATATTAATTATTGAGCAAGATTCATATTATAAGGACATTTCTAATCTAGATTATAAGGATCGTTGTAAACAAAACTTTGATCATCCAAATGCTATAGATTCAGCATTAATTGAGAACCATTTAAAAATACTTATTTCTGGTAAACCTATTTACAGTCCCAAATATAATTTTTATAAACATCTAAGAGAAAAAGAAGAAAAAAAAATAAGCCCGCGCCCTATCATAATTATAGAAGGTATTCTTATCCTTTATTACATCAGACTTCATAAATTTTATACATTAAAAGTGTTTGTAGAAACTCCTGAACATATAAGGATTAATAGACGAATCGAACGAGATATTCATTTTAGAGGAAGAACCAAAGAGTCCATTGAAAAACAATATTATTCAACGGTAAAGCCAATGCATGAGAAGTTTGTTCAGCCTTCAAAATCTTATTCTGATATAGTTATTGAAGGAACAGCATTGATAGATAAATCAATTAGTCAAATCAAATCGAAAATAGATTTAGAAATTAAATGACATTAACACCAATAAATTCAGGGTGGATAGAAGTAATTTGTGGGAGCATGTTCTCCGGTAAAACAGAAGAACTTATCCGTAGATTGAGAAGAGCGCAGATTGCAAAAATGTCTACGGTTATTTTTAAACCAAAAATTGACTCCCGCTTTAGCGATGAACATATTGTAAGTCACAATATGAATAAATTAAAATCTATTATGATAAATAAGCCTTCGAAAATCATACAATTATCAAAAAAATTTAAGGTCGTTGGAATTGATGAAGTACAGTTTTTTGATGATTCCATTGTAGATGTTTGCAAAAATCTAGCATCCAACAATAAACGTGTAATTGCGGCAGGATTAGATACAGATTATTTAGGAGAACCATTTGGACCAATGCCAGCAATTATGTGTGAAGCAGACTACCTTGATAAACTGAGAGCTATTTGCGTGTTATGTGGTAACCCTGCTTCTTATACACAAAGAACAACTGGCGATGCTGGTCAGGTTGTTTTAGGAGAGCTTGATAAATATGAAGCGCGATGTAGAAATTGTTTTATAATGCCTAACAGAGATTAATTATAATGTATACGGGGTTTATAGGGATTTTTGCTCTTTTAATGATTGCTTATGTCCTTTCCAATAATCGTAATGCGATTAAGTTTGAAACGATATTTTGGGGTTTAGGACTACAAGTTTTTTTCGGTCTTATAATACTTAAAATACCATTTATAAAATCACAATTTTTTTTTGTAGATAAAGTTTTTAAAACTCTGATTAGTTTTTCAGATAAAGGAAGCGACTTTTTATTCAGCTCTTTTGTTCCAGGAATAGGATATCACGAGGCAATGATTAATTTTGCGTTCAGAGCATTGCCCGTTGTTATTTTCTTCTCAAGTTTAATTTCCATTGCGTACCATTTTGGCATTATTCAAATTGCGGTAAAATGGATAGCAAGGTTGATGGAAAAAAGTATGAAGACTAGCGGAGCTGAAACGTTAAGTATTTCCGCAAATATTTTTGTTGGACAAACAGAGGCACCTATTTTAATTCGCCCTTATATAAAGAATATGACAACATCTGAATTAATGGCAGTCATGACTGGAGGGTTTGCTACGGTGGCAGGTTCCGTTCTTGCGCTTTATGTACTTTGGCTTGAAAAGATTCCAGGAATTGCAGGCCATATGCTGGCGGCAAGCATCATGTCTGCTCCAGCCTCTTTAGTTATAGCAAAATTAATTTACCCTGAAACAGAGAAAGCAAATTCACTAGATGAATTAGAACTACGTGTTGAAAAAAACACTGCTAATGCTATGGATGCTCTAGGGAATGGAGCTACCCAAGGGTTAAAGCTCGCAGCAAATATTGGGGCTATGTTAGTCGCCTTTATTTCTATTCTAAGTATGATTAATTTTACTTTAGAATATTTTTTAAATATTAATTTACAAGAAATTTTAGGCATAATTTTTTCCCCTCTTGCCTGGACAATGGGAATCCCATGGCAGGAAGCAAACATAGTTGGTAGACTTATGGGTGAAAAAATTGTTTTAACTGAACTTATTGCTTATGGTAGCCTAGGAGACTTAATTAAAAATAATCTAATTTCTGAAAGATCCGCGATTATCTCTAGCTATGCACTATGTGGATTTGCTAATTTTGGATCTATTGGGATTCAACTCGGTGGAATTGGTGCTATGGCTCCAGAAAAGAAAAATGTTTTATCAAAAATTGTTTTTAAAGCAATGATTGGAGGGGCGTTAGCTTCTTGGCTAACTGCAACTATTGCAGGTATTTTAATCTAGATAAATTATGAAATTATTAATCATGGGACCGCCTGGGGTAGGAAAAGGAACACAGGCAAAAATATTATCTAAATTCTTAGATGTCACGCATATATCAACAGGTGAAATCCTAAGAAATGAAATACAAATGGATACTAAAATAGGTAAAATAGCTAAATCTTTTATCGATCATGGTAACTTTGTTCCGGATAAACTCGTACTTGATATTATATCAGAAAAAATTTGTGTAAAAATACCAAGTGAAGGATATTTGTTTGACGGATTTCCAAGAACAATTCCACAGGCGACCGGTTTTGATAAATTATTAGTTGAAAGAGGACATAATCTCCATGCTGTTATAAATTTGACTGCTGATGAAAATGAATTAATAAAGAGGATTATCGATAGAGGAAAAAGCTCAGGAAGGAGTGATGAGGCTATAAATATTGTTAAAAAAAGGCAAAAAATATATTGGGAGCAAACTGCACCTTTAATTGATTATTATCAAAAAAAAAACATTCTAAAAAATATTAATGGAATTGGTGAAATTGAAAAAATCACCGAACGAATTTTGCAGGTAATTTTTTAATATGTTAAAAGTCGCTTTAACAGGAGGAATTGGTTCTGGGAAGAGTGAGGTTAGCGCTCTCTTTAGTAAATGGGGTGCATATATTTTTGACGCAGATACAATAGCAAAACAAATACTCGATAAAAATAAAACTGCTCAAAATGAATTAATTTTAGAATTTGGTTCAGATGTTATTTCTGCGGAAGGAATTATTGATAAGAAAAAATTAAGACGTGTTGCATTTCAAAATGAATTCAATCAATTAAAATTGAATACGATAATTCACCCCTATGTTTTTAAAGAAATTGATTTATGTTTTGAATCTATTATTGAAAAAGGAAACCATGATATTTTTATAGTAGATGCAGCTCTAATATATGAATCTGGTGCTGATATCCATATGGACTATGTAATAGTTGTAACATCTCATTTAAGAATAAGAACAGAAAGAGTTATGAAGAAAGGAGATCTTAGCCGGGATGATTTTTTAAAAAGAGTAGAATTACAATGGCCTGAGAAGGATAAAATAGAGATGGCAGATTTTATTATATATAATAATGCGTCAAGGGACGAACTAAAAACAGAAGCAAAAAAAGTATATAATCAATTACAATAAGCTATTTTCTTATTGCAAGTGGCTTATCTAAAATTTCTTTTGCAATTATTGATTTTTTTATAGCTTGTTTAGAATTAAAAAGGTTTCCACGGATATTTATTTTTTTCTTCCATTTGTTTCCGAAGTGCTGCTGCTCTCTATCTGCAATTTTTGAATGATAAATTTTTTCATCTAAGACTTCTTTATTCTCATCTGGTATAGGATCTTCTATTTTATTTCGTTCGTTTTTAGGTAACGGTTTTGCGTTTACACTTTTCACCGTTTTTCTAATAAGAGGATCAGGCTCAGGTGTTTTGGGATTATTCTCAAAAAGATCATTAAGTAATTGATCTAAGGAATTTGGAGTATCTTCCTTGTTTTCTGAAAAGGATTTTTCAGAATCCCATTCAGGATCAGATTCTATTTCACGTCTTTTAATGTTTTGCTGACGTTTTTTCATAAACCCAGAAATAAGATATAATAATAATACTCCAAGCCATTCCATATTACACCTTTGTCCTTTCAACAAGAATCAACATCCCGTTACAAAAAATTTCATCTAAAACCGGAGCCCAGGAAAAAGGATTTCTAAGTTTTGGTAATTTAAACCGAAATGAATAGGCCGGCCGAATAAACCAATTACTTCTTTTTAAAACTTTAAAACCTGTTTCAGATAGCAAGCGAAGCATCTCAAAATTTGAGATCCTAGTCTTTTTTGTTTGCATTAGATATTCAATCTTTTTAGATGAGCATTTAATTAATTTTAAATATCTCTCATATAAAAAATTAGGCATTAGATAAATATATGGAATTTTTCCTAGAATGTTTGGTATTGTTTGTTGGTGACCTGCATATGGACAGTACTTTGGTGGAAAGGAAATAAATAATTTCCCTCCAGGCTTAAGAATGCTAAACATGTTGGATAGGGCTATACTTTTATTGCTAATGTGCTCTATTACATCTCGGATTATTATTAAATCATAATTTTGTTTTATATGTTTTTTATATGAAGAAGGCTCACAAATGTTAGCTTGAAATAAATGTAGTTTATTTTTATCATTTAATGAAATCGCATTATTAAACCTTATTTTTGACAACTCTAAACCAGAGCATTTAGCACCTTTATCATTATAAAATTTTAACAACCCTGCTTCCGCACATCCTATTTCTAAAACTCTCTTACCGTTTACATTATTTTCATTGATATAATTAAATAAAAAGTTTTCACCAAACCAATATTGCTCTTCATAACACCGTAAACATCTTTCAGAAATTTCTCCAACCATATTTTTGGGAAATGAGTAATCAACCATTAATAAAAAAGAACATCATTATCAATCCTCTACTGGATTATCTGTTGTTTTTTCCATATCTGTATCTGCAATCGCATCTCTCATATCAGTATCTGACTTGATGTTTTCCATTTTATAATAATCCATAATCCCCAAATTCCCATCTTTAAAAGCTTGCGCCATAGCCAATGGCACCTGAGATTCTGAATCTACCACTTTTGCTTTCATTTCCTGAGTTTTCGCAGTCATTTCTTGTTCTTCAGCAACAGCCATTGCTCTTCTAGTTTCTGCTTTAGCCTGTGCAACTCTAAGATCTGCTTCTGCTTGATCTGCTTGAAGTGAGGCACCAATGTTTTTCCCTACATCAAGATCAGCAATATCAATAGATAAAATTTCAAATGCAGTTCCTGCATCCAATCCTTTATCTAAAACAGCGCGAGAAATATTATCAGGGTTTTCTAATACTTGTGAGTAGTTACCTGCCGAACCAATTGCAGATACTATACCCTCGCCGACCCTAGCAATAATTGTATCATCTGTGGCTCCACCAACAAGACCTGGGATATTAGTTCTTACTGTAACACGAGCTCTTGCTTTAAGTTCAATCCCATCTTTTGCAACCGCAGCAAGATAACCATCCATTGGAGCATTGATCACTTTTGGATATACAGAAGTCTGCACAGCTTCATTAACATCTCTTCCTGCTAAATCAATTGCTGTGGCAGTTTCAAATGGTAATTTGATGTTGGCTTTATCTGCCGCAATGAGCGCAGAAACAATGTTCTGTACATTCCCACCGGCTAAAAAATGAGTCTCTAACATATCAGTTGTGATATGAGCAAGACCTGCTTTATGTAAATTAATTACACCGTCAGTAACTAAACGTGGAGATATTTTTCTGAGTCGCATCCTAATTAAGTCAACAATTCGTATTCTGCCTAACCCTAAAGAAACAACTCCTTGAATCCACATACCTACTGGAACAAAATAAAAAATGACAAGAGTCACTAAAACAATGACACCTATTAAAAACATTTGTATTACCGGCATAATTTTATCCTTTTATTTATTTAATTTTCTCACCACGACTCTGTTACCATCAACAGATAGAACAACAATTTTCTCATCTTTCTCTATAAAGTCTCCTTCGCTTACGGCAAAAATACGTTTGTCTTCAAATCGAATCCATCCTGAAGGATGTAGGTCTGTATCAGCAACTCCTTCTTTCCCTTTGTGTGACTCCCATCCGAAACTATTTGAAAAACCATCAGTTTTCTTTTGTACATCAGGAGAAGTCAATTGTTTCCAAAATTTTGTTTTAATCATTAATCTAACCAAAAGAACTAATCCGATAACAGACCCAACTAGTCCTATAAAAAAGCCGTCCATCGCCTGTCCTACTATTTCATCTCCAACGGGAATATCTGGTAAAAGTAATAAATAGAGACCGTACATCAAAAATCCAAAACCACCAATCCCAATAATACCAAATCCAGGAATGACTAAAATCTCTAGCAAAACCATCCCTAACCCCGCAAAAACAAAAAGCAGATCAGACATTGTAGCTAATTGAGCTATGTAGGAAGCACTTAAAGACAAGATTAAACAAGTCAAACCTACAAAACCTGGGATACCCCAACCTGGACTCTGAAGCTCAAATAATATTCCTAAAAACCCAAAAGTAGTTAATAAAGAAGCAACCACTGGGTTAGTTAAAAACCTAACAATATCTTCCGACCAGTTTTCACCTTTCTCAACTATTTCAACATTTTCATAATCCAAAGAATCCAGAACAGAATTTATATTTTCAGCGGTACCATCAGCAATTTTGTATTTCAGAGCTTGATCTGTGGTTAACGAAATAAGTTTTCCTTCTTTTCTTCCTTCAATATCTTGTACAAGGATAGAATCTTGATTAAGAACTAAATGCGTGAACGATAATTCTTCATCTACCATACCTCTCGCAATTTTCTTATTTCTTCCTCTTTGCTCGGCAGTAGAAGCCATTTCTTCCCTCATAAAACTAATAACTTTTTCACTACCTTTTTTTCCTGACATATCTACAGCAGTAGCGGCACCTATTAAGCCTCCACCTGTCATAAAAATTTTCTCGCAAGAAAGAGAAATCAATGCACCCGCAGAAATTGCACGTCGGTTGATAAATGCAATAGTTTGCACTTCACTACTTAATATAGCATCTTTAATTTGGGTTGCAGCATCTACTCTACCACCAAATGTGTTAATTTCAAAAACAATTGCATCAATCTTAGATGCCTCCGCTTCTTTGATAACTCTTTTGATATAGGGAGGCAAACCTAAATCTATGACACCTTCAATTGGAACTCGATACACTGTTTCAGAATAAGCAATTGAAAATACAATGGATATAAAGACTATAAGCTTTTTCACGACTATTAATTTCATACATTTAAAGGTTAAGTAAAATAAAAAACCATCTAAACTTCGCAATTATTATGATGTAATTTCAAACCTAAATGAGAACATCTCACATTATTACTTCATATCTTTTGCGAATTTTAAAAAAATGCTTTTCAAATATAAATGCTAAAAAAAGATACTATATTGCTTCGAGGATTGGATCAACATTTTACAATTATTTAAGTATACGAAAAAAACAAGCAAGAACGAATATCAAAAAAGCTTTCCCCCATCTTGAACCTAATCAAAGAGAAAAAATACTTAAAAACACCTATCTTAA
This sequence comes from Fidelibacterota bacterium, assembly GCA_045568995.1. Classification (GTDB taxonomy): domain Bacteria; phylum Fidelibacterota; class Marinisomatia; order Marinisomatales; family UBA1611. The sequence goes on along the minus strand of JBJKZY010000044.1, from coordinate 10,417 downwards.
TTTTTGTCATAATTTTATTGAATTTGTATCATTCCCCGATTCTTTTGAAAATATACAAATAGAAGTCAAAGGAAATAAAACTCTTCAATCGTTTATAGAACAAAAAAAAGGAATAGTATTCATTACAGGCCATTTTGGAGCATGGGAGATATTAGGTCAGTGGGTCGCTAGAAATGTCCCTCTTTTTGTAGGCGTCGCACAAAAGCAGAAAAATAGAGGAGCTCATGATTTTTTTATAAATCAAAGAGAATTAGCAGGCACAAAACATATTTTAAGAGGGAACTCTGTAAAGTTAATGTACGAAGTCTTATCAAAGAATGGTTTACTTGGACTTGTAAGCGATCAAGATGCTAAAAAAAAGGGAGTTTTTGTTGATTTTTTTGGAACCCCCGCATCTACTCCTAAGGGGGCTGCGTTATTTCATATTAATACGAAAGCTCCATTATTATTAGGTGTCTGCTTTAAAGAAAATTTTCAAAAATATCATATTCACTTCAAAGCAATTAACACTAAGAATAAAAACATAGAACAAATAACCCAAGAATACACAAAACTATTAGAGTTATATATAAAACAATATCCAGATCAATACTTTTGGTTCCATAGAAGATGGAAAACAAAAAAAATATAATACCTTGGGAAAATTAATTAAAAACAATGCGCCAAATGCAGTTTTAGAAGCATGCAATGTCCTTAGTAAAGGAGGGATAATTGCATACCCAACAGATACATTGTATGGACTAGGTTGTGACTCTAAAAACGAAACCTCAATTAAAACCCTAAATAAAATAAAAAACAGATCCGGGCCTATTAGTGTAATAGCTCCAAACAAAAAAACTGCAATTAATTGGATGTCTATAAAAGAAAATCAAAAAGAAAATATTGAAAATAAACTGAAAAATGGGAATACAATTATTGCTCCAGTTAAAAAAAATATCTGTTCTAAACTTATCTTAGGAAATGAAAATACTTTAGGTATTAGAATACCTGAGCATTTATTTTGTAAGGAATTATCAATTTTATTTCCAAATCCAATTACTAGCACAAGTGTAAATAGAACAGGAGAAAAACCATATACTAAACCAAATGATATTTTAAACGAATTTACAAATGATATAGATTTAATAATTGATGATGGTATTATTAATGGCGCTGGATCAAAAATATTTTTATTTAAAAATGGTTTTTGGAAACAGTTACGTTGAAAAAAAAATATTTATTTTTCATAAACCTTTCTCTTGTTTTCGGAAATTCTTTGCCTGTAAGCATTGGAGAAACTCTTTTATACAATGCATCTTTTCGTGGTGTTCATGCTGCTAATGCGAGTCTAGAAATCATAAAAAAAACAGTTGCCGGTAGCGATAGTGTATACCATATTCGATTTACAGCAAGAAGTGAAGGACCAATTAATTATATTTTCCCTATAAATGATGAAATTAACTTATGGCTAGATATAAAAACATTTTTACCAGTAAAAATACACGAAGAAATAAGCGAAGGAAGGTTTAAGAAATCAACAAAGATTCACTTTAATAGAAAAAATAATTTTGCATTAATAAATAATGATACTTTACGAATAGAAAAAAATACTCAATCTCCTTATTCTTTATTTTATTTTTTTCGTAAAAATAGTATTCAAGATTTTAAAAATCGAGAAATCTCTTTAATTCAAAATAATAAAACTGTCCTATTAAATTTAATGGTTCGAGAAAATGAAGTAGTCCGTGTCCCTGCTGGGGAATACACTTGTTCCATTGTTTCACCTGAAAGAAAAGATAATAAAAAATTTAAAAATAAAGCAGAACTAGATGTTATGTTCTCTAATGATATAAAAAAGTATCCGGTGAAAATTAGATTAAAGCTTAAGTATGGTTATCTAGAACTAGAACTTGATAAAATTATCAATTAAAAAGTCTAGTTATATCCTGCATAATAACAGTAACCATTAACATTAATAATAGCGCCATTCCAATTTGTTGAATAACAATACGAGTTTTGATTTTTAAAGGCCTACGTAAAACGGCTTCAATCAAATGGATAAAAATATGACCGCCATCTAATCCAGGAATAGGCAAGATATTTAAAAATGCTAAGTTTACACTTAGCAGTGCCATGAAAGTTAAAAAGGGAGTAATACCAGCTTCAGCTGTTTGCCCTGCCAGTTGTGCAATCATAATTGGTCCACCAAGATCTGATATAGAAGCGGCTCCAGAACCCAACATTTGTAAACTGTAAATAATTAAACCAAAGCTTGAAATTGTCTGATTTAAACCATTGGAAAATGCTTTCGTGAATGAAATATCTTCATAATATACTTCAGGAGCTATACCAATAATTCCAATAGTGTCTATAGCACTTTTTGAGGGTACGGCATATTCAGAAGTTTTGATATCAAAATCTAATACCTCAATACCTCTTTTTATTTTAAATGAAAGAAGATTGTTAGGGTTAGAATGAATCAACTTTGTCATATCTCCCCAAGTATTAATACCTTCAGAATTAATTGATACAATTCTATCTCCAGGAAGCAACCCCGCTTTTTCAGCAGGCATATTTTCTTGAAGTTCAAAGACGATAGGTTCATCGTTAGTTTTCGGAGTTCCATTATAAAAGCCAAGTAATGAAAAAACAATTACTGCAAGGAGAGTGTTCATTATAACTCCCGCACTTAAAACCCATATTTTTTGGAGTAGGGTTTTTGACTGAAATTCATCGCTCTTGTAATTCATATTCGTATCCATACTTTCATCAATCATTCCTGCCATTTTTACATATCCGCCGAGTGGTAAAAGAGCAATTACATATTCGGTGCTAGATCCTATTCGGTTTTCCTTCTTTATTGTTTTCGATATAATAGGGCTCCATTTTATTTTCCCATTTTTTAGTTTGAAGAAAAATATATTTAATAAAAACCCTCCATCGATAGAAGTAATAGAAAACAACCTTGGAGGTACCCCTACCGAAAACCGCTCTACTCTTATACCAACTGATCTAGCAGCAATAAAATGTCCAAATTCATGAATGGTAACTAAAACTCCAAGGAGTATTATGAAAGCATAAAAGGTAGTCATAGTAGTCTAATCTACGATGAAAAAAAAATTAAGTTCCAATGAATCAAAATTCATTTACATGTTTTTTGACCCAACTATCTAAATTAATTAAATCATTTAAATTTGGATGCTCAATCCATGGATGGTCTTGAAGAGCCGAACGATTGATTTTACAAATATCTGTAAAAATAATTTTATTCTCCAAAAATTTTTGTACTGAGTAATCATTTGATAAATTTAGTGCAGCAGATGCAGTGCCACCATCTTTTAAAGCCTGATAAGCTAATTGCAAGGAGGGGAACCTATCGTAATCTGGACTCTGGAAAGTAAGATCACCGCATGATAAAAAATCTAACCTTTCCCATGGAGATTTTGAATGGGAAGGGAATGTTAAAGCATATTGAATTGGAACCTTCATATCTGGTACACCCATTTGAGCTTTTATAGAACCATCATTGAACTCAACCATAGAATGAATAATTGATTGAGGATGAATAACTATATCAATCTTTTTAGGATCTAGGTGAAAAAGCCAATATGCTTCAATTACTTCCAAACACTTATTCATCATCGTTGCACTATCAATACTAATCTTTTTCCCCATATCCCAATTAGGATGTTTTAACGCCTCCTCTACAGAAATATCGTGAAATGTATCTAAATCTCTGCCCCTAAATGGCCCGCCGCTTCCAGTTAAAATAACTCTTCTTATATCACTAAAATTTTCACCAACCAAACATTGCCATATAGCTGAATGCTCACTGTCTACAGGAAAAATTTTTGCTCCAGATAATTCCATCGCTTTATTTATAATACCACCAGCCATTACAAGGCTTTCTTTATTCGCCAAAGCTACATTCACACCTGCTTTTATCGCAGATAAGGTTGGCTCCATACCGGATGCTCCAACCAAACCATTTAGCATGACATTTACATCTGTCCTCTTGCATATCTCAAGCAAGCCTTCTCTGCCAGCTAATATTTCAACTTGTTTTGAATTAATCCCCAATTTAAGATTTTTATAAAGCTTTTTATCAACTAAACATACTGATTTTGGTTTATGCTTTTTTGTTTGCTCAATTAAAAGCTCGAAATTTTTATTTGCAGTAAGGTATTCAATTTTTATCTCTCTAGAAAGAAATTCAGCAATTTTGAGAGCGTTAACTCCAATAGACCCAGTAGACCCTAATATCGAAATATGTTTTTCCATTAATAAAAATCTTTTTGGAATGAAAATGAGTAAAAAAGCATATCTAGATTCATTCTTGTCTCAAAACCAAGTTGGAAAATTTTTACTGGAATAATTATATTGATTAACATAAAATTAATTTGTCCTTTTTGCTTACGCAAAAAATTATCCTTTGTATAAAAATTTGATCCTAAACCGAATCTAAAAAAATTATGTCCATAATTTATCCATTTAGAAATATCTAATGTTATGTTATCAATATTGTAATTTTTTAAAGATTTATAATTGACTTTTTTAAATGAACTCACCCAGCTTAGCGCATCACTTGATCCAAAATAATATTGAACACCACCCCTTATTATTTGATCAGAAAAACCACCCAACCTATAATTAAAAACACTTCCCTCTAAAGCAAGGTTTTTACTTACTTTATAACCAAAACCTATATCTGGATAATATTGGTAATTTTTGGTCCCTGGTAACGATTTAAAAGACATACTACTCTGAAAATATAATCGATTGGAATTAAAAGGATTTATAGCATACGACTTACTTATCCCCAATGAGATTAAGTTCAAAGATTTAGCATTATTTGAACCATTCAAAATTTGTAATAAAAATAAAAATCTAAATATCCCGTAATGAAAAATATTCTTCAAAAAATTTTAAATTATTCCTCTATTAGAATGGTTTATAAACTCAAGAATATTTTGGATTACTTTTGTTTTAGGAAGTTCTGCTTCAATTTTTTTTATAGCGTTTTTCCTATTTACGCCTGAACGAAAGAATATTTTATATGCCTGTTTTATTAAACTCCTATCCTCTTTAGAAAAACCACGTCTTTTTAATCCAACTGCATTTATACCTTTGTATTTAAGAGGATGGTTTGCAGCTAAAATAAAAGGTGGCACATCTTGAACGGCTCTAAATCCTCCTCCGATTAAGGCATGTTCTCCAATTTGAGTAAATTGATGAACCATCACCCCTCCACCAAGGATAGCCCAATTTCCAATTTTAACATGTCCACCTAAAGTAGCAAGGTTAGACATAATAACATTATCACCAACTAAACAGTCATGTGCGATATGGGTTGAAGCCATCAAAAGAACATTTGATCCTACTTCTGTTTTCCCTAGCTCGCTAGTACCTTTATTTATGGTGACATACTCTCTAATTGTAGTATTGTCTCCTATTTTAGTAAATGTTTTTTCTCCATCATATTTTAAATCTTGAGAAACTTCTCCAATAGAACTAGAATGAAAAATTTTGCAATTTTCACCAATTATAGTATCACATGCTATAGTAACATTATTGCCTATATAACTATTGTCTCCAATCTTTACATTTTTCTCTATTACTGAAAAAGGACCAACTGTTACATTAGAGCCTAGATCTGCACATTCTTTAATTACTGCAGTAGAATGAATTATAGTAGAAATTTTATTCTCGGGCTCTATCTACAAGGTTAGCTGAAAAAAAAGCTTCAGCAACAATTTCATCATCAACCTTACAAACACCGTGAAATTTGCAAAGGTTTAATTTTTTTCTAACTAGTGTCATATGAACCATTAACTGGTCGCCTGGAACAATTGGTTTTCTAAATTTCGCTTTTTCCACCGCTGAGAAAAACATATTAGCAGACAGAGGATCTTCAACCTGACTTAACATTAAAAATGAACCTGCTTGTGCCATTATTTCTAATGATAAAACCCCTGGCATAACAGGTTGCCCTGGAAAATGTCCTTGAAAAAAAGGCTCATTAATAGTCATGTTTTTTAAAGCGACCAGATGTTCTCCTGGTTCTGTTATTTTTATTCTATCAATTAGAATAAAAGGATATCTATGTGGAAGAACTTTAATAATATCATTTATATCAAATTTTGTTTGACTTTTGAATGGATTCATTATGCTATTCTTTTCGTAATGCTTTTAACTCTGTAGAATAATGTTTTTTTAATTTTTTAACAAATTCAACATTGCTTGCATGCCCTGCTCTAGCAGCAGTGACATGTCCTTTAATTGGAAAACCTAACAAGGCTAAGTCCCCAATTAAATCAAGAGTCTTATGCCTTACCGGCTCATTTTTAAACCTCAATACTTTACCATTTAATATACCGTTTGCACCTTGAATGATATTATGTTCTATGCCAAACAGCTCTTTTAAACGATCCATCTCTATAGAATCAATCTCTTTATCAATAATGACAACTGCATTATCTAACCCCCCTCCTTTTATTAATCCTTGCTCCTTAAGCATCTCCACCTCACTTAAAAAACAAAAAGTTCTAGCAGGAGCGACTTCAAAGGAAAAATCTTCTTCCATATTATAAATTGCTTCATACTGCGTGCCCAAAGCAGGCAAAGGGTACTCCACCATAAATGTTATTCTAAAACGGTCTGAAGGAATTACATGTATATCAATATCCCGGTAAGAATTAGTGTAGTTAACAGCTCGTGTTATTTCTAGAACCCTTCTCTCTTTATTCTGAATCTTTATTCCCGCTTTAATTAGGCATTCAACAAAATCTTTTGCACTACCATCCATCACTGGAGGTTCTTTGCCGCTTAATTCAATTAGAATATTATCTAAACGGAGTCCACTAACAGCTGCAAGAGCATGCTCCACGGTATGAATTCTTATATCATTCTCTTCAATTGTAGTCCCTCTAGAAATATCTACCACATGATCTATGTCTGCTTTTACTTCCATACAATTTGGAATGTCAGACCTAACAAAACGAATACCAAAATTTTCTGGAGCTGGGTGAAAAGTTATTATAGTTTCAACACCCGTGTGAAGGCCAACTCCTTCGCAGGATTGAGAGGTTCTTATTGTTCTTTGGTTTCTTTCCATTGAAAAACTTAAGTATCTATTATTTCTTTAGTTAATTGAGAAACTTTTCTTTTTAGCTTTTCTACATCATTAATCAATGCCTGTCTTCGATTATGATCTTTGATATCCCTTGCGGGGAAACCTGCATATGTTCCCTCACCTTTCAATGATTTTGTGATACCAGCCTTTGAAGCAACGATTGAATTGTTACCAATTTTTAAATGTGGAGCAACACCTACCTGACCAGCAAAAGTACAAAAATCACCGATCACTGTACTCCCTGCAACAGCAAAAGCTGCAGTTATCAAGCACCCCTTACCAATTTTTACATTATGGGCGATATGAACTAGGTTGTCTATTTTTGTCATTTCACCTATTATTGTACTTCCTATTGTTCCCCTATCAATTGAGCAATTAGATCCAATTTCCACATCATTTTTAATTACAACATTACCAGTTTGAGGTATTTTTTCATGATTCCCGTCAATTGTAACAAAACCAAAACCATCTGAACCTATTGTAGTACCGCTGTGGATAACTACTTTAGATCCAATATTGGTATTATTATAAACAGATACATTTGCATTTAATTCACAATTATCTCCTACGATAGTATTTTGCCCAATGTAGGTGTTTGAGCCAACTTTACATCCATCCCCAATTTCAACACCTTTTTCAATACATGCGCCCGGTCCAACAGAAACTTTTTCCCCAATTTTTGCATAATTAGAAATATAAGCCATCGAATCTATAATTGGATTTTCTTTTGTAACTGGATTAAAAAGTCTTAGAGCTTTAGCCATAGCAAACTGTGAATTTTGAACAACAATACCCATTTTTTTATTTAAAAGATTTTTCTCTTCAACAATGACAGCATCCGCATTTGTAGTATCTAGATATTTTTTATAAGCAGGGTTGCTTAAAAAACGTAATAGTACCAGGGCTAGCTTCTTGTATTTGGGACACTCCTTTTATAAGATGCCTAGAATCTCCTATAACTTTTCCTCCAATTTCGGAAGCTATTTCCCCGAGCGTAATTTCCAATCTACTTTTCTGATTTTAGATTGCGCAACTCATGTAGGACATCATCAGTCATATCATATTTTGGTTTAAAATATAACAACCCGACAGATGCATCAATTATGTAATCATATCCACCATCAATAGCTACTTTATCAACAGCCTTTTTTTACTTTCCCTAAAATTTCATATTCCATCTGAGCCTGCTTTCTCATTAGCTCTCCTTGGGGACCGATTTTTTCAGCTTGATACGTTTGTATCGATTGCTCCATTTGAACTATCTCTTGTTTTATACTTTCACCCTTATCTAGCGCCATAAGGCGCTTGACTTCATAATCTTGTTTTAGGCTATCCATTTTAAGAACCATTTTATCGAATTCAGTTTGAACTTTCCTATATTCTAACTGTAATTGAGATTCCGCTTCCTTGAAATCTTCAAACTCAGTTCGAATTCTTTCAGATAAAACATATCCAATTTTCAGTTGCGCTTTAGTGGGTGCTAAAAATAAAATAAAATAAAATAAAACAATTAAATACCTATACGACCTTTTCAAGATTATCTCCTTCTTATTAAAATTGTTGACCAAATGTAAGAGTTGTTTTTCCATTCAGGCTTTAATTTACCATTAATATCAACTCTGTCGAAACCCCTTGCCAAATCAAAGCCTAACATCCCAATCATAGGCATAAAGAACCTAACTCCCACCCCCGCAGATCTTTTTAAATCAAGAGGACCAGATCTAGGGAGACTAAGCCTCTCCATCAAATCGGTTGAAGACCAAACATTACCCATTTCTGCAAAAACCATTCCATAAACCACAGGGTTTTCAGCGAATGGAATTCTGAATTCTGTACTAAATTTTACTAAAGTATTACCGCCAATTGGATTTCCTGTGCTAGTAAGAGGACCAACTCTATTGTCATCATAACCTCTTAAAACATTGCCATAAGGTATTCCGTTACCTCCCATTATAAACCTATCATTATAGGGGTATATAAGAAGGGCTATTATTATTTGAAGGAAGTTCTTTTATTGCACCTATTTTCATTGAATTCATTAGTACAAATTTCCAGAATGTTGGCGTGAACCATTCAAGATTAAGTGTATGCTTTTGAAAGTTTTCTTGTCCACCTAATTTCCATCCAGATAAAGTAGAATTCAAAGAGAAATGAGAACCAATAGTTGGGAATTCAGGATGGTCTCTGCTATCCCTACGAATAGATTGAATTAAACTTATACCATCTGACCTAGTTCTTCCTCCTGCATAGTTATCTATATCTGCCTGGCTCCCCCTATACTCCCTCCTATGTATTTGTAATTGCCATGTACCTCTAAAAAAGTCATCGGGCCATTTGAAAATACGACCAAGCATAATACTCGCCCCTGCAATCGTTGTTTCCAAAGGGGAATAGTACATAGTTGATCCACCCATCATTCTATAGTAAAGAGAACCACCTACAAGGTTTTTAGTATCGTTTACCATAGGGTCAGTAAAACTAATACTTGCAGAGCGACTTTTAGGCCTATCAGAATTGTAGGATTGGTAAGCATATGAATTTTGACCACCTCCACTAACACCAGCGTTAAAACTAAAACTAAGACTTTGACCTCTTCCACGAAAATTTGGCAAAGAAATTCCTCCACCTCCTGTTAAACCTAAATATTGAGAGTAACCCATATTAGCACTAGCTTGCCCTGCTGGTTTTTTCTTCAACATTGAATTCAACATCAACTTTATCATCAGATACTGGTAGAATATTGGGTGCTGCATTAGCAAAAAAAATTAAGCATCATGACTTCTCTATAGCTTCTTGCTATTCTTTCTTGACTATAGACATCACCAGGGAACACTCTAAGCTGTCCTGCGAATTACATTCTCACGAGTTCGTGTGTTCCCTTGTACAATTATACTATTAATATAAACTTTATGATTTTCAGTAATAACAAAGTGTATATCAAGAGAATCTCTACCAATTGGAGTTATCTGAGGTTCAATACGGCTATAAATATATCCCCTGTCTAAATATAAGCCCTGAACCCTTGAGTATAATGCGAGATTAAAACCTTCATCACTAAATTGATCTCCTTTTTCTAAAGCAAGAGTATTTTGTAAATCCTTTTCACTAAACAGAGACATCCCTTCCCAAGAAAAATTTCTATACTTATACTTTTCTCCTTCTGAAATGGATAGGGTAATATTCATTTTTTTTGAATCATTAGAATATTGGATGGTGTCTTTCAAAATCTCAAAATCTCTATATCCTTTATTCCGGTAAAATGTAGAAAGTAATTCTAAATCTTCTTTAAAGTTTAAATTATCAAAT
>JBJKZY010000043.1:0-24626 GCA_045568995.1 Fidelibacterota bacterium | reverse complement strand
TTGCTTATTTGATTAAGTATTTCTAACCTATAATATTCTACCCAAGTTGAATTTGAAAATTTAAGTAAATGTCCACTATCGAGAAGTTGTAAAGGATGCAGTGAAAAAAGATTTTCTTTTTTTGGAAATTTAATTAAGTTACTAATATATCTATAATCTATGAAAATATCGTCATGGTCTTCAAACTTAATTATGTCTTGTTTAGTGATCAAAAAATTATCATATGGTGAAATAACTCTGCGAATACTACTCAATGCCACTGCTCTGCTATTGCGTGCGCTCTCTAAATTCACATCAGGCCAAAATATATTATGGATTTCATCTATTGATGCACCATTCTCTCCTTTTAAAACAATAAAGATAAATAGATTTCTTGCTTTTTTAGATTTCCAATCTTTGCCACTTATATTGCTGCCTTGATTCAAAATTTCAAAATTATTTAATAATTTAATGGATAGTCCTTTATTTGAAAGGACTGTCTCTTCAATTTTTGTTGATAATATTGAATCATTTTTATTGAGAGTCTTTTTATCCTCTCCTCCTAAACTTGTAGTTAAAAGAAAAACCAAAATGCCACATCCTACTAAAATTAAAATAATAAAATCAGCATAATTGGTCTTTTCTTTATAAGGAGCAATTAAAGGAGTTTTTATTGTTGAAAAAACTAAAGATTTTCCATCCATATTATTTTTTTGATAAATAACCAAAAGCTCATTAGTTAAATCCAAAAACTGAAAATGTACGATTTCGATTTCACTATTTTGATTTTTTTTAGAATCAATTATGAAATTTTTAAAACTTCTTGATTTAAAAGATGAAACTAAAATCTCAAGATCGCCAGTTTGAGTTAATCTATTGTTTTTGTTCGATATTTCCTTTCCTAATATTTTATAAATTTTTTGGTTTTTGGAAGAAATAGTGATTTTCTGATACTTATCATTGGACTCATACATTTTAGAACTATCTTCCCATATTTGGTTAAATTCTTGGTTTTTTATATCGATCACCCAAAAATCATTAAGTTCTCTAAAGCCTTGTTGTTGCTTGCCGCTTTCATTCCCTTGACCACCGTAAAGAAAATATTGCTTGTTTTCTCTATCATACGAAATTGCAGCCTTACATCTTGGAAAAAATAAATTATTATCTCTAGTCTTATATTTTATATCCTCCCAAGATAAATTTTGACCATTATATTTTTGAAGAATATTTTTTTGTTCATACCACCCGTATCCGCCAAGAGTATATATATCACTATTCACGTAATCATAAACAAAGTTACTAGTGTAAAAAAGTCCATCCGATTCATATCCTTCCACAAAATCTTCCCAGATTTTATTTTTAAGATCAAGGTAACTAATTGGACCTCCACCACCACCATGCGTTGCAAATATTAACTTTTTTATAGGGTTATATTTGTATATATAATTATCCTCAGGTAAATAAGGAAAAGAATATTTTTCTACAATTAGTCCTTTATTATTATCAAAGTAAAACAACGAATCATTCATTAAATATATAAACTGATTCATGTCATGATCGAATCCCATAAATTGAAAATTATTTTGATAAAGTTTATGATAAAGAACTGGCTTTAACTGTCTATGTAATTGCTTAATCCAAACTCCATTGGTTACCTGCCCTAAAAAAGAAGATCCATTTTCATAGTCTGGATACGCTATTTCTCCAGATTCTTCATCTAATTTCCACACAGCAGATTTTTTATCATCTCTATTTATATGTATATTTTTTTATCGCCATCCTTGGCGGCTCAACAGCAAATGAAGTGGACCCAAAATCAAATCGCATTTTATTATTGAACGGTAGGTCCTCTTTATACCAAATAATATTTTGCTTTTGAAATGATAATCCTATTCTCTGCTTTTCCATTTCAAAAAAAAGTTTAATATTTTTCCATTTTCCCCAACCTTGATCACTATCGAGAATTGGTATAGAGATAATTGATGGTCTATCTAGATAAGTAAGTTCAATATAACTAGTATCCTTACTCTTATAATCTGAATATGATAATACAAACAAATTGGGGTCATTATCATTTCCTCCACTTAGGATAAAACCAAATGGGCTTTTCCTCCAAAAAAAAGCATCAAACTCTATTGTAAGATTATTGTCATAAGAAATTGTTCTTTTCGAAGGAATAGTTAATGAAGTCGCATTCTTACGACCCTCAGGTTCATCATAGATTGAGTTAAATAGAAGCCCATCTATGATTATTTCTTCACCCTGAAGAAATAAACTACAAACAAGAATTAATAAAGATAAAAAACGTCTCAAAATAAATGCATATCACAATTTGTATTTAAATTTGCATACAATGCATTGCATTTACTAATTAATTTATTATAATCTGATATTCGAGCCTACCATTGAAATTATCACTTTTTAGGACCACTTTAGACGGGGTACCAATAGAATTTAAAGAATCAAGACTTGTAAAGACAATTTCATTTAAGATAAGAGCATTCAATACTGTATCGCCTAGCTCATTAATTAAAAGTAAAGAGGTTGAATCTGTTGTTGAATTACTAACATCTTTCGTTACCAAAGTTGTAAGAAGAGAAGCTGTTGAATTTGAGTTAAATAATAAATCCCATTCTACTTTTTCAGTATATTTATCTCCGAATATTGATAATGAAAAATAATCAGTTTCATTTATAACGGCAGGTGTGTTTTCAAGTAGGCCATCACTATACTCCGGTGGTCCAACACAACCTTGAACAAAAAAAAGAGATAGAATTAGTAAATAGGATAAATATTTCATTCCTTTATCTCACTATTATTTTCTTTTTGTCCTAATTGAAGATCCAAAATTTTCCCCATTGGTTTTTCAAGTTGATTTTTTCTTGTAGAAACCAATTTATCAAAATGATTATTTAGAGTATCTAATGTACCTTGAAATTTGTTCATTTGCGATAGATACTCAACCCATTGCTGCTTGAAAATCCCTACGTATCCCTGCATTTCGCCAGCTTTTTTCTCCATAGAAAAATTTGATATAGCCTGCCTAATTAAAGATAAGACAGCATATAGCGTAATTGGAGAACATAAAATAATTTTTTTCTCTAATGAAAAATCAATTAGAGAGATATCTTCCTGATTCAAAAATGAATATATGCTTTCATTCGGTATAAACAATAATACGTAATCCACCGTGCCACCTGCAGGATCAATATATGTTCTTTTTGAAACTTCTTTAATGCGGTTTCGTACATCTTGTAAAAATACTTTTTTTTCCAATTGCTTTTCTGTCTCCATTTCTGATTGGAGATATTTTTCATAATGGTTCAACGGGAATTTTACATCCATATTCAATCTTTTATTATCTGGCAGGAAAAAAGTAAAGTCAGGTCTGTCCTTTCCAGCTTGAGTCTGCTTATCATAGTTAATACCTTCTGAAAGCCCTATGAAATTTAAAATATCTTCAACCATGCGCTCTCCCCATTGCCCACGGGCTTGTGAACTAGAAAGAATTTGACGCAACTGACTTGTTGTATCAGAAAGCTCTCCTACTCGCTTTCTGGATTCCTCCATTTGCGATTTAAGAGCTACTGTATTATCAGATAAATTCTTTAAATCACTGTTCATCTGTTTTAATACTGAATCAATCAACTCTTTCTTTTTACCTAATTTTTCATCTGTTTTACCAAGTACAATAGAGAACTTATCTTCTGCAAGTTCCATGAATTTCTTCTGATTCTCTAAAAGAGCATTGTTAGATAAATCATGGAATGCTTCTTTTAATTGATCTTGTCCTTTTTTTACTGCATTTATTTCACTTTGACGTAAAAACCAAATCATTACGCCACCAGTAAAACAACCAGCAATGAAAAAAAATACCCCTAATAATTCCAATCGCTTCTTAAAGAGTTAAAGCAAATGAATTAACTAAAATACCAGGACATGTTGTGGCCCCTAAAGATCTTTTCTCATAGGTACTTGTTTCAGGAACTACAGTTAATTTATCTTCAACCTCAACCAACTGGTTACCAAAAAAATTATAAAAAGAATCATCAAATCTCATTGTTTTGATTGGCGCCACAATTTCACCATTTTCCACCCAAAAACAAGCGTAGCGGGTTAGCCCTGTAATACGACCACCAGAATTATCACTCCAATTTAAATAATGGATATTTGATAGATATAGTCCTTTGTCTAATTCTTTTAAAACATTGCTATGATTTAAATTTCCTTTTGCCATCCTAGGAGATCTAAGGAATTCACCTGATTCAGCATAATTTGAATCAAGGTTGTATTCTTTTGCAGAACGAGAACTAACCAATGTATTTATTAGTTCTCCGTCCTCAATCAAAGATAAAGAATTAACCGAAACTTCTCCCTCTGAATTAAATTTCGGACAAAGTCCTGGGGAAAAATCTTCAGCCAAAGAAAGTTTAGGGGAGAGTCTAACATCTTCATGCAGCATACGACCAAATCCACTACAACCCTGTCTAAGACTTGCTTCACTTATACCATTCCAAGAAAACATGCCTAAAAAATCAGCAACAGCTGCAGCCTCAAACCATGTCCTATACTCTCCAGTGTCCACTTTCACAGGTTTCCGATTCATTATTTTTAATTTACTTTTGCTGTTTTCTACATATTTTTCATAATTATCTTGATTCCAATCGCTTCCTGCATAACAACCTTTGACCATTTGATGTGAAGAAGTTACTAAAGAGTAATCAAGGCAGTGTGAATCCGTTTCAAACCAATGCCTCTGACCTAAACTATTAGCATTCCCTCTATACATTTTACCATTTACCCATATACCAACAAAATCGATTCCTTCCATAACAGGAATTAATGCACTTACGGCATTATCAAAAGGCAGTCCATTGACTTTTTTAATTTCATGGCTTGATCCAGAATTTTTTGGCATCACAAGAAAAGGATCCACAGGAATTTCTTTTGATTCTATTCTCATCCGATCTATTTCACATTCCCCTCTTTGAATATCTATATCTTGATTTCCTGAAACCGTAAAAGCACCATGACATGTCCTCCCATTTGCTATATATTTTAGCCCCATAGTCGCATCATCGACTAAACCCGTTTGACGTATAGAAGCATTATTAAAACGAATAAACTGGCTATTCTCTCCTTCGAAAGATATAATGAGATGTTCATCTTGCTCTAGATGAGAAAAAAGTTTTTCACTTAGATAATTAAATAGGTGCTCCATTATATACCTCCAAATACTTGTATATTTTCAAATAAACATGCTGGAGAAGCATGACCTACCCTAATAACCTGATTTGGCTCGCCTTTACCACAATTTGGTGTTCCATATATGCCAAAAGTTTCCGAATTACCCACACCTTTTAAACTATTCCAAAATGGAATTGATATTCCTCTATAGTTTGGATTTTTTACTACTTTTGTAAGTTTTCCATCTTCAATAAGTCTGCCGTATTCACATCCAAATTGAAATTTATTTCTATAATCATCTATGGACCATGACTTATTACTTTCCATGTACACACCATTTTCTACAGAGGATATTAATTCATCAAAAGAAGAACCGCCTGGCTCTAAATTAATATTTGCCATACGATCTATAGGTGCACGATTCCATCCACTGGAACGAAAATTAGCAACTCCTTCCAAACCAGACCTAATTTGACTTTCTTGGCCACCCAGCCCTCTTAAGAGAGTACCTTCTCTTATTAAATATTCTTTCGTTGCCTTTAAACCACCATCATCAAATGCATAGGAAGCAAACTCTGATTCCATAGTTGGGTCAAAGGTAATATTCATCAAATCAGAACCATATTTTAATTTTCCAAAATCATCTAATTTTACAAAACTCCAACCTGCATAGTTCCTTTCATCTCCAAGAATTCTATCAACTTCCAATGCGTGTCCAATACTTTCGTGAATCTGTAACATCATTTGATCTGGAGCAATAACAACATCCATTTCTCCAGTGGGACATTCGTCAGCGTGAAGCAATTCTATAGCTTGCTCACCAATTCGGTTCGCATTGGCCATGATTTCTTGTTGATCAAAAAACTCTACTCCCATTTGACGGCAAGTCCCCCTCATTCCAGCGAAGGTTCTTGTTTGCTGGTTAGATCCATCAGCAGCAGTAGCACTAAGATCAAATTCAAGCATTAAAAACTCTTGATTAATATCACTTCCGTTCGAACTGATAAACCTAGAATTTGTCTCAATGATTTGACATAGAGAATGAGCACTAACAATTTGATCAGATATTTTCAAACTATTATGGGCATCTAACAATAATTGATTTAAGCTACCTGCTGAAAGAGATTCTCTACCCTTTTTATATGGAGAGATATATTCACCTTTAAAAACAGGTCGCGCATTAATATCAAAAGAAAAAACGGAATGCTTTGAAGCAAGTTTTGCTTGTAAAAAAGCTTTTTTGGCTGCATCAGAAACACCTTTTTGTGTCAATTTAGGAGTACCGTAGTACCCAAATTGGCCATCAACAAGCACTTCTACCATGAGACCATGAGTAGAAGCTCTACTATTCGCAACTGGAACTCCATCCCTTATCATTCGAGGAGTATGGGCCTCATAGACCTCTCTAATACCTACCCATTCAGCTGGGACGTCTATTGCACCCAGCAATTCTTGAAGATTAATATCTAATTTCATGATTTTTCTCTGCAATTAAATTAAAAATAAGACAATAAAATGTAGACGGAAAATAAACCCAACCTGAATTAAAAAAAATTATTTCTGTAAAGAGTTCAATAATTAAAATTTACAACTGGGATCATTCAACTTTTCATTTTTATGACTTTTTGACATTCTAAAAATTATTAAAAAACTTTTAACTGACATTTTTTCATGTTCGCATATCATTTTTTCTGATTTAAAAACATGGTACTGAAGTTGATACATAAAATTAAAAATTAAATTAACAAATAAGGAGTCAAACATGACACTAGTAAAATGGACACCAAAACCTATGAGTATATCTAACGACTTTGATAATATGTTTAGGTCGCTGCTTTATTCAGATAGGAAAAACCCATCAAACACAAGAATCGATTGGAAGCCAGAAATTGACATTAAAGAATCAGATAAGTTTTTTTTGATAAAAGCTGATATTGCAGAACTTACCAAAAAAGATATTAAAATAACCATAAAGGGAGAGCAACTAACTATTTCTGGTGAAAGAAAAGAGATAACTGATAATGAGGATGACTATTATCATTATCGTGAGAGATCGTCTGGCAAGTTTAGCAGATCTTTCAATCTTCCTGAATCAATCAATAAAGATAAAATACATGCTCGTTTTAAGAATGGAACATTGTCCATTGAACTTGAAAAGCATGACGAGATTGCACCTCAAGAAAAAAACATTGTAGTTAATTAAAAGTAGATGGCGGGGGCATTTGCCTCCGCCTACTTTTTAAATTACATTAAAAAAACAGAATATATAGATCTAAAAGTTTCTAGTATGAAAAGGGATACTTAATCTTTCACAAGATTTCTTTAGCGACCTTAGATATTTACGTGGTCCACTATAAAAGACTTTACTTATTAGATTAGAATTTTTATCCCTATTCTCCATAAGCTTATCATCCCAACTTGGTAGCTTAAAACTTGATACGTCCCATAAATTATCCATAAGAAAAACATCTGTATTTTTTTCACCTGCATTTGTAGATATGTACATCAATTTTTCATTGAAAGCACCCGGTGATTTATTTATTAAATATATATTATAACTAAACATTCCAGATTCATCATTTATATCATGAAGAAGTTTGGTAAACCATTCAAAATAAGAATGGTCTTCAATGATCCAGTGTAAATCTATCTTTTTTAAGGCGAGACTATTCGGATTATTTTTCAATTGTAGAAAAATATCTTGTAATATAGGAGCAAAACGTGAAATTCCATATCCGGCACCGATTAATATAGCATGCTGGGTTTTTTAATATTGTCTTACTTGATTCTCCATATGGGCCATCCAACCTGATTTTCCAGTCAAGTGAAGTATCTCTTTCTACAACTCTAAGAGTCTTATCGTATAATTTTTTTGACCATTTATTGTTTGAACTAACATGTAAAACAAGATCTCCTTCCATAGTCTTGCGAAATATATTGAATGGATACCATTCTATAATCGAAATTTCCCTAATATTTATATAAACATAGTCCCCTGGTGTATATTGAAATTCACCTGGAATTGAGACTGACATTTCTAGTACTTTTGAAGGTAGTAAGCTAATAGACTGGAGATGCACCTTCTTTCTATTTTTCTTGCGATTCATTACAACATTGTATAAAAAAATGAATCTTGGAATTAGCAACCATTTAAAAATACTTATATCCTGTACCTGTACACTTTTTTTAAACTTCTTATTTTTATCATCTGTATCTGTTGCCTGTTTAAGAGCTTCTTCATACCTGTCAGGAATAAGCCAATGAAGAGGGTTCACAGCAAAGCCCTCAATGAAATCTGGATAATCATGGGCAATATCTAAAAATTCTTCAAAATCTATTGTCTCACTATTATCTTTATCAGCCTTTTTAAAGAATTCCTCAACCAATAGTTCTAATTGAAACTCATCAAAGTCTAAATTGTTTTCGATAAAACTTTGTTTAATTAACACCTTCAACTCATATTTATCAATAAACCCACTATTGTCAAGATCATGGAGATCAAATGCAAATCGAATTTTTTCTTTCTCTTTTCCAGATACCATTGACTCAATGGTATCCATAAATTCACTAAAATCAATAGCTCCACTGTCATCTTTATCAAATATGTCAAACAATCTATTTGATATTTCCTTATTTGATAAATTAAGGCCATTTTGAAATTCTTCTCTATCAATTAATTGGTCGTCGCCAGCTATCTCACGAAACCTGTTTTTCATATCGATAAGGAAAGGACCTGCTAATTTTTTTGATTTATTTATCACAGATGTTTTTTATGTTAAGATTGATATACATCCCCTAATTTATCCAAGGCATATTAATCTAAAAGATAATTTTTAAGGTTAAGTAAAAATGATTCATGAAAATATTTTAACTACAATAGGCAATACACCTACCGTAAAATTAAATAAAATTGGCTCCGAATTATCGTGTAAGCTATATGCAAAATGTGAATTTTTCAATCCTGGTGGATCTATTAAAGATCGTATTGGATGGAAAATGGTTGAGGACGCAGAAGCCGAAGGACGAATTAAGCCAGGAGACACCCTGATTGAACCCACTTCAGGAAACACAGGACAAGGTATTGCACTTGCATCGGCAGTCAAAGGATATAGATGTATCATTACTATGCCAGAGAAAATGAGCAAGGAAAAACAAATTGCTTTAGAAGCTCTAGGTGCTGAGATTATTAGAACACCCACCGAGGCTTCATTTGATGACCCAACTAGTCATATTGGAGTCGCAAAAAAATTAAAAAATGAAATAGAAAACTCCCATATACTTGATCAATATGGAAATCAATCTAATCCTGATGCCCATTATTATGGAACAGCACAAGAAATTCTTGATGATTTTGGGGAAGATCTAGACATGGTTGTTATGGGTGTTGGTACAGGAGGAACTATAACAGGAGTTGCAAAGCGTCTTAAGGAAGAAATCCCCGAAATTACTATTGTTGGAGCAGATCCATTTGGATCCATACTTGGTGGTGGTACTAAAGTCGAGCCCTACTTAGTAGAGGGTATTGGTTATGATTTTTTTCCCGATGTATTGGACAACAGTTTGATTGATCAATACATAAAAACGGAAGACGAAGAATCTTTTATCATGTCTAGACGTTTGATTAAAGAAGAAGGATTCCTTTGTGGAGGATCTTGCGGAAGTGCAATGGTAGCAGCGCTTAAATCTGCGACTACACTTAGTCAAAATCAAAAATGTTTAGTGATACTGCCTGATGGGATAAGAAACTATATGACAAAATTTCCAAATGATGATTGGATGAGATCCAAAGGGTTCTCAACTGAATAAATTCAAAAAGCCTTTGTTTCTAGGCCTTTTTGTTCTGATCATCGCATGGATAGTTCCTGTCCTTTATTTTAATCTATCATACCCAGAAACTAACTGGGACTGGGATAAAATTGATACCCAAAATATTCATTTCCCTAATTCATTTGCTTGGGGTACTGCAACTGCAGCTCATCAAGTAGAAGGAAGTAACACAAATAATAACTGGTATGATTGGGAACACCAATTAGACGAGAATAATAATCCACGAATACACAATGGAGACAAATCTTCAATCGCAGCAGATCATTGGAACCGATATCCAGATGATATAATACTAATGAAAGAACTTGGGGTAAACCACTATCGATTTTCAATTGAATGGTCCAAGATTGAACCCGAAAACGGAAACTTTAATATAGAAGCAATCCAGCATTATAGAGATCTATGTGATTCCCTTATAAAAAACAACATTACTCCTGTTATTACACTCCATCACTTTACACATCCGATATGGTTCGAAAATCTTGGCGCCTTCGAAAAAAGAAAAAATGTTAGCCATTTCATTGAATACTCTGAATATGCATTTAATAACCTAAAAGATCTAGTACCAATATGGTGCACAATCAATGAACCCTCTGTTTTTGTATCTCAAGGCTATTTCAATGGAATATTCCCTCCTGGGAAAAAAGATCCAGTTTTAGCAGCAACAGTTCTAGAAAACCTTCTCTATTGTCATACAAAAACCTATAAACATCTTAAAGGTTTAGATGGAGGAGATCAAATTCAAATAGGGCTAGTTAAAAATATATTTCAATTTGAACCACTTAGAAGATGGCATCTACTTGATTGGGTATTTAGTAATGTTTTGAATAATGTTTTTACAAACTCCACTTTAGATTATTTTAAAAAAGGGTATTCAATATTTTCGTTACCAGGAATGGTAAAAAAGGAAATGAAAAACACCCATGCGCCTGGAGCAATGGATTTCATTGGCCTGAACTATTACTCCAGAATGCATGTAAGAGGTCAAGCTAGTCTAGCAGAGCCTTTTTTATTTAAAAAACGGGCACAGGATATTCAAACTGATATGGATTATGCATTGTATCCTGAGGGATTTTATAAAGCTCTTCACACAATCAGTACCCTGAAAAAACCAATTTACGTAACTGAAAATGGCGTAGCAGATCGAGGAGATAAAATCCGAGAAATATTTATCAAACGCTATCTTTATGCATTAAATAAAGCTATCCAAGATGGTCTAGATATTAGAGGGTATTTTTATTGGACTTTGATGGATAACTTTGAATGGGCCGAAGGTTATAAAATGAAGTTTGGGCTGTATGAAGTAGACTTTGAGACACAAACTCGATCTATTAGAGAAAGTAGTAATTTATTTGCAAAAATGGTTAAAAAACCCGGAACAGATAGCCGTGGCTATATTATCAACATAGGTGACCTGGCTCCGAACTTTACTATGGAATATTCAACAGGAGAGAAAGTAATGCTTTCAGACTTAAGGGGTAATGTCGTAGTGTTACAATTTACTGCGAGCTGGTGTTCAGTTTGTCGAAAAGAGATGCCTCACTTAGAAAAAGACGTTTGGCAAAAATTCAAAGATAAAGATCTTCATTTAATAGGTATTGACAGAGATGAACCACTTGAAACCGTAATACAATTTCAGAAAGAAATGGGTACAACCTATCCTCTCGCATTAGACCCAGGAGCAGAAATTTTTGGTCTATTCGCAGACAAGAATTCTGGAGTAACCCGCAATGTTGTTATTGATCAAAATGGCAAGATTGTATTTTTAACTAGGCTTTTTGAGAAAACAGAATACAATCAAATGCTAAAAATGATTCAGTCTATACTGTAAACCCATTGCATTATTCTAGTTTACCAATACTAGAAGATCCTTTCGTTCTGTCTATTGCTTGATCAAGAGAATCAAAAGCTTGTCTTGCTTTGAATTCATTAAATAAGGCTTCTT
The DNA here is from genome assembly GCA_045568995.1 of Fidelibacterota bacterium. GTDB lineage: Bacteria > Fidelibacterota > Marinisomatia > Marinisomatales > UBA1611. The sequence goes on along the minus strand of JBJKZY010000043.1, from coordinate 12,688 downwards.
CTTTTTTTACCATTTCTCTTGCAGCAGTTTTTGCTTCTTCTCTTGCCTTTCCTGCATCATATACAACCATTACAAAAACTCTTTCTTTAATCATTTCAGTTTTTTCAATAGTGCACCCTTTAAGAGTCTTATTTACCAATGATTTAGAAACAGATTCTGAGAACTCCGTATTAGTAACATTGTCCCCCATCCCAGATGCAGACATGTGATCATTAAGTGCAGAATTAACAGTAGTTTCTACTGCTCTTGCAACTTCAACCCTTGCGCGTTCTGTAGCAACTTGCTTGGATAACTCAAAACTTCCTCTTTTCGCGCTACCCACTCCAACATATTTATTTTCATATTTTGGTGGATTCATTACCCAGTCTGGTAAATCTTTATTTTTTACCGGGTCAGGCTTTGACCCTGCGCAGCCCATAATTAGTAAAAATACACTAAATGTTAAAGGATAAAGCTTATTCATTTTAATCTCCAAAAATTTTTAGCTCTATTAATCTACATTAATCGAAATAGAATTCATAAAGTTTTGATGATTATATTTTTTCTAAAACTAGAAAATTTAACCATCCCATTACACGAAAGGCACCCCTAGAAGAAAGAATAAAGATTAAAGCCCAATGACTAACCAATACAATATTCTTTCTAACACCGCACATTTAATCCATAAAATCAATAAGTAAAAAAGATATTAGTTGTTGATGCGTTTATACAAATATACTTTAAAATTCAATGTAGGTTAAAATAAAGATTCGTAATAATTATCTATACTATCATAGTCCATTTTCCCAACAAAATTTGAGAAAACAAAATAACTCACTAAATAATTCATATCGGTTACCCATTCAGGTAAAAAAATGGGCTTCTGAATGAGTCCATCTTTTTTCATTTTTAGAAGAATAGGGATATCTTCAAGATCAACTTTTCCGGAAAACAATATTTCTATTGCATTTTTCTTTCCCTTTAGAATAGCCGATCTGAAAAAATTATGAACTCTAACTAAGCCATCTAAATAGACCATGTCTTTTGTAAAAGGAGCTCCTCCAGTCAGTACGCCTCCTCTAAATACTCTTCGCGCGTCTTCAAATGCCTGCTGTTTCGTTTTTCCATTCCTTTTTAGAAAAAAACGGTAGACATCGATAAAATCTGCTCCATCTATTGCCATTTGAATAGCGATTACTCTATCCGATATTCTGTACATTCGATTTACATCAATACAGCCTGTGATAAATTCAGAAAACACAGCTAGTCCTTCCTGTGTTTTCGTTATAGCACCAGTTTTCGCACCAAGTATTTTTATATTTTTCTGTTGCTTGCCATTTAAAGTAGTAGCCACATGAATAAAAGCTTCATGATTAATTAGCTGTTCTATATCTTTATTGGAAAAACTAGCGCTTTTTCTTAACCGTATTCTTTTTGAGCTTGCAGTAGCCCTAGCAGAAAGCTGATCCTCAATAATAACTTCAGGACTTATTATGCCAAATATTGGTTTTACTCTTTCTTCAATTTTTGTCTTTACATTCTGAATGGGTATGGTATTTACTTGTAAAGATTCAGAAAAATACTCTAAGTGTGAATCTATTAGAGACTCAAACTTTTTAGCAAGTTCCAAAGTAGATGTTTTTCCATCTCTTAAAACAAAACTAGGAGATCCGTATATCTGTTCTGATTTTTTGAAAAATTGTTTTGTTCCAGATAATTGCAATAAGTCGATACTAGATAAAATATCATTTGCTTTTTTTTCTAGCCATTTATCGTAAGGAGTATCCCCAAATAATGCTTTGATGTTTTTTAAATTTTCTCGTATGTCTCCAAAATTGAATTTTGGATATTCAACTTTAGGAAGTTTTTCAGACTTTAAATTAAAAAATGTGAAACGAACCGATTTATCCCAAGCTAGATAACGAAGAATTTTGACGGATTTACTGATTTCAAAAAGTTTTGAGGAATTATCTTTTATCCTTTTTAAATCTTTTTTCCCAATCATAATGTTAGGATTTAACTATTTCTCCAATTAACTCATACTCATTCACTTCTTGTATTTTTACATTAGTAAAACTACCTACCTCAGCCTTTCCCTTTACATGTACAATATTATCAATTTCTGGCGAATCGAATTCAGTCCGACCAATACTTAGGCTTTCCGTACTTTTATCAATAATAACTTTTAATTCTTTATCAATGAATAATTCGTTTTTTTCTAGGCTAATATCCTGCTGAAGGTCTTGCAAAGAATTCTTTCTTTCATCTTTTACTTTTCGATCAACATTATCATGTAACACAGCAGCTGCAGTTCCCTCTTCTTCACTGTAGGTAAATATTCCCAATCGATCAAACTTTATCTCCTCAATAAAGTCTCTTAAAGACTCAAAATGTTCTTCTGTTTCTCCTGGATATCCGACAATAAGGGTTGTTCTCAAAGCAATTCCAGGAACTGCATCTCTTAATCTTGTAATTCGATTACGTATGCTATTTTGAGTAGAATCTCTTCTCATAGATTTAAGGATATCATCTGAAGCATGTTGTATAGGCATATCAAGATAATTACAAACCTTCTCACTTTCTGCGATAGAATCAATAATTCTTTGTGACAGAAAAGCTGGATGAGCATAATGTATTCTTATCCAATCAATATCTTTAATTGTATTGAGCTCTCTGATTAAATCAGATAGGTATACTTTTTCTTCCAAATCATAGCCATAGGAAGTACTATCCTGAGCAATTACGAGCAATTCTTTGGTACCATTCTTAGCCAACCTTTCCGCTTCTTCCATTATAGCAGGTATGGTTCGACTTTTTTGAAGTCCTCTCATTATGGGAATACTGCAAAAAGTGCAACCATTATCACATCCTTCTGCAATTTTGATATAGGCATAGTGTTTCGGAGTCATTAAAGAACGAAAAAATAAAGGATCATCTCTAGAAAAATCTTTTCCAGTTAAAAAAGAAACAATTTGCCGGTGATCATTGCTTCCAAATATTCTATCAATTTCAGGTATTTCTTCTTTTATTTCATTTGGATATCTTTCTGATAAGCACCCCATTACAACTAGCTCTTGTAAATTTCCAGTATTTTTTAATTCGGCAGCTTCTATAATTGTATTTACAGATTCTTCCCTGGCGATATCAAGGAAACCACAGGTATTTACAATAATAGTATCAGCATCCTGTGGATCTTTTACAATATCAAGATTAGCTTGATTCATTCCTCCGAGCAATATCTCTGAATCCACAAGGTTCTTGGCACATCCCAAACTAATTAAGTTTACGGACTTCTTTTTTTGAAGTTTATTTTTCATTTCTTAACCATTATCAATTATTCCATCTACATATTTTATGGGATTAAATGCTCTCAAATCATCAAATCCTTCTCCTAATCCGACAAAGGTTACAGGTATTTTCAGTTGATCATATAAAGGGAAAATTACTCCACCTTTAGCTGTCCCATCTAGCTTTGTTAAAACTGCACCATCCAACCTACAAATTTTTCCAAACTCTCTGGCTTGTACAATCGAATTTTGCCCAAGGCTCGCATCGATTGTAATAAGAGAAATTTTTGTAAACTGAGAGAATCGATTTTCAATAACTCTATTAATTTTACCAAGTTCTTTCATTAAATTTTCGCTTGTATGTAATCTACCAGCAGTATCCACGATTACTAAGTCATCATCTTTAGCAATTGCTGATTCTAATCCATTAAAGACAACAGAAGCAGGCTCGTTTGAATTTTCATTGAAAATAAACCTGCAACCAACTCTTTCGCTCCAAATTTTTAATTGCTCAACTGCTGCTGCTCTATATGTATCTGCAGCAACTAACGTAACATTTTTCCCAGCTGTACTATAAAATTTTGCTAGCTTGGCAGCCGTTGTAGTTTTACCACTGCCATTGACTCCTACTACTACAATAACAGTTTTTTCTTCTTTTACAATCAATTGCTGATGCCCACTTAGCATTTTGACAAGATGTAACTTGATATTGTTTTTTAAATCTGAACTATTATCAGAACTTTCTTGAATAATATCAATAATATCATTCGTAACATCATATCCAATATCAGTTTCCACAAGCATTTCTTCTATTAATTCAATATCTTGAGGAGAAATTTTATTTTTAGATAAGATATGAAATACTTTTAAAAACTTTGATCTCGAATTTGAGAGCGCCTTTATAATAGAGTTAATCATGATTAGAACGTATTGATATTATAAACTGTTTTAGATATTGTACCATACTAATAAAAAGAAGGGTCGTTGCAACATAAATAGAAAACATTTTTAACCAAGGCAATGAGTGCAATTCAAAAATATGTAAAAATATCCCTAAAGTACTAATACCTGTAGCCCATTTCCCCCACCAATTAGCATGCAAAATCATATAACCATAATTAATACAATATATTGCAAACCCAGCAATAATTATGTGACGACCTAAATAAAAAACAAAAAACCATGTAGGAAATTTATTAACCCCTACTAAATATACTAGGATCGAAATAATGACAATAAAATCAGCAGCGGGATCTAGCCATTTCCCAAAATGTGTTACTGCTTTTGCCCTCCTAGCAAAATAACCATCAAGAGCATCTGAAAGTATAGCAATCAAGATCAATATCCCAGTCAGCCAATTCCAATGAGGGTATACCATTGAATAAATAATCGGGATTGCTAAAAAGGCTCTAAAAAGACTGATGAAATTAGCGAGAGTTATTACGCGTGAAGGATCGTTAATAATCCTGCTTTTAATTTGTATTTTTTCTAGCATATTATTTCAATAAGAAAATTCTTTTAGAATGTTTCAGATTAATCCCATAGTATGCCGTCAATTATTCTTTCACTTGATCCAATATTATTTAATACAAGATTTAATGAAGCCTTTCCTGATTTTTCTAATAATGGTTTATCTGATAATAATTTTTTAAAAGTCATTTCAATACTATTACTATCACTTACACAAAATCCACCGCCTAACTTAAGGATCATATCTGCCTCGATGAATTTATGATATTTTGGTCCAAAAATAACAGGGTTCGAAGCAACTGCTGGCTCCATAATATTATGAATCCCAGATGAAAACCCACCACCGATATAGGTGATGATACTCAACCAATATAATTTTGATAGAAAACCTACCTCACCAACAATAATAATTTCTTTTGAAGAACATTCTATACTATCCAAGTCTTTCAATATAACAGGATCATGGCCAAATTTCGAATAAGTATCTTTAATGTGTTTTATCTGCTTATGATTTGGTTCATGCGGAGCATGTATTATCCTTATTTTCGGAAAATCAATCATCAAATTAATTAATGCAGGGATTAAATTTATATCATCCTCATAGTGGCTACTACCAATTAAAATAATTGGTTCTCTATTTTGTATTGAAGGTTTACTGCCTATGAATTTTTTGGAATCATTAAAGATTTTATCAAAACGAGGATTTCCCAATGATGAAACAATTGATTTTCTGTTGGATCCAATCATTTTTTCAAACCTATTTTTATCTTTTTCTGTAATAGTATATATTGTGTCAAAAAGCTTGTATAGGTTTTGATAAAAACTCATGAAAACGGGTCGAAATTTGATAGAATGATCTTCAATTTTTGCAGACATAATATTTAAATGTATATTTTTTGTTTTACAAAACCATAAAAGATTTGGCCATATGTCGTAAGTCGAAAATATTACTTTTTTTGGTTTTACAAGGGATAACACCTTTTGAATAGTCCATGGAAAATCGAATGGTAAATAAAATTTTAAATCTACCGCATCACTTAAAGCATAATTCATTCCTGAAGGAGAAGAAAAACTGATAAACATTACATTGTCTTTTCTCATTTTTTTCATTCCTTCAATGATGGGTTTAATTTGGTGAAACTCTCCTAAACTCGCTGCATGAAACCAGTATATATCATCACTAATATGTCTTTCTTTAAAGAAAAATTTTATTTTCTCATATGTTTGGAATCTCCCTTTTAAACCTTCTCTCAATTTAGGTGAAAAAATAGAGGCTAAAAACACCACACATACAAGAGTTGGATAAAGCACACCATTGTATAAAATAAACCAAAATATATTCAAAGCTTATCCATTCTTAGAAAAGCTGAGACTACATCTTTTGGAAGAATTGTATCCATACATTCTTGGTTAGCTCTATAGCAAGGAAATTTTCCATTTTGGGAGCATGGTCTACACCAAATATCTTTTTCTACTATAGTTGACATTTTTTTGTATGTCCCTCCTCCAGTTTCTTTTGAAGTTGGTCCCATTATCATAATAACAGTTTTACCTAATGCCTCTGCAGCATGAACTAGACCTGTATCACTCCCAATGATTTTCTTAGCATTTGAAATAATTGAGACTGCTAACCTAAGATCTGTCTTCCCTGCTAGATTAACTGCTTTTTTAAACCCCAGCAATATTTCATTACAAATTTTATCTTTTTTTGAACCTAGAATGACAGCAGGTAAATTTAATTTATTTAGAGTACTAATATAATTTTTACTAGACCACTGCTTCTGATTCCATGCTGCTCCGGGAACTATAGCAATAAAATCTCTTTTTACACCTTTAGAAATTAAAAATCTGTTTGCTTTTTCTTTTTCAAATTTACTTATTCTCAGATAAGTTGAAGGTATGTCATCTTTATCTTTCCATATGGAGCCAATATTATCATGGAAAAGTCTTAAAGAAGAAAATCCTTTATCAAATTTATTGATATGGAAAAAAAATAATCCAAATCTCTTTAAACGTGGTTTTTTTAAGCGATAAATCTTTTTTGAGATCCCATAGGTTAGAATATTTGAACGAATTGAATTGTGTAAATCATAAACAAATTGGAATCTCTTACTATGTAAATATTTTCTAAGCTCTAAGAGTTTTTTAAAGCTTTGTTTTCGTTTTATTGATAACAAACTATCTATATCAGGATGTATTTCTAACAGCGGAGCATAAGCACTAAGAGTTAAGAATGTTATTGGGGAATCTGGAAATGCGTTTCGAATGGTTTTAAGTGGAGATGTTGATTGTACGATATCTCCAATGGAACTAAACCGTACGATCAGAATTTTCTGATCAAATTTCATATACGTTACTTTATTCTTGATCCATTATATGAAACCAAATCAGTTAATGATACTTTTATAGGCGAGTTTGGGTAATGAGAAATTGCTTTTAAAGCTAAATCTGAATATTCTTCCATTTTATCATTTGAATATTGAATCCCTCCGGCCTCAGTGATTAATTCTCGAATGGTTAAAAGGGTTTTTTTATTTTTCTTATTTTTATTCAAAAGCTTATTCAATTTTCTTTTTTGAATTCTAGACATTTTAGACTTGGCGTGAATCAATGGTAAAGTAATCATATTTTTTTTTACATCACTATTGGAATTTTTTCCAGTTTGGAATTCGCTACCAAGTATATCAAATAAATCATCTTTAATCTGAAAAGCGATACCTAAATTATGACCAAAATCATAAGTTGACTTTCGATCTATTTCCTTTTTAGTTGTAGTAATAGCTCCTAATTCACAACTTGTAGCTATCAAGGAAGCTGTTTTCTGGCCAATCATATCAAAATAAGTAGCCTCATCCATTGACTTGGTCATACTTTTTTCAATTTGTAAAATTTCACCTGCGCTCAATTTTTCAGCTGTAATTGATATCCTCTCTAATGCATCAAAATCTTTTATTCTTATCATATTAATTAATGCCTTACTTAATAAAAAATCTCCTATAAGTACTGATAATTTATTTTTCCATATAAAATTCAAAGAAGGGAATCCCCTCCTAATAGTGGCATCATCAACTACATCATCATGAATCAGAGTAGCTATATGTAACAATTCCATCATCGATGCAGCTCTATAAGTATTAATAGTTGGTTCACCACAAAGCCTTGCAGATAAAAGGGTAAGTGATGGACGAATATTTTTACCTTTTTTACGCATCATATACTTCGTTATAGTATTGATTAAACGAACATCCGATTTAATTGCTCTTTTATACTCAATGTCAAAAGTTTTGAGATCATCAATAACTGGAGTTATAATTTTATGAAGAGTAGAATTATCGCTAGAAACCATAAAACAAAAATAGTTTTTTATTACAATTCAATTCAATTGCATTCTTTTACGATTTACAACCCAAGAAATTCCGATACTAGCTTCATATAACAATCCTAATGGAAGGGACATAATTAACATTGAAACAGGATCAGGGGGTGTAATAAAAGAGGAAGCTATTAAAATCGCCACAATGGAATGTCTTCGGTAATGTCTCATAAATGAAGGTGTTAGGATTCCAATTGAGGATAATATAAGTGAGATTACGGGTAACTGAAAAATAAGACCTGCGCCTAGTAATAACCATGTTAGAAAGCTAAAGTAGTATTGAATAGAAAAATTATTATTTACATCTTCGATACCTATTCCACTAAAAAATTCTAAAGAAAATGGAACAATCACAAAATATCCAAATAAGACACCTATTATAAAGGATGAGAACCCAAAAAAAACTACAGGGAAAACAAATTTTTTTTCATTTGCAAAAAGGCCTGGAGCAATAAAGCTCCATAATTGATAAATCAAATATGGAAGTGAGACAATAAAACCAGAGATTAAAGAAATGAACCATTTTATAAGGAACATTCCTTGAACAGATAATACTTGCAAGTTGATTGGTTGAGATGTCATTTTTGTAGGCTCTAGCATCACGTTTAATATAGTATCAATGTTTCCAAAGGATATAATTGAACCTATAATTATTGCAAATAAGGATCTAACCAAGCGCCATCTCAGTTCTTCCAAATGATCTAAAAACCCCATCTCTTCTTGGTTATTATTAGGCAAAATATTATCCCTGCAATAATTGTTTTGCTACTGTATGAGGGTCTATACTGGTTCCATCGATATTTTTTGTTAGATCGATTAATTGTTTTTGTTTACCACTACTCCAAAAAGAAGTTTCCAAACTATTTTGAATTATATCAAAAACTCTTTTTCGGTATCTTTCAAGCTTTCTACTTTCCAGTAGGCCTTCTTTATCGATCATTCTTAAATAGAATTCTATACCATTAAAAAGTTCTAAAACACCTTCCTGCTTATTCGCGATAGTATTAAATACTGATGGTTCTCTCCTATCTTGCTTTTTAAATATATGTAAAATATTTTTCAAAGTAGAAGCAATTCGATTTGAACCCTCTCTATCCGATTTATTAATTACAAATATATCTGCAATTTCTATTAGCCCCGCTTTCATCAATTGTATTTCGTCACCAGATTCTGGTACAAGAACTACAATTGAGATATCGGCCACATTAATAATATCATGCTCACCTTGTCCCACTCCCACCGTTTCAAAAAAGATATAATCTTTACCACTAGCGGCAAGAACATCACCAATTTCTTGAACCTTGCTTGAAAGACCTCCTAAATCACAGTGATTTCCCATACTCCTTAAGAACACCCTGTTATCACCTACATATTTGTTCATTCTTACCCTATCTCCAAGCAACGCACCGCCTGTAAATGGACTTGTTGGGTCCACAGCAATAACACCAACTTCTTTGCCATCAGCTAAACAAAATTCGATTAGTGAGCTAGTTAATGTGCTCTTCCCTGCACCAGGAGGACCAGTAATTCCTATTCTGACAGAATTAAAAGAATTTTTATGAATATCACTAAAAAAAGGTTCAGGTGGTGATTGACTATTTTCAATGAGTGTTATGGCTTTAGAGATAGATCCATGGTTATTTTTGAGAATCCCACGGACAAGGTGATGAGGCATTTATGAATCGAACTCCTTAATAAATTTTTTGTAATTTAAGATTTTAAGTTCTTTACTATTACGTTCAATATATTTTTCTTCTGTTAATAAACTCATTGCTCTAGAAACTGTTTCCCTAGACGTTCCGGCCATATTTGCTATGTCTTGTTGAATAGGAATTTTAGGTATAGTTACCTGACCATTCTTAATAACACCCTGTTCATCTGCAAACCGAGCAATACATAATGCAATTCGTTTTTCTGCATCACTAAGCGAAAGACTTACAATCTGTCTATCACTTTTCCTAAGTCTAGATGTCATTTCTTTTAATAATTGTATGGCAATTTTAGGATAATCGTGTAAAACAACTAAAAAGTCATCCCTCTTCAGAGAAAGTACTTCTGTTTCTTCAAGTGCAATGACGTTTGCAGACCTAGCTTCTCCATCCAGCAAAGACATTTCTCCAAAAAAGTCACCTGCATTTAGCATTGCAAGAATAACTTCTCTTCCATCTTTACTAAGTCTAGTTACTTTAACACTACCTTCTACAACAAAAAATAAATTTTTACCTTCAGATTCTTCTAAAAAAATCAGGTTGCCATTTTGAAATTTTTTGGAAACCATCTTATCAGAAATATGACCAAGCTCAATTTTATTTAAATCCCAAAAAAGTGATACAGTTTTTAAAAGTTCTATGTTCTTCATATTGTAAAAATAACACTCATATACTTATATTCAAATTTTATAAATATAATTAAACGGATATTCTATTAAAATTTTTCAATTTATTGTACCTATAGATGTTTATTATAAGTAAAATGTACCATTGACACTAGAATTGTTAGAGATGTAATATTGCTAGCTTTAATCAAAGGAAAATATGTATGGATAGACATCCGCAACAATTAAAAAGAGAAAGACAAGATAAAAAAAGACGCGCAAGAAACATAGAGAATCTTTCTAGACTTCGTACTCACATCAAAAAAGTGTTAGCAACAACAGCTAAAGCAGATGCCGATTCAGTTTACAGAGATACTGTTCGAATTATTGACAAAGCGGTCAGTAGAAATTTAATACATCGTAATACTGGTGCTAGAAGGAAAGCCCAGATTACTCGTCACGTAAATTCACTAACATAAAAAACCTAACTATCAGAAACCTGATAGTTAGGTGCTTCCTTGACAATTCTCACCTCGTGAGGATGATTTTCTTTTACACCTGCAGCAGTAATTTGTGTAAAGATTGAATTATTACCAAAATCTTCTATAGTCTTGCATCCACAATAGCCCATTGAAGATCGTACTCCTCCGATTATCTGGTGGATAGTGTTTCTAACCGCTCCTCTATACGGAACCATTCCCTCAATCCCTTCTGGCACGAGTTTTGAAGCTTCCGAATTTTCTTGAAAGTATCTATCTCCACTTCCTTGCCTCATTGCTCCTAGTGAACCCATTCCCCTATAGGATTTATATTGACGTCCTTCATAGAGAATAGTTTCTCCTGGACTTTCATCCATCCCAGCTAATAAACTACCAAGCATTACCGAATCTGCACCAGCGGCTAATGCTTTTGCAACATCTCCACTATATCTAAGTCCACCATCAGCAATCACAGGAACATTTTGCTGTTTTGCAGCATCTACAGCATCCATAATAGCAGTTAACTGTGGGACACCAACCCCAGCAATTACCCTAGTTGTGCAACTGGCACCAGCACCTATTCCAACTTTAACGCAATCTACTCCAGCATCAATCAAAGCTTTGGTTCCTTCACCTGTTGCTACATTTCCAGCAATAATTGAAAGTTGCGGTATATTTTTTTCAATAACTTGATAACATTGATAACAGATTTAGAGTGACCATGAGCCGTATCAATAATAACAACATCCACATCAACATTTGATAAAGCTATTGCTCTATCCATACAATCGCTTGATATACCAATTGCAGCACCTACCCTCAATCGACCATTCTTATCTTTACAAGCATTAGGATAATCTTCATTTTTTTGAATATCTTTAACGGTTATAAGACCAGTAAGGTTTTGCTTATCATCAACAACCAATAATTTTTCAATCCTATGCTTTTGAAGTATATCTTTTGCCTTATTTAATGAAGTCCCAACTGGCACTGTCACTAAATTCTCAGAGGTCATACGTTTTGAAACTGGTAGTGTTCCATCCGTTTCAAACCTTATATCTCTATTAGTTATAATTCCAATTAATTTTTCATTTTTTACTACTGGCAAACCGCTAATCCGATACTCAGACATAATTTTCTGTGCATTCGCAATCGAGGCATTCTGATCTATCGTTATTGGGTTTTGTATCATACCACTTTCAGATCTTTTTACTTTATCAACCATATAAGATTGCTCATCTATAGTCAAATTTTTATGAATAATCCCCATTCCACCGGTTCTTGCAAGAGCAATCGCCATATCAATCTCAGTTACAGTATCCATGGCAGCACTTAAGATAGGAATGTTAAGTTTGATTTTTTTTGTCAGCTTTGTTTCTAACTTTACCTCTCGAGGAAGTATCTTTGAACTTTGTGGTACTAATAAAACATCATCAAATGTAAAAGCTTGTTTAAAAGGGGGACGATTTTTCAATTTTACTCCAATGTTAAGTGTTGAGAAATATCGCGATACAAATGACCTAACCTAAGAATATCATATACACTTTCAATTTCAGATGTTAATGAACGATCTCCTTTGCTAAAGGAGCAGTACTTATTTAATATCTCTAAAACTTTAGATGTTCCATCACCTGATTTCAAATTTGAAGATATTAAGTAATTTGCGGCTCCAGCAACAATAAGTTCTATTGCAATTATACGATTTACATTCTTTTGAATTTGAATCAATTTAAGTCCTGCCCATGGAGCCATACTTACTAAATCTTCTTGCCCGCCTGAAGTAGAT
>JBJKZY010000042.1:0-25809 GCA_045568995.1 Fidelibacterota bacterium | reverse complement strand
CACCTGGTTTAAAGTCAATTCAATGGAATTCCACTAATAATCAAGGAGAATCAGTATCTGCAGGAGTCTATTTATATAGCATTGAAGCAGGAAATTTTAGACAAACTAAAAAAATGATACTCTTAAAGTAATTGCATTATATCTAATTATTGTTCAATATATAGAGATAAGTTGTAGTGAATTACTGGTTATCTGCTCACAATGGGGTTGTGGGGGTCGCAGGTTCAAATCCTGTCGTTCCGACTCTTTGCAAAATGAAAATATAAAAACTTCAAATGCTATGTTTCTTTGAATATTGTTTAAACTTTTGTGATAGGCAAGAAAAAAGAACTCATCAGAGCTAACACTGGCTTTATTCGATTCAATGTATGAAGATTTTTTTTCTTTTATTGTAATAAATGAAATTAAAAACCAGATAGGGAATGATGTAGAATACATCAATAGGAATTCCAAAAAATAAATAACTGGTAATCACTAAAGTTACAGTTGATACTATGAAAAATTTTAGGCTTAAATGGCTTTTAATATGAAATAGGTATATAAGCAACAAAACACGTAAAATATTAATCGGTATCAAATAATTCACAATTGCATCAGCGTATTTTGTATCAAAAGGTATGTCGTTAACATCTGCTTCATCTATAATCATACCCCCCATAAAATATGTAAAAGCATAAAATACTAAACTAGAGGGCCATAGTATATATGTTTGAAACCAGTACCATTTCATAATGCAATTACCCTGATATATAAAAGTTTAATTCTCATATTAGTATTTTTTGAATTTATGATAATTTGTTCTTTCAACAAAACTCCATCAATAATCTTAATAAAAGGTTTACTATTCATTATATGTATAATAATGTTTAATTTTGATTAAATTATAATTAATAATAATTAAAATATGCTTAAAAGGAAACAAGTATGAAGATTAAATTGTTTGGAAATGTTGCAATATATCTAAGCTGGTCACTTGTTATTGGCTTTGTCCTTTACTACTTCTCAATCTTAGGTGGAATGGCTTATGCACTTTTTATTGATGGTGTTGCAGGAGGATTTGGTCAATTTGTAAGTATACCATCATTCATTCTTGTTTTTGGTGTTGGAATAGGATTTACCCTTATGAAAAAGCATACATTAAAAGAAAATGAATTAGGTAAAGCATTAAAAAAAGACTTTATTCTTGCTGGTTGGATTGGCTTTTTAGTCGGGCTTGGATTTTTAGGTGCTGGGATGGATGAGCAGTTTGGAAATATCGAATGGGGTATTTCAATTGTAGTCTCAAATCTCAAAACTGTTACAATACCTTTATTATATGGATATATTTGCGGGAATATGCTTGAAGCTTCCTTAACCAAACCTCTAATTAAATCAAAGTTCCAAAAATCCATTCATTAATAGCATTTTTAATTGGTGCTATAATGGCCTTAACTGTAATCTATTTTTTAGAAGTTGAATATTTTTACGGCAAAAAATGAGATTAATAGAAAACCATTCTTAGGTCTATCAACACTATATACAAAAGAGATAATTATGAAAAAATATTTAATATTTTTATCGTTCATTAATTTTTGGAGTTGTGAGTATAAAGAAGTGGCATCTGATGATGGCTCTGGTTCAATTATAGGTTTCTGTAATTTCATCGCTACCAAATATGATTCGACATGCATAGGTACTGGTGAAATAGTCGCGGAAGGTACAATGGTTTTTAATGATACAGATGTTGTAACTACAAATAATATTAGATTTAATTCTTTTTGTTTTGACTTTAATGGAACACTTATCGATGACACAAAATGTACTATGGATGGTTATTATGGAATTGATACTCTTACTTTATCTTATATGCATGGATATTGTCAATCGGCAGGTATGACTTTAACCAACACTATAAAATCCCCAAATTTGCCTGATTTTTTGTTTGTGGGATGATGAGTAGATTTGGATATGAAAAATGTTTTAGCAAGAGGTGGTATTGAGTTCATTGCAGTTTTTTTAGGGATTGCTTTATCTTTATGGGTAGATGAATACAGAGAGAATAATGAAATTCAAAGACTTAATGATTCAATCCTAAATAGACTTTATGATAATCTTGAAAGTGATTCTACGAATTTTACTTGGGTGATAAATGCTCACAAAACATCACTCAAATCCTGCAATTCAATTAATAAATGGATAGATTCAAATCAAAATATTCATGATTCTGTAAACATACATATTTCTAGGGTTGCCATAAACACCTTTACATGGGCAAATAAAGAAGAATATTCTTCTCTAAAAATGTCTGGAAGACTTGATTTAATAAAAAATGAAGAATTAGTAAAAACTTTACATGAGTATTACTCACAAATAGAATTTGCTCAAAAAGTAGAAGATGACCTTAATTCGGACTGGATTCAAAATGAATTTATTCCATTCATTGCTGACTACTCAAATTATTTTGGAAATCCTATTAAAGAGGATATATATGGATACTACTATCCTCAGTTTGTATTACATAGTGTGCCTCAAACAAATAAAATTAAGTATTTTGTTAGTAGAAAAATTAAAACAAGTAATGGTGCTATATTTGTCTATGATGGATTACTTACTTTGACAAAAAAGTTAAGAAAGCTTATTCGTGGTACAATTAAGATTACATGATGGTCAGATTTATTTTAAGGTTCTTTTTGTTTAATGATGGGTAAGTAAAAGAAATATTTATTCTAAAGTGGTTGCATTATCTCGAATTATTATTCAATATTGTGTGATAAGTAGCAGTGGAATACTGTTTATCTGCTCACAATGGGGTTGTGGGGGTCGCAGGTTCAAATCCTGTCGTTCCGACTTTTCAGTATAATATCTTTATTTCGGTAATGTCTGTTTCAATCCATCTATAACAATTCTGGCGGTTGATGTATTTAGTGCAAAAGGAACATTTTTTGTAGCACATGTTCTAATCAATGTTTGGATATCATGTTCATGTCCATGTGCAGTTTGAGTATCAATAAAAAAAAGTAAAGCATCAAATTTATCTTCCAATATATTATAGGATATATGTACATCACCTCCATCAGGACCATGACCGATTCTATTTATTTTTAAGGTTGGACAGACCTTTCGAATAGCATTAGCGGTACCATCAGTAGCAAATAATTCATAGTTCTTTAATTTTTTATAATGTTCCACACAGAATTGAACCATATCAATTTTTTTTATTGTTATGTGCGACAAGGGCTAAAGATTTTTTGTTATTCATGTTAAAATTTAAATTACAATCCTAATTATATGTAAACAAAAATCTTGCTGATATATCTGACGGTTAGTAGAAAAAAAGTATATAAGATTAGGCTTGAACATCTAGTATGTTGTACTCAAAATTCACTGAGGACAGGTAGATATTCCTTTATGCACGCATTCTTGGATTTTTTTGCGGGATGTAAGATAGATATAGAAAATAGTTTTTCAAAATAATTGCATTACATCCAAATATTGTTGAATATAAGAAGATAAGTTGCAGTTGAATAATGTTTATCTGCTCACAATGGGGTTATGGGGGGCCGCAGGTTCAAATCCTGTTGTTTCGACTTTTTTTAATTACATTATCAAATATTAAAAAAGCATAAAATATGTATTTTGCCTCACATTAGTGGGGTTTTTTTATTTGTGGGATAATGGTTAAATTTGATGTATGTCTCTATTTAAATTATTATTACTATCATTATTTGTAACAAAAGCATGTTATCCAGTATCTCATGTCATTATTGGAGACACACAAGCTCCTACAGATTACACTAACGTAAAAATTTATAATGATTACCCTGACACTTATGAAAAAAATTGCAATTATTGAAGCAAGTAGTGATTTAGCATTTAAGGACTTCTCCATTGAGTTCACACACCAACAAAAAACAAATAAAGCTTTAGAAAGGCTAAAGAAAGAGGCTGCTTCACTTGGAGCAAATGGTATAGTTATTCAAAACATAGCTACAAACATCAAACAATATCTTAGCTTAAATGAGAATGACAAAGGAGCGATTAGTGCATCTTCAAGACATGAAAAGCAGAAAGAGTTAAATGCAATCGCAATTTTTGTAAAATAATTTTAAACTGTAATCATCCAGCCCCACATTCGTGGGGTTTTTTTGTTTGTGGGGATGATGGTTAGATTTGGATATGGATGATAAATGGGAAATGAGTGATAAATGGGAATGGAATAGCGCAACAAAGATAACTCTCATATTAGTTGTCATTGGAATTGTTTTTGGTGTAATTCTTACTCTTTTAATGAAATATTTTAAGGGCAACCTATAATGAATAAGTACATCATACTGCTCTTATTCATTGGGTTCGCCTACAGCCAGAATAATTATAATTTTGAAGATAACATTCCATACTATGATGACATTTCTGATATCAGATGTGAATTAGATATATATTATCCAGAAAATAGAAAAGATTTCCCAACTATTGTTTGGTTTCATGGTGGTGGATTAAAAAATGGAAATAAATACATAGCCGATAGATTAAAAAATCAAGAAGTTGCAATTATTAGCGCCAATTACAGGTTATTTCCTTCTGTATCAACCAAGCAAGTAATATCAGATGCAGCAGCAGCAGTTGCATGGGCTTTCAATAATATTAAGAATTATGGTGGGAATGAAAAATTAATCTTTTTATCTGGACACTCAGCAGGTGGTTATTTAACAAGCATGGTAGGTTTGGATAAAGCTTGGTTAGCCAAACATAATATTGATTCAGATAAAATAGCAGGACTAATTCCATTTAGTGGACACGCTATAACCCATTTTACTGTTAGAGAAGAAATGGGGAATTACCGATAGAAATAAAGTTATTGTTGATTCGATGGCACCATTATATCATATTAGGAAAAAAGGCTCCACCCTATGTAATAATTACTGGGAACAGAGATTTAGAATTATTAGGTAGATATGAAGAAAATGCATATATGGCAAGAATGATGAGATTATCAGGCCATCAGAGTACCATTATTTATGAACTTGATGGTTATAGCCATAGTATGGTTGAACCTGCTTTACCTCTATTACTTAAATTTGTTAAAGAGCAAACAAGCAAAATCTTGGAAGGAAAAAAATAATTAATATCAAGCCCCTCATGGGCAGTGGTTTTTTTGTTTGTGGTATGATAGGTAGACAAATAAAATAATTACTTTAAAGTAATTGCATTATATCCAAATTTTTAAAAATATACAGATACAAGTTGTAGTGAAATACTTGTTATCTGCTCACAGCGAGGTTGTGGGGAGGGCGCAAGTTCAAATCTTGTTGTTCCGATTCTCTTTAGAGGCCAAAGAAAAAGAAAAGGGCTATATTCTACATCCAACAAACGTAATCAATTAACGCAACATAATTTTTCACCCTCAATTCAAAACGCAGAGGAGTGGGTTGCCTATGTAAGAGGCACACACATTATTCGCCAATTTTTTGTAATATAGGTTAGCATTAAAAAAGGAGTTAAATATGAAATCATACCTACAAGGTCTAATAACTGGTGGTGCTCTTATCCCTTGCTTTTATTGTATTGACAGGACAAAAAACATGGACATAAAGATAATCACGGGACATCATGATATCGATGACATAATGCATAAGTTAGAGGATTTAGAAGATAAATTGAAAAAAAATTGAAATTGGAGTGTATTGTTATAATGTTGATTGACACTGGTTTTATAAAAAATTCTTAGAAGGGATGAGGTTTAAGTAAATAGTGTGTTAAAAAAATCTAGAGTATTAAATACTTTTAAGTGGTGTATGTATTTACATTAATAATTAGGTGAGTTTTACATATGATTTTAAGCTGATAAGTCCAGTATAATGTCCTTCTTTCCTTTTAACAATCAAGGGACAAAAGGACAAGTTTCCTAACACACATTCGTGGGGTTTTTTGTTTGTGGGAGGAGGGGTAGATTTAATCAATAAAATGGAGAGTATAAGGGTGTTAAACACAACTACACATAATATAGATGGAAGAGAAATTAAAGAATATTTAGGTGTTGTGACTGGAGAAGCAATTTCAGGTGCAAATTTTGTTAAAGATTTTTTGGCATCTATAAAAGATTTCACTGGTGGAAGGTCTGGTGCGTATGAAGAAGAACTTAGTAAAGCTCGGAACATTGCCTTTGATGAAATGAATCAAAAAGCAAGAGAAATGGGTGCTAATGGCGTTGTTGGTATAGATATTGATTATGGGACATTGGGTGATACAGGTTCAATGCTAATGGTAAGTGTTAATGGTACAGCTATAAAATATTGATTATTTATTTTAACAATTTTCAAGCTTCACGTTTGTGGGGTTTCTTAGTTTGTTGGATGAAATAGGTAGTTTTATTTAAAGATGATGAATGTAAAAAACTAAATTCCCCCCCACCTTTAGTTGCATTAGTCCTTTGGTTTTTTTGATTTATTGTACAAAAAACATATTTCCCCAAAATCGAAATTGTATGGGGATATGTTTTTTGGTTCTATATGTATAATTTTTGGCCTAATTATTATTTTATCAGCAATTATCTTATTTAAAAAATATAAGACTACTATTTCTCCATTAAACCCTTCAAATGCTACAAAATTAATAGTGCATGGTATTTATAAATTTTCAAGAAAACCCTATGTATTTGGGTTTATTATTAGTTTTTATCTGGAATTGGTTTTATACAAAAACCCAATTGGAGGTTTATTATTTGTTCTTTTATTTATTTTATACTTAAACCACTTTCAAATTATACCTGAAGAGAGTGCTATGCTTGATTTGTTTAAAGATGACTTTTTAAAATATAAAGAAAATGTAAGAAGGTGGATTTGAAAATAGATTCTAATATTTGCAAAAATACACTATTCATTTAATAGTAATTTTTTTTGTGAGATAATGGATAAATAAAGAAAATGTTTCCTTTAAAGTAATTGCATTATATCAAAATATTACTCAATGTGTTGAGATAAGTTGTAGTGAAATACTGGCTATCTTCCCATAATGGGGTTGTGGGGGGGCGCAGGTTCAAATCCTGTCGTTTCGACTAAGCTTTCTTAATCAATTAAAATTAAAAAAACTTTTATAAAACTATATTTTTTAAATAGTTTATTTAATAATTATAGCTAGGTTTTGATTTAATTTTTGAAATTGTTTCAAAATGTGGCTGAAAAATATTATTAGGTATTCGAAAATTGGGTACTTTTTCAAAACTTTCAAATCCTAAGCTATCAATTTTCATATTAAAAGAAATTTGCATCAATTTTTCTAAGTTTATAGAGTCTTCAATGTTATATGCTAACAAGGTTTCTAGTGCTTTTTGATTTGCATTGTAGTAATAATCATTCCATAAATGGATTGCAAAATATCCATCAACACCATCAAGCCCATTACGGCGTAGTCCTAACTGTTGTTCGCAGCTTTTCAAACCCCCTTTAAACCCTAAACTTGCTAATATATATCTTAAATCGATTTGAGCATGATTCAATTCAACATTAAAATAATTTTGAATAAAAGGAATATCAAATGATTTTCCATTATAAGTGATTAAAATTTTATAATCAAAGACATCAATAATAAAATCATCTAAATTTTCCCCATTAACATAATACTTAATTTCATTTCCATCATATGTAGCAATGGTAGTTATAAAACCCTGAAAAACGAATCACCACCATTAGTTTTCTATATCTAGATATAAGCAATGGTTTTGAAATTCTTTAAAAAGTCTCCACTCCTCAGAAGATGGTAAAGTGTTATAAAAATAGTCAACTTGATTTGTAGCTAAATTATTTAAACACGTCTGAATATGTAAAAGAGACTTATCTTCATCAAGCTTAACTCCTGATTCTTTCTTTTTATTTATAAAATCGTTCCATGAAAAAACTCCATCATTCCAAAGGGATATTTCTTTTTTTAATCCAATTCCAGGTAGTTGTATAAACGAATTTTGTATCATGCTTAAAAGAGAAAATATATAGTATAAATCATAAAGTATAAATTAAAACCATAATAAAATAATAATTAGTCAAATATTAATACTTACATTAAATAGGTCGAGTTACTTAAAATTTTTATTAATATATAATTAATACAGTTATAGTGAAATATCGGTTATTTGCTCACAATAGGGTTATGGGGGTCGCAGGTTCAAATCCTGTTTTTTTGATTCTCTTTCATATTGTATCTAATAATTAAATAAAAAAAAAGAATATATAAAAAGCCTAACTTTTTTTGTCATATTAATCCTTGTATTATGATTATGTTTTGTAATGCGATTTAAATTAATCTCGACCATTTCTATTTATTGTTTAATATTTAGTTTTAATGACGGAAAAACAGCGTTATCAATCAATACTGCTAGAAACCAAACTGTTATCACTTTAGATTCACAGACTCATTTGGATTATGGCTTAGCATACCCCGTAACATATGAGTTGGCTATTCCTTCCAATAGTGATAATCTAAGAGCATATCGTAAATTTATTTCCGAAGAACCATGGTACAGGATTGAAGAAAAAACATCCAATGATTTTTTTAATGGAATTGAAGTAGTGCGATTTGACTACGACCAAAATATCGCATACGTATCTATTGGCTTCTCAGAGGTATCAGATTCAATTATGATAAAGATTACGGACTCAAATGATAATATTATTTCAAGTACATATAATTCCATAAGTAAATACTATGATAACAGAGATGCAGTAGTTACTAGTACAGCTGATGACTGGGGAGCCTACAGTGATCCTTTTTTTGTAGAAACATGTGAAATTTTCCGAAGTTTTAATTTATGGATTTCTTGTGGCGTTATAACAGATTTTATTGATTCAAATACTTGGTTAAGTATTCAAAACCAATTAGACGCTGGAAATGTAGAGATAGCGTCTCATTCAAGGACTCATCCTCACTCACCTTACGATAACGTAGAAAGCGAAGTATTAGGCAGTAAAAATGATTTGATTGAAAATCTTACTCTTCCTTATTATAACCGAAACGGTAATAATCAGTACATTTATGTTTGGATAGCACCATATGGTGACTATGATGAAAACATAGATTCTATGGTAAGTGAAGGAAAGTATTTAATTCCTCGGCTCTTTTATGAGGGTGATAATAGTTTTTCTAGTTGGAATAATGACATGGAAAAGTATGACCCAGTCGGCGCTAGCATTGAACTAGGAGGTTATTATTCTTGGACTGGTAGTTATAATGCATTTGAATTAAACATGGTTTTTACAGATGTATTACATCATGGCGGTATATATCATTTGACATCTCACCCTGCAATACTTGATTGGGAAAATGATGATTTTCATTGGATTCATTTAGAGCATATAAGTAATCGGAAAAATATTTGGTATGTTGGTTTTGGGCATCTCTATTCTTATCATTTTCTTCAATCTACATATCCTACGCTAACTTTGGATGAGTGGGATATACCGTCAAATATTTCTAATAAAATACATGTAGGTCAAAATTATCCTAACCCATTTAATCCTAGTACAAGCATAAAATATGAACTATATAAAGAAGAATTTGTCAAAGTTACAGTTCATGATATTTTGGGTAATATTGTAAATAATTTACTTAACGCAAGGCAAACATCTGGTTATAAATCATTACAATGGGACGCTACAAACAACCATGGGTGGCAAGTACCTGCAGGAGCATATTTTTATAGCATTGAAGCAGGAGATTTCAAACAGACTAAAAAAATGATTCTCTTAAAGTAATTGCAAAATATAAAAATATTACTAGATATGAAAAGATAATTTGTAGTGAAATATCGGTTTTTTGCTCACAATTTTTTCGTGTGGAAGCAGGTTTAAATCCTACGATTCCGAATCTACTCAGGAAAGAAAATTTTAAAGTGAGTTATGCTTCTTTGAATAATTTTTTATATTAAGAATTATTCTAATTATTTTTAAAATATTCCTAAAAGTTTATATTAATGGTAATATTAGCTTTTTCTTTGCAAGTAAAAATAAAGTTTAAGTTACTAAGATGGCATTAATACTTTATCAAGAAAATTTATGATTAGAAAAATAAGCTATTCTTAGTCCAAACAGGTGTAATAAGTTTTAATAAATTAAAAAAAGAAGGTCTTTTTATGAAAAAAATTATTTTTACCCTTATTTTATCTAAAGTTTTTACTCAGGAATCCACTGTACCTTTGAATCTTATCTGTACAGATTCTTCTTTGGCTAATACCGGCTTGGAGTGGCAGGTGCCTGGTGCCTTTCAATACCACAACGAAACCCATTTTAATGGTTATATTTGGAATGGTAGTGGCATAGGTCAAGGTGATGGTAGTGATGTCGGGTTTTTTCAGAAACTTACAGGAACAATGTTGTCTGCTCATCATGGAAAAAAGATACATTCTTTGGAATTTATATCAAGAGCTCAAGCGACCTTTCAACCCCTTGTTTTTGAAATAAGTGGGTTGGGTAATCCTGATATTGTGAATTTAACCGATTGTATTTTAAGTTCTCCAGCTTCTTCTCATCCAGACGACCTTATGGCTTGGATACCGAAACCACTTTATGATTATACGATAGGGAATGAAATGGGAGATACTACCTCAATATCATCAAAAATTATTGATTCCACTAAGACATATATTTTTGGAGTAATTATTTCTGAATACGAAATGGGAACATACCCTATGGGGGTAGATACAGGTCCTGAGATAGATGGATTTGGAAACATGATGGCAAATATTTATTCTGACGAAAATACTGCTTCAGGGTATAATATTTATCTGTGGCAAACTTTATCTGAAAACAATCCTGATTTAACCTTTAATTGGGCACTTAAATTGCATTTAATTGAAGATGTATCTCTTGCTCACTATAACATTTATGAAAATGATACTATTTTAAATTCCGTTGACTCGGACTGTTATCCTAATTATTGTTTAGACCAAAGAATAAATTTAGGACCAAGGGGTCCAGGACAATATGAATACTATGTAACTTCAGTTTATAATTACGGCGAAACAGAATCTGAGGCTTCAAACATTGTGCAAGTCAATGTTTCAAATACTCCTCCAGGAGATTTCAACACTGTTGAACCTGAAGATGGAGAAGTGTATGATTTTTCTGAAAATGAATTATATCAGGACATAAGTTTCATTTGGAGAGATTCAGAAGATGTAGATGGACATAGTTTGACATATAATCTGGAAATTTGTAACCAAAATAATGATTTTGATTTTTGCTGGGATACTACATTAATACAAAATGAGGATTTAATAGTTGGTTCATTTTGTAGGTTTGAAATTGAAGTTGAGAAAATGATGCTTGATTTAGATATAAATGATAACCTTAATGCATTAATTTGGAACGTAGTTGCTTTTGATGGTTTTGATTCTACTGAGGTTGTGGGTGGAAACAGTATATTCTATTTAAATTTTGATTTTCTAGAAATAAGTGTTGAGCCATTAGTCTCAGTCTTTAGACTTGGTAAGAATTATCCAAATCCTTTTAACCCATCTACTTCTTTTACATACTTTATTCCAAAAGATGAAATTATCGATATAAGAATATTTGATTTAAATGGTAAAGTTGTTAAAAACCTGGTCAAAGAGAAAAAGAGGGTTGGACATAATTCTATTAAATGGGATGCAACTAATGAACAAGGGCAAAAAGTATCTGCAGGAGTATATTTATACAGCATTGAAGCAGCAGGTTTCAGACAGACGAAGAAAATGATATTATTAAAGTAAAATAGTAAGTTTCATAAATGATGAAAATCCTAAAATTTATTTTATCAGTACTTTTAATAAACTTATTGAAATCGCAAACGGTCTTTGATCTAGATATGTATCAAATTGCTATAAATAATGTTAATGGACCAGAGGCAGTTGCTTTCAGTGAAGCAGGGTTAATGTACACTGCGAATGAAGACGGAAGAATAATTGTTCTGTCTAGAGATGGCTCTAATCCTTATGATTTTGTAAATACTGGAGGAAGGCCTTTGGGGTTAAAGTTTAATCATCAGGGTGATTTGATAGTAGCTGATGCATATAATGGACTTTTATCTATTAATATGACTGGTGAAATAACTGTTCTAAGCAATGAATATGGAGGAGTGCCATTCCTCCTTACGGATGATTTGGATATAGCATCTGATGGTATGATTTATTTTAGTGATGCAAGTTCTGTATATAATCTTGAAAACTCTGGAGATGACTGGAACCAGGCGAATGGTCGTCTCTTATCCTACAATCCCATCACAGAACAGACTAGCCTTTTGTTGGATGGCCTTTATTTTGCAAATGGGATTGCCTTGAGCCATGATGAAAGTTTTGTGCTAGTTAATGAGACTTGGCGAGGTCATGTTCGTCGTTATTGGTTATCTGGACCTAATGAAGGTCAAACAGATATTTTTGCAAATATTTATGATAATATAGGATGGGTTTATGTAGATAATATTACATTTAATGATGAATCTATATTTTGGGTCGCTACTTTTAATGGTCCTGTTATCGGTCTTGATACATTAGGGCAAATTATTTACCAGTTTAATTTTAACAATAGTTTATTAGATGGGAACACCAGTGCTATTCAATATAAAGATACTCTTTACTTAGGTGCCCTTCATGAAAATCATATGGGTATTATTCCAATTCCCGAAGAAATTTTATCTACTAGCCAAAAGAATGACTTTTCAAATTCGATAGTATCAAAGCACCAATTAAATCAAAATTACCCTAATCCTTTCAATCCGTTAACAAGAATTCGATATCATTTACCTGAAAATGTTTTAGTTAATATCATGGTTTATAACATGCTTGGGAATAAAGTTAATCAGTTAGTAAATGAGATACAAAACTCTGGATATAATTCAGTGATATGGGATGCTACCAATAGTCAAGGACATTCTGTATCAGCAGGAGTATATCTTTATAGTATAGAAGCAGGATATTTCAAGCAGATTAAAAAAATGATTCTCTTAAAATAATTGCATTATATAAAAATATTACTCAATAAAAAAAAATAAGTTGTAATGAAATACTGGATATCTGCTCATAATGGGGTTGTGGGAATCGCAGGTTCAAGTCCTGTGGTTCTGACTCTCTTTTCAGAGGCATAAAAAACAAATCTGTAACCTACTACTATTTTCTTTACTTATATTGTTTTTTTTCAAAACTTTACCATAAGAAAGCATATTTATTTATTTAACTTGACCTATAGAATATTTGTTTAAAAATGATAGATATATACACAAAAATAATGCGCGAATTCAAGCCCAAACATATTGATAATAAAATGGAAAATGAAGGGGATGTTGAGCTAGCAAGGGAAATGTATTTAAAAAATAAAATAAACAATTTAGATTTTTTATTATTCAAAAGGTTTGATTGGATGAATGAATTTATTAAAAATCGTTCAACAGTTATAGACTTAGGATCGGGAGCGGGTTTAATTGAATTTTATATAAATCAAAAAATTATATTATCAGATGTCAAAAAATTAGATTTTATAGATAAAGAAATCGATGCATTGAATATCAATATACCTAATAATTCCGTAGATGTTTTTATTTGTTCGCATATGATTCATCATATCGCTCATCCTATTAAATTTTTAAAATCATTAGAACCTAAACTTGTCGATGATGGATTGATTTTAATCCAAGAAATAAATACGAGTTTTTTTATGAGGCTTATTCTTTATTTAACAAAACACGAGGGGTTTTCATATAACATTAATGTTTTTGATGAAAATGTAATTGCGAATGAAATTAACGATCCATGGTCAGCAAATTGTGCCATACCTGAACTATTATTTGAAAATAAGGATTTATTTGAAAAGAAAATGCCGTTTGACATCATAAAAAATTCTTTAAATGAGTTTTTATTATTACCACTAAGTGGTGGTGTGATTGCAAAATCTAAGACTATTGAACTGCCAATGACTTTACTGAAAATTATCGATTTTATTGATAAGGCTTTTATATTATTGTTCCCTAAAATTTTTGCTTTTGGTAGATCGGTGGTGTTGAAAAAAAGAGCATGATTATATGGAATATTATATTTTTTCAAAGCAGCTTAGGATTTATCTTTGGCTTTCCTATAAACCTAAACCTAATTTTTAGTAAAGTTGTTATAAATAAAGATTATTAAATGATTAGATAAAAAGTTAGGATCATATTATTTTCTTAACATCGTGTTATTGAGATTCGTTCTCAATAAGCATTTTCTTTAAAAAATTGTGGTTTTAGATTTTCAAATTATTGCAATGATAGATTTTTTTGATACTTTTTTTGTCGAAACAAATCAGTAATTGTTATATTTATAAAACTTCATTTCTCTTATTAAAAAAACAGGAGATTCTTTAATGGGCTTTACATTTTTAAAATATTTGTTAATATTTCAGTTTATATCATCTGTTTTATTAAGTGAAATAAATATATATACTCATAGGCATTATGATTCAGATAAGGTTTTATTTAAAAAATTTACAAATCTTACTGGAATTAAAGTTAATGTTATAAAAGGTAGTGCAGATCAGTTAATTCAAAGACTTCAAAGTGAAGGGAATAAATCTCCGGCAGATATTTTAATAACCGTAGATGCAGGTAGATTGGTAAGAGCAAAAAACCTCGGATTGTTGCAGTCAATTTCATCTTCAACATTAATGCGGAACGTACCTGATATAATGAGAGATCCTGAAAAATTTTGGTTTGGACTATCAGTAAGAGCAAGGGTAATAGTGTATGCAAAGAATAGAATTAGAGAAGATGAGTTATCAACTTATGAAGATTTAGCTAATCCTAAATGGAATGGTAGAATTGTTATTCGGTCATCTAATAATATCTATAATCAATCTTTATTGGCTTCAATTATTGAATCTAATGGAACTGAAAAAGCATTAGATTGGGCCAAGTTGGTTAGGAGCAATATGGCTAGAAAACCACGTGGGAACGATAGAGATCAAGCAAGAGCAGTTGCTTCAGGAGTTGCTGATTTAGCGGTTATAAACACCTACTACTTAGGACTTTTAGCAAACTCTGCTGATAAGAAAGACAGAGAAGTTGCGAATAAATTAAAGGTTTTTTTCCCAAATCAAAAAGGAAGGGGAGTTCATATTAATGTAAGTGGTGGTGCTGTTACAGCTAGCTCTAAGAATAAGAAAGAAGCAATAAGGTTCTTAGAGTTTTTAACAGAGGTTGAAAATCAAAAAATATTTTCCGAGTCCAACTTTGAATATCCACTTGATTATAAGAATGCTAAAGCTGGAATATTTTCTGAATGGGGTACGTTTAAAGCAGACGAAATGGAATTATCTATTTTGGGTATAAAAAACGCAGAGGCAGTAAAGATTTTTGATATAGCTGGATGGGAATAAATAAAAGATCTATAAAATTTTGAATTACATAAAAACATACCTTAAAAATGAACTTCTGTTTAAAATGAATAGTTGGAATTTTTTATCTATGGTTATTTCTTTCGTGATTTTTTTACCAATTTTCTTAATAATCTATAATTTTAATATTGAATCAGAAAATTGGCTTCATATAAGGCAAAACCTATTAATGAAATATATTCATTCGACATTATACTTAGTTTCTGGAGTTGGTATTCTAAGTGCTGTTATTGGGGTGGGAAGTGCGTGGTACGTAACCTGTCATGAATTTCATGGAAGAAAATATTTAGAATGGATATTAATTCTACCTATGACAATTCCAACTTATATTGCGGCGTATTCGTACTATGATATAATTGAATTATTAAATCCACTTTTTAATTGGTGTCGCAATAATATTGGTATCAAAGAAACCATAGCTATCGAAGATTTTTTAATTCATTTGATTGTAATAATCCTCTTTTCATTTGTTCTATATCCCTATGTTTATTTAAGCGTTCGTGCATCATTATTAATCTCTGGAAACAGACTTATTGAATCAGCCAATACCCTAGGTGTTTCATCTAATAATATTTTTAAAAAATTAATATTGCCTATTACAAAGCCTGCTATAATAGCTGGTTTAAGTTTAGTTATTATGGAAACTCTTAATGATTATGCAGCTGTTGAATATTTTGGCATTTCCACTTTAACTATTGGAATTTTTAGATCTTGGTTTGGAATGCATGATATGGCAAGTGCATTAAAATTATCCTCCTATTTGATATTATTTGTGTTCTTTATTTTAGGAATTGAAAAAATATATAGTAAAAGAGAAAAATATCATAATGTTGGTGGTAGCGGTGATACTTTTAAAAGAATTTCAATTGGGAAAGAAAAAACAATAATGGTCCTTATATTTTGTTCCATCCCCTTTCTTTTTGGATTTTTGATTCCAGTTGGTAGGTTATTAACATGGCTTATCTATTCAAATTTTTATTTTGATAATGTAAATCTTTTTGGTATCACATTAAATACTATCTTTATTTCTTTAGTTTCATGTATATTTATTATTTTTGTTGCATATTCCATAAATTTCACTAGAAACTATTATCATAATAAAATTTTAAAGAAAATTAGTCAATTAGCTATATTAGGATATTCAATTCCTGGAGCAATTATAGCGATTGGTATTTTGAAATTAAATAGATCCATGAATGAACTTTCCAATCTGATAATTATAGGATCAATTTTTGGTTTAGTTTTTGCCTATCTAGTTCGTTTTTTAGCAGTTGCCTGGCAACCCATACAGTCCAGTATGAAAAAACAATGTACAAGTATCAATCAAGCATCTAGGATCTTGAATGGGAATCCCATCAGATCCTCATTCAATATTAATTTACCGATTTTAAAAAAACCTTTATTGCTTACTTCTTTAATATTGTTTATAGATATTTCAAAAGAATTGCCTCTTACTTTAATTCTGAGGCCCTTTAATTTTGATACACTTGCAACTTTTACATATGATTTAATTAATCAAGCACATTTTTTCCAATCTGCACTGCCATCAATTTTAATTATTTTGATTTCATTGCCTGCTATATTTATTATTAATAAGGAAATAGGAAGTGAGGCATAGATATGCTTAAAGTAGAAAATCTGCATAAATCCTATGGCAAAGAAAAAGTTTTACATGGCGTTAATCTTCATATTAATTCTGGTGAGATTGTTACTATTGTTGGAAGTAGTGGAAGTGGTAAGACAACATTATTAAGACTTATCTCAGGACTTGAAATTCCTGATTCTGGTAAAATAGTTATTAAAGAAAATGAAGTGAATAGTTCTAGTACTTTTTCATCACCTGAAAAAAGAAATTGTTCATTAGTTTTTCAAGATTATGCATTGTTCCCAAATATGTCAATGTTTGATAATATTTATTTTGGAAGAGGAAGTAAAGAAAATAAGGAAAAAGTTGAAGACCTTATAAATATAACCAATATTGAAAATATTTTAGATAAGTTTCCTCATGAATGCTCTGGAGGAGAGCAGCAAAGAGTAGCACTTGTTAGATCTATGGCAATCCAACCAGAATTAATATTAATGGATGAGCCTTTAAGTAACTTGGATTATCATTTAAAATCAAAAATAAGTACACTGATTTGTGAAATAATAAAGAAATTTAAGACAACTGCAGTAATTGTAACTCATGATATCATGGATGCAATGAAAATATCCGATCGAATTATTGTATTTGGAAGCGGAAATATTATTCAAGATGGTACTCCTAATGAAATTTATGATAGACCAAACTCTAAAGAAGTGGCCTTACTTTTTGGACAAACAAATTTTATTCCATTAGAATTATTTCCTGAATCAAAATATTATTTCATGGATATTACTACTGAAAAATCCTTTATTCCGATAAGACCTGAACAGTTTGTAATCTATGATGAAAATTTTGCTACCAATAGAATGGTGTTTAGTGGAAAAATTAATTCAATAAAAAAGATTGGATCCAATTATAACATTGAGTTAATAACAAAAGATCTATCCTTACTAATTCAATTAACAGGGTTAGTCAATTTAAAAACTGGTCAAGAAATAAAGGTGATGTCTTAATAGATTGATATTTTATAAAACTAATCGAAACTAATCATTTTACTTCTTAAGAGCACCATTCTTATCTTAATATAAAGATAATTTGTATGTATTAACCCATTTGAAAGTGATTGGGATAAGTAGGGATTTTAAGTAAATCCTATCAATCAGATAAAATTTTACATTTGTTTAGAATAGTTATCTTAGCAGATTCAATTATTTTACAATAGCAAATAGTTCTGCAAATATTTTCACCAAATTTATAATCAACGAAAATAGTTATATAATGGTCTCCAGAAAAAAACCTTCCAATATTTCTAAAATTTTTCATTATCTCGCCAAATAGCTTTGTCTTGTTTTCTAAGTTTTTTAATGATTGAGGAGTTATTAATTTATTAATTGGATGTTCTCCCATAATATGCCACGTATTAATGTCAAAATACGGTAATAATTGTTCAGCATTTGTATTTAGACATTTTGAAAGTGAACCCACATTTTCTATATCAGATATTCTTCTTTGTATGCCTTTTAGTGTAATTTTGATTTCCACAGTTGTTGACCAGTCATATTCTTGTTCGCTAAATAAAATAGATTCAACAGAATTTTGTTTTAATCTATCGTTTTCTTCTCTTAGCCTTTGTATTTCATTTCTTTGCAAATGTATCAATTCGTTATTATTTTGGTAATTTGAATCCGTGGCTTCTACATTCTCAATTTCACCATTATTTTTATCCTGCCATATGACCTTAAGATTTAAAATATTTGCTAAACGATTAATCGTTGATTGCTTTGGGATAGATCTAGAAGATGTCCATAGGTAATAGTTAGATCTATTTATATTTAATTTTTCAGACAAATCCTTCACACTTAAAGAAGATTTATTTAGTAAATATTTTATCAATTCACTTCTATTCATCCTCTATTATAAGGAATTTGGAAAGAAAATCATAAAAATGTTTTTTTAAATAATATGTTTAAAAGTGATGATAAATGATTAGTAAACTATCTAAACAATTATTAAGGGTTTTATTATGTTTTCAAGACAAAATATGGTTGGGCTGTTCTTTTTTTGTTCTTTACAAATAGCAGCTATAGATTTGGCGGTGGATCATAGATCTGGATATCTGACATGGCTATTAAGTGCTCCTTCTTTTTTTATTGTCATTGCATTCTCAGGTTTAACTTATATCAAAAGGGAAAAATATAGGCTTCATGATTTAGGCCACATTTTAAAGAAAGATATGATTTTAGGTGGATGGGTGGGATTTATGCTTGGATGCTTTTTTACATTTTATCAAATGCCTGAATGGAGCATTGATATCTTACATGGAATTGCAGCTAGCATGATTTCAATATTATATGGATATATTTTAGGTAATCTTGTTGATACTTTCTGGCCTTATTATTCTGAATCTTAACAAGACACTATGGAATTAAAGTTATACAATAACATAATCCTTTATTTGTCTAAAAATAGACTTATTGGATATGGAATTATGTACTCCTTCATGGTCTATTCATTATTTTATGTATTATTTAAGAATGGTGCAGCTGGGTGATTTGGAGACTTTATTCATTTACCGACTTACGTTATGGTACTTGGACTCGGCTTAGGGTTTAAGATTATGCAAAAACATTTACTAGCAGAAAATGAATTAGGATCTTCTCTCAAGAAAAATATCATTATAGCAGGTTGGATTGGGTTTATGATGAGCCTTGTTTTGTTGGGATCTGGAGTTGCTGAAGAAGGAGGAAACGATAATATTGGTAGAGGATTAGCAGCTACTGGAGTATCTGTACTCTATGGATATATGGCAGGTTATACAGCAGATGCTTATGAAAACAAAACCCAAAAAAATTCCAGTAAAGAAATTTTCCATTTATTATTTATTAATGAAAATAGTAACTACATAAACCTTTTAAATAACTTGAAAGATGTCACAAATTAGGTACCACTCGCTTGATGCTGCTCGTGGATTATTAATGATGCTTGGTGTCTATTTTCATATAATTGTATTTCATTATGAAGGGTCCTGGCTTGGATTGTTGGGTTGGAGTAGCCATTATTTTCGAATGCATACATTTTTTTTAATATCTGGTTTTTTTAGTGCACTAATACTTTATCGTAAAGGGCACTACGAAATGTTAGTTAATCGATTTAAAAGAATCTTTATGCCTCTCATCATATTTGCATGGCCAATTTGGATTTTAATAACATTTAGCACCAAATTTAATGAAACAAGATACGAAAATGATATTTTATCATCATTAAAAAAATCTTTCTTTCAGTACATAAATGAGCCATGGACTCTTATTCCTTGGGAAACTATGCATTTATGGTTTTTGAGTCTACTGTTTGGGATGTCTTTATTTTCATATTTCCTAAGAAATAGATTTTTGAACAATTTTGTTTTAAAAAAAACCAAAGAGTGTATAAGGCTAATATTTGATATGCCATGGGTAGGAATGTTTCTTTTTTGCTCTTCATACAGTCTATTACTTTTAGCAATGAATAAATTTGAAGCACAAGGTGATGGTGGATGGTCGAGTTGGATATGGATTTTTAAAGAAAATGGTATAAAGACCTTTTTAGCCTTTAGCTTTTTTTATTTTGTAGGCTGGCAGATGTATCATTTTCGAGAAAAGTTTTTAGATATAACAGTAGGTAAATATTTTAAAATCTTGTTAGGCTTTTTACTTCTTTTAAATATTGCTAATTATAGTCTTTATTATGTTGGTTATAATAATCCTATTCCAATGATAAATACAATGCATAGAAACTTTTATGGCCTTAATGATTATGCAGCTAATGATGGTAGTAAAAAACAAAAAGTTACCTTTTTGGTAAATATGGCAGAAGAACCTGTTATTGCTGGGGAAGGTGATACTGCTTCAGTTTATATTTGTGTAATGGAACTTGAAAAACCATCTGGAATAAAAATGAATGATTTGGGTAATGGGATTTGGAAAGCTACCTTAGATTTACATCCTGGTATATACCACTATAAATTTAGAAATGGGTTGCATTCTGATTGGATTAGTGAAGAACCAAATGGTTGGGAAATAAGGAAAGAAATTGGAGATGGAGGTTGTGGTTATGATCAATATAATAATCGAAAATTTAAACTAGAAAATAAAGATCTAGTTCTGGGAATATTTTGCTGGTCTGATTGTACTGATTGCTCTGGAAATGAAATTCCTGCGGCATTTTATAAAGAAGACTTTGAGACGAAGGTCATAAATAAAGTTTTTATGTTTTTTATGAATTTTTTAGTTCCTAGTTATGTTATGCTTGTTCTTGCTGTTTTTATAAGATTTTGTAGTAAACCATCCAAAAGATTAAAGTATATAAGTGATTCAGCATATTGGATTTATATTATTCATTTACCTATATCTTTTTTTATCCCTGCATTTTTTCATCAAACTAATATTCACTTTTTTTTAAAGTTTGTTATTAGCTCAATTATTGTAACTGTATTATGCTTTACTACTTACCACTATTTTGTAAGGAAAACATTTATTGGAAAATTTTTAAATGGAAAAAAGTTTGATTAATAAATGGGAGAATAAAATGATAAATCGAATTTTTATAATTTTTTTTAATGTTGATGACTATTGGTTGCAATATATCGATGCTAATAAATTGGGAGTGATATGAGGATGAAAAAGAAATTCTCTATACACAAAAAATAGGAAATTCTGATAGCAGAACACCTTTTACAGGATTATATCAAGCTGGATACGAAGACGAGGGTTCAAACCTTATTAAAGAATCAAGTCATTACAAAAATGGTAAGCTAGATGGTATTCAAACACTTTGGCATGCTGATGGCTTAAAATTAATTAATACTTATAAAAATGGAGAAATGATTTCTTCTGAAAAAATCCAAGAAGATCAACCTATTAATAATGATCCATCTTTTTAAAAGTATAAAATTTAAATACTTCTAGATTGGAAGGTTTTATAATCACCTTCAATATCAATAATTTTGTCCTTTTTTATTTCTATAATTCGTGTGGCTAATGAAGAAATAAATTCTCTATCATGACTTACAAAGATTGAAGTACCCTCAAATAAAGAAAGAGCGTGGTTAAGTGATTCTATTGATTCCATATCAAGATGATTTGTAGGTTCGTCTAAAATAATTACGTTAGCTCTTTGTAAAATTATTTTACCAAACAGCATTCGTCTCTGCTCTCCACCGGAAAGAACACTAATTGGTTTGTCAATGTCATTTTGAGAAAATAATAACCGCCCGAGTGTTCCTCTAATAGTTTCCACATCATCCTCCTCGAGACTCCATTGGTTCATCCAATCTATGAGGGAAATATTAGATTTAAATTCATTACTTGGATTTTGTGGAAAGTAGCCAATATTAGCGTTTTCAGACCATATAACATTTCCTTCATTTATAAAATTATTT
Organism: Fidelibacterota bacterium; assembly: GCA_045568995.1. Taxonomy (GTDB): domain Bacteria; phylum Fidelibacterota; class Marinisomatia; order Marinisomatales; family UBA1611. The sequence goes on along the minus strand of JBJKZY010000042.1, from coordinate 3,449 downwards.
TCTAATAAACATTTAAGAAAAGTGGTTTTTCCAATTCCATTCTCACCAATAATCGCTATTCTATCTCCAGAATTAATAATTGTGCTGAACTTATGTATAACCGAAAGATCATCATAATTTTTTGAAATATTTTCAATCTCTATAACTTTGTTATGAACTTTTTTCTGTTGTTTAAACCGAATAAATGGATAGACCCTGGTGGACTTTTTAATTTCATCCAATTTAATCTTTTTTATTTGATTCGCTCTAGAAGTAGCTTGCTTTGCCTTTGAAGCATTCGCAGAAAACCTACTTACAAAAGATTGAAGTTCTTTAATTTTTTTTCTTTTTTTTGAATCTTCATTAAGTAAGGTTTCTCTTGCCATAGTGGAAGCAAGCATGAAATCATCATAATTACCAGGGTAAATTTTAATTTCACCATAGTCCAAATCCGCCATGTGAGTACATATACCGTTAAGAAATTGTCTATCATGAGAAATAATTATCATTGTGGAAGATCTAGACTTCAGGGTATTTTCAAGCCAACGAATTGTGTTGATATCCAAATTATTGGTTGGTTCATCGAGAAGTAATATGCCAGGATCTCCAAATAAGGCCTGAGCAAGTAAAACTCTGAGCTTTAATCCAGGTGCAATTTCTTTCATTAACTTGCTATGATCATTAATGGGAATTCCTAATCCCAAAAGCAATTCTTCAGCATCTGTTTCTGCCATATATCCATTCATTTCTCCAAATTCTAGTTCAAGATCTGCTACTTTCAATCCCTGTTCCTCAGAAATATTTGATAGGTCGTATATATATTCTCTTTCTTTTTTTATTTCCCAAAGATCTTTGTGCCCCATAATAACACAATCTGAAACCTTGATATCTTCATATGCAAATTGATCTTGTTTTAGTATTGCCATTCTCTTCGATTTATCCATCTGCACACTACCTGAGCTTTGTTCTAGTTCATTTGCAAGAATTTTCATAAAGGTGGATTTACCTGAACCATTTGCACCAATTAGTCCATAACGATTATTATTAGAAAAGGTAATGGAAATATTTTCGAATAGAGCTTTTGATCCAAATTGCATGGATACATTTGAAGTAGAAATCATGTTTTAAGTTTAGCCAATTAAAGAAGTATTTTTTAATAGAATAAAGAGAGAAATATTAGCAAAGTTTAGGAATATCTAACACCAAATTTATAAGTATAAAAAACCATTTTATTATCCTTTAATTATACTTGTATAAGAGAAAATGCAGTAATTAAGATAATTTTAGTAGATTTAGTTAGTCTAAAGCGTATTTAGGACTTTTCCTGTTTTTATTTTGAGCTTGATAGGTTCTAAGATTTGATTTTGTCATAGTTATAGCTTTGTCAAAAACATAGGCTGATAAAATACCTAAAACATTATATCCCATATCTTGAATGCTAATACCCCTAAAATCACTGTCGGCTTCTCGCGGATCATTGATTTGATATACTTCATAAGAGAAACCTATAATAGTAGCTGCTGTAAAAGCCTCAAATTTTGAAAATTCAAAATATCTAAGAGTGTAGTACAAACCGAAGCTAGTAGTGGAATGAGCCAATTTATCCGTTGTTTGATCCCAATTATCTTCAATAATTATATCATTTATTTGCGCAAACGAAAAGCTGGCTTGTATTGTAAAAAACAAAATTAATTTTTTTAAAATTTTAAGTTGAAAGGTACTCATAACAGCGAAATCTTTAAAATTTTAAGTTGAAAGTAATCCATAACAGCGATATGGAACAGTTTAATATAGTAATATTAAAAGCTTTTGCAAGGGACTTAGATTACAATGGAATGATTATTTTAACGTTATGTGGATTAAAACAAAATTTAGGAGTATGCTGTCCAAGAATAGGTATCTTTTGATATTTATTTGTTAGCCTATCAAACATTTTATTCCCTAAAAAAGAACCAACCACTGCTCCCGCAACTACATCACTAAAATAATGTTTATCTGCAGCAATCCTTAAGTAACCAGTTACGGATGCTAATCCTAATGTACTTAACCAGATTATTCTTTTGTCGATATTTGAATATTGAGTAAGCATTTTAGCTGTTGAAGTTCCTATTGCAAATGCTGTACTGGTATGTCCGCTAAAAAATGATTTGTATGACTCCTCATCATTCTTGTTTAAATAAAATGAATATGGTCTTTGTCTTTGAGTTGTATATTTGACGACATTTGTTATTAGACCATTGATAGATAAAATTTCTAGATTGATTAATAAAAGGTTGTAATTTTTTAAATACATAGAAGATATTGGAATTCCTCCTACGAAAACGCCATAAAGTAATATATCGCTAACTTCTTTAGCTAATTCATTTTGAGAATTTCCCCAATGTATTTTTTCCCTTATAAAAGAATCAACATTATTGGGTGAGTTTAAATTTGGTTTTGTATTTGTTTGATGATAGAAAAATTGAGTGTATGAAAATATGCTTAACTCTGCACCTAAACGTATATAATCTTTTGTGTCTGGTTGAGCGTACATGAATGAGTTGAATATAAAAATGAAAGATAAGATTTTTTCTAACAACGACTTTATGCAAGAACTATACAATATATTTTCCTATTTTTCATGATGAACTAATACGAATACTAAAGGTGTCGTAAATTATAATTAGATATCCATAATATATTAAAATAAATGAAACTAAATAATAAACAAAAATCAATTTGCAAACAGCTAAATAGCAGTTTTATGTTAAAACTTTTTTCTATTACTAAATTACCGATGGCAATAATAACTGGTCTGAAAATCCAAGAAATTAATTATTCTGTTTGCAAAACAAATGTTCATTATAAATATTTAAATAAAAATCCGTTTAAATCTACATATTTTGCCGTTCAAAGTATGGCTGCTGAATTAAGCACTGGAGCTTTATCATTAATAGCAGTTGAAGGTTTAAACTCCGATGTTTCATTTATATTAACTGGTATGAGAGGAGAATTTTTAAAAAAGTCTAAGGGAAAAATTGAATTCATTTGTAAGGAAGGAGAGAAGATTCATGAGGTTGTCAAAAAAGCACGGGGGGCAAATGGTCAACAGCAAGAAGAATCTATATCTACAATTGGATATGATATAAATGGTGAAATAGTATCTAGATTTGAATTTACTTGGTCTTTTAAGCTTCGGTCAAAAAAATAATGAATATTGAAATATTACAAAAAGAAATAGAATTGAAAAATTTTAGAAATATTATTTTTGTAATATTTTTTTTGATCATTTTGCAAATTTTAAATGGAAAAGAATTATCAAAACACCTTTTGGGTTTTGATAATTTTATAGATAAAAAGTTCAAAGGAGAATTTTACAATTCAACCAAAGAAAAGCCACTTATTGATGTAATATATTTTGAAAGAATATTGAATGGAGAAGCAATTAGGATATCTCATTCTGTTAATCGTGGCGAATACGGAGGGGAGTA
>JBJKZY010000041.1:0-25968 GCA_045568995.1 Fidelibacterota bacterium | reverse complement strand
AATTCTTTTCTCACCGATCTATCCGGTCGATCTCCACCTAAATCCCTTTAATTTTACTATTATTATCACTCTACCATTTCGGTAGGCAAAACATAACTTAATTTTTTAAAGGACTTTTTATGGAATTTTCATTTACGCGCTCACTAAAGGCGTATTCAATCTTATTATTAACTGGAGCAATGTTATTCACTATTGGTTGTGAAGACGAAACTGCTGACGATCACGATCACGAAGAAGGGCACACGGATGCGGATGGCTTCATTTTAGAAGATGCATCTGGAAACGAAGTATACAGAGAATTTGAAGGAGCAATGACTGGATCTGTTACTTTAGCGGTAGGCGAAACACTAGAACTATCTGTTCACTTTTTAGATCATGAAGGCAACGAGATTGCACATGAAGAAGAGGAAGAAGGCGAGGACCACGATGATGGTCTAGCAGTTTCTGGTTTTGATGCTAGCGTTGCAGTTGTTGAAGTAGAGGAACATGAAGAAGGTGGAGACCATGACGACCATGGAATGGCACTTCATGTGGAAGGTGTAAGCGCTGGTTCAACAAGTTTTGAGCTAAAGTTGATGCATGATGGTCATGCCGACTATACATCCACAAACAATGTACCTGTAACAGTAAACTAATAAATAAACCAATAAAACGTTCTTCGTGAAATCTAAGCTCACGAAGAGCGTTTTACATTTCTAGCACCTTAAAAAAAGAACCAAAAGGTGTATTGATCTGTATATATAAGTTTTTTTCTCATTTATTATAGTTCTATAATATGGGAATTAATCTACCTTATATAAATTTGGATATTGTTGCTGATGTCAAATCTCTTAAACTATTCTATTGAATAGAGTGGTGTTGAATGGTAAATAAATCCCAATACTACCACCTGTCGATATGGTGTTTTGCTATCCTTATAGGCCCATTGTTTTCTCAAAATAAAAACATTACCGGCACTATAATCGATAATAAAACTAAAATACCTGTTCATGGTGCTGATATTTTTTGCGAAAGATTAAATACAGGAACATCTTCAAAAGTAGATGGCAGTTTCATCCTAAAAAACCTATCTCAAAATGAATTGACATTAGAAATTTCTATGATAGGCTATAAAAAACTAAACAGGCGCGTTGCTTTAAAAAACATTAATAATAACATTGGTAAAGTTTACTTAGATGTAGATACGTTAAAGTTTAAAGCCTTAAATGTTGACGCACATTCTAAAATAAAGCCGGAAAGTTTTTCCTCTAACATTGACATTATTGGAGAAAAATATCACAAGGTTCTAAAATCAACCTTGGCACTAACCATTCAAGAACAAACCGGATTATCTATTCGATCCATGGGGCAAGGAACTGCTCAACCGGTTTTAAGGGGCTATAAAGGACATAGGTTTTTGCTTACAGATGATGGAATAGCAACAGGAGATCTTTCCAGTACTTCCATCGACCATGCTGTAAGCACAGACATGGGTGCATATAGCGGAGTAGAAATAATTCGCGGTCCAGAGGCTCTATTATATGGATCTAACACCATTGGTGGTGTCATTGATTTGTCTAGAGATATTAATGATAAAAACCGTTTTCAAAAACTAATGGCACAAACCTTGTTAGGAACAGAATCTGCGAACAAAGGCCACTTTCAAAATGTAACAGTTAAAGCTCCATTCAAGAGCAACCATCAATTACGATTTTCATTTTTAAATCGAGATTTGGGTAACCAGATCTCACCAGAACCATACGGAACGCTAAAAAACACACAATCTATTAATCAAGAGTTACATGGTAGTTACATGTATTTTGGAAATGATTTTTATTCTTCCTTTTCTTTGGAGCGATTTAACACAGACTATGGTATCCCGGGAAGCCCCGAAGGGCATATTAATGGTGTAGATATCTCTATGTATAGAAACACTCAAAAATTCAATTTTCATAAAGATATTTCAATAGCTGGTTTCCAAACATTTGACATTGACCAGCGCTACATAGATTATAGACATTCTGAATCGGTTACAGGATCTTCCTATGCATCCGTAATTTTAGCTCATCAAATTTTATCTTTGAATGCAAAACTTTCAGGAAATAAAAAGTCTATTGGCTCTCTATTAAAAATAAGAGATTTTCAAGCGTATGAATTTTATTGGACACCGGATGCTCAAGAAGTCTCAATTTCTGTATATGGGCTTTATGAGAAAGAAATTAATCAATATACATTTCAAAGTTCTTTCCGGCTAGAAAACAACTCCATCATTCCAGATATAACCAGTGAATATTTCTACGCAAATTTGGACATAAATCAAATTAATGAAAGAAACTTTTTGTTGTTTTCAGCTGCAGCAGCAATGATTACTAAACGAAAAAATTGGGAGTTATCGTTAGGATCTATGTTCACAAGCCGTGCTCCTAGTATTGAAGATTTATATTCTGATGGTCCTCACCTTGGTGTTTACAATTATGAAATTGGATTACCAGAATTAGGTGCAGAACATACATATGGGTTGGAAGGTAGCCTGGGTTATATGATTAACAAAGCAGAATTAAAAATTACAAGTTATCAAAATTACAGCCCCAACTACCACTTAAGTAAAGTAATGGGGGCAGGATATGAGCCCGGTGCAGATTGGATTGAGTGGGGTAGTGGGTCAGCGGGTTGGTTATACATATATCAGATGAGTGGTTTGGAAGTATATATACATGGTTATGAATCTGAATTTGATTATACCCTTAATGATATAATCAGTTTTGGTGGTAGTTTTTCAGCAACAAGGGGGGAAAACCTAACCGATAACTCTCCACTTTATTATATGCCTCCAGATAGAATCATTTTGTCCACAGAAATAAACCTGATGCCATTTTCAATTAACCTAATGCATAAAAAGGTATTTGATCAAAACAGAATAGGTTTATACGAAAGTGCAACATCAGGATACGAAACCTATAATTTAATCGGAACATACACCATAAGAAATTCGTGGGTTGTACATAAAATTATTCTTCAAATCGATAATATTTTCGACCGAAAGTATTACAATCATCTTTCTAGGATAAAATCAATCATGCCTGAAAAAGGAAGAAACATAGGGCTTCAGTATAGAGTAAACTTTTAATTTTTTTATTTTTAAGAAACCAGGGGCAACGAAATAGTCAATCTGGTTTTTTTGTTTTTGGAAGATGAAACTTTGATTTCTCCTCCATGAACAAATGCGATATGTTTTACAATTGCAAGGCCCAATCCCGTTCCCCCAGCTTTTCTATCTCGAGATTTATCAATACGATAAAACCTTTGGAAAATTCTTTCCCAATGCTTCTCTTTAATTTTATCGCCCTGATTTTCAACATGAATTAAAACCATTTTCTGTTTTTCACATATTACTTTAACTATAGAATTCGAGTAACCATATTTCCCTGCATTTTCAAAAAGATTTACCAAAGCCTCACGCAACAAAAAAGAATCCCCTTTTATAAATACATTTTCATCACATTCTATTTGTATAGAAATGTTGTTTTTTGCAAGGCTATTTCTTACATCTTCTTTAGCTCCTTCTAGTATCGGAAGTAGAAGCTGTTTGTTTAAATAAATACTATTATCTTCTTCTTGAGATTCAATTTTAGAAAGTTTTAAAAGATCATCGATAATCAAATTCATTCTATGCGTATGGTTTTGAATCTTCTCTAAAAATAAATCATGCTCTTCTTTGTTTATATCGTCACGATTCAATATCTCTAAAAAACCTGTAATTGAAGTTATGGGTGTTTTTAATTCATGACTTACATTAGCAACAAAGTCCTGCCTGATCTTTTCCAATTGTTTTTTGAAGGTAATATCCGTTAAAACAATCAATACCCCCTGGTTTTTATGGGTACGAATTAGAGCTGAAGAATGAACTAAAAAAAAGCGTTTTTTGTTTGTTTTTATAGAAATTTCTTGCTCAAAAACATGTTCTCTATTTGTACCATTAGAAAGGTTTTGGGCAATTATAGAATTAATCTTTCGGATTTTAATTACATCTAAATACCGTTTATTTACAATGTTTTTTTTATTTATGTTTAAATAATCTATTGCGATATCGTTAATAGAAATTATTTTTCCGTTATTATTGACTGCAATAATTCCCTCTTGCATACTGGAGAGCAAAGACTCTTTATCCTCTTTTTCATTTTGAATTTGTTTTATCCTCTTATCAAGCTCTTTGGCCATTTTATTTAAGGATAATGCTAAAGAGGCAAGTTCTTTAGTATTCGGAATATCTAGAGGGCGAGACATATGCAAAGTAGAAACATACTCTTCTGTTTTTTTACGCATATTATCAATAGGTGCAGTGATTTGTTTTGAGATAATATAGCTTAAATACAGTAAAGTAAGACTGACAAGAAAACCAAATAAAATTATTTTATATTGAAGATCAGAAATAATAACAGAGTATTCTTCTATCGGTATGGACACTCTAACAACCCAGGTCTTTTTTTCTACTATTTCAGAAGATGCATAGTAAATGAGATCTTTCTGCAAGGTATTACTGAAGCGGGTTTCTAGACCAATACCGTTAGATATAGCTTCTTTTATTTCAGGTCTATTTAAATGATTATCCATAAGAGAAGCAGTTTGATGGGAGTCTCCCATAACAGTACCTTGATTATTAATAATAGTAATACGAACCGTTTTGTTATTACTGCTATTTTTACATATATATTGAATGTTAGATTGTGAAAGTTCTGTTTTCCTTAACCAATTAAAAATATTAGAAGATCTATCTTGCAATTGCTGTTCAATTAAGGTTTCATAGAAAGACTGAGTACTAATGTTTACAGCTATAGTAAGGAAAACGACACCTAAGGTAATTACTGGGAAAAATGTGTAGAAAAACTTAAGGAATAAAGGTCTACGTTTCATGGTGTTGGAATCTATAACCAACTCCACGAATAGTCTCAATTAAGTTTCCTTTACCTAACATTTTTTTGCGAAGGCCAACAATTTGAAAATCTATGGATCTATCAGTAACTGGATAATTTTCACCACGAATTTTATCAATAATTTGATATCTAGTAAACACCCAGCCTGGATGGGAAATAAGAAGATGAAGAATTTGAAATTCGGTATAGGTAAGAGTCACTAGATTACCTTCAATAGTAACATCTCGAGTGCGGGGATTTATTTTAATACCTTTAAAAAAAACGGATTTATTTAAATCCTCTTCATTATTACTATCGTATCTACGTAGAACAGTTTTAATCCTAGCCTTAAGAATATCCATTGAAAAGGGTTTATTAACATAATCGTCAGCACCAGCCTCTAGCCCTTTAATTATATCCTGTTCTTGACCAAGAGCAGATAATATAATTATTGGAGTGTTTTTAAGGTTTTCATCGGATTTAATGATTCTACAAACATCAAGACCTTGAATACCAGGAAGCATAAGATCAAGAAGAATTAAATCAGGTTCATCTGACCTAGCTTGTTTTAATCCTTTTTCACCGTTGTTCGCTAAGAGAACGTTGTAGTTGAACTTGGTAAGGTTAAATTCAATAATTTCCCTGATATCAGGTTCATCCTCAATAACAAGAATTGATTTAGGCCTTTTTGTCATAAAGAAATTTAAAAAGCATTTATTAGAATATGATTAGAAAAATATTCTACCAAAAAGGTAATAAAGCCAGCCTATTTAGCAGGATCTAATTTGCTGTTATTATACAATTTAAACGTTTTAATAAATAAGCGTTGAAAATGATGAATTAAAAAAAGAACAAAAGAATAATATTTATTTAAAAAGTATGTTCTAGTAAAAAAATAAAATAAAACAATTAAGAATTAAAAAATAATTTAAAAGTAAAAAATTGGCACAAAAATGATTTCAAGTAAAAAAACATAAGTAAAAAAAGAGAAACCAATATTATGACAAAAAAAATTTTTATAAGGTAATTAGAAAAAACAATAGCTAATAAAAAGAGCGCCGAAACGTAAAAAATCGGAAAGCATTATAAGTAGCTGTTTTTATATTATTTAAATATAATTTTATTTGATTGTTGCATAAAAATTCTGAAAACAAATTTAAGCAAACTTATAAGGATGTTAGAGCAACCTAGAACCTTAAGCTTTAAAACAAAAAAAAATTCTCCGGTATATAAAAAAAAGTATTTAAGCTTAATTTAAAATTATTATAGAAATTACAAACAGGAAAAAGGATAACAAAATTTAAAGGTGGAAATATAAAATAAATTCGCTCAAGGAAAGGTTAATACTATAAATAATTTAAAAATTATGAATAGATAAGAAATAACGTAATAGACTACGTGAGTTAAGTAGCTGTTTTTATACGGCTTAATATCTTTTTATATTTTTATCCACACTTAAAGACCACATATCAATCCCCCCAGAAACATTCATAGCAATAAACCCTTGAGAATTTAAATAGTTTGATACGTGAAGAGACCTGACGCCCGAATGGCACATAACAGCATAGTTTTTTTCCTTATCTAACTGCTCAAGCTTTTGAGGTATTTCATTCATAGGTATAAACAAACTACCCTTAACATGACAGATTTCTACCTCGTAAGGTTCCCTTACATCCAACAGAATCACTTCATTATTATCTAACATTTTTTTTAATTTTAAAACTTCAACTTCCATTACAATACCGACCTCTCTCTATCTGTTATTACCCCTGTAACATTGTTGTTAAAACACCACTTAATAGCACACCTGTTATTAATGGTCCATGCCAAAATTCCCATATTTCTATCCTTGCACAGTGATATGACTTCTGAATCAATTATATCTCCCCTAGGGTGTAAAAAGTTTGGATGGATCCAATTAGTGACCCACAAGTATTTTTTTGTTTCAATTAAAAACCCAATCTGGGCATGCCCGTAAAACAACTTTACATACATTAAAAGAATTGGATTAAACGATGAAACAATAATGCTCCTGTTTTTAAAAGAATTTTTTAAGCGACATAAAGCCCGGGCTCCATTTAAATCAAATAATGAGCTATATTTAATTTCTATGTTTAGCCCGACGTTATTGGGAACACTACCTATTACTTCAACTAAAGAAGGTATTCTAAAACCACCAGCATACCCATTGTTAACACCTGTATAAACATCTTTTATATCTTTTAACATGCTGTTTTGTATATAACCATAAGAATCTGTTTCTCGCTCTAAGTCAAAATTATGAGAACATACCAGTGCCCGATCCTTAGTAGGCAAAACATCTAATTCAATCCACCTAAACCCCCTATCAACAGCATCTAAAAAAGATTCAATTGTATTTTCGGGCGCATTAGTAGTAACACCTCGATGTGAAATCATTTCAAAGCCCGGGCTTTGTTTTCCAAGTGCTGAATTAGCCTTCCAAAAATATCTATAGGATAGCAAATAGAGAAACGAACCAGACAACAAAAGAACCAGCATTACTAAGGAGTCAGTACTAAGTGCTTTATGTTTTTATCTGCTTTAATCTGATCTAAGTCAAACATAGTTTTTCTATATCCACCATTGTGGTATAATTCTGACTGGTCTTTATAATGGTTACTCTTGACATTTCCTGATTGTCCTGTAGGCAGAATCATCTGCGTATTGTTTAAGTCTGAGAAATCCACCACCCTTCTCATTGATGCCCCTGAGGTTTGAGCAAAAGAATCACCGAACTTATAACCACCTGCATTTGGGGTTAGGGAAGAGCCACCAGACCTATAAGGGCCCACATTAAGAGAAAGCAAGTAGTCAATTATTTTTACCTTTGACAAAGTATGTTTGTGCGTTAAAAAATGAGCATCTCCCCATTTCCAGTTTTCATTATTGAACCCATATGATTTTGTGACCGATTCAAATGCACCCTCCAGAGACCGCAACACCATATCCACCAACGTCTCCCTTTTTTCTTTTGTATTTATGTCATCCAACCAACTTGAAGTACCTTTTTGCATTATTTCTCTTATTTTTCTATTTGTTAAATACTTTAAAGATGCATACGCCTCTAGGTACCCATCTCCCAATAAACTTAATTCATCTTGGTATACGTTTGTAATAAATGATTTTAAAAAAGAATGGAAAAACAGTGCCCCTCTGGAATCCACATCTTCCACCCCATCCCAACTAGCAATATAGTCAAACGATATCCTTTGCCCTTTGGACAACTCACCCTGCCCCACTTCTAATATATACGGCAACACATCTAATGCAAAGTTCGACTTATAATCCAATTGGATGTTTTTCATTTCTTCCATGGTAAACCTGTCGTTATCCTCTAAAAGATCGTTAATTCTATCGCTTCTACTGGGGTCTGCCCATAAACCTGAAATATAATATGGAAACCCATCTCCAATAGTTCTATTGTTTGCAGTTACTATAAATCCTTTTTCTGGATTATATAAATAAGGCATTTTTCCAAAAGGAACTTTCCCTGCCCAATCAAATTCTTTTATATGGCCCGGGCGCGGTACCATACTAAAACCCTCTTTCCTTAATGGCACAAAAACAGCAGGCCTCCAACCTATATTCCCACTTGTATCTGCATAGACAATATTTTGTCCCGGAACACCAAATCTTTTTACAGCAGATGTAAAATCACCCCAGTTTTTCATGGTAGTCATTTTTATCCAAGCATCCATTTCATTTGTAACCCAATGGCCTGTCCAAGACATACTTATTACCCGATTGCTGGACTTTAGAAGGGTGTGGATGTCGCTAATTACAGGTCCATGTACAGATGTTCTAATTACTATTGTAGTATCTTTTCCAGACTTTAATGGAATTTTTTCTTTTTCCAACAAAAAACTTTTCCACTTCCCATCGTGATAATATTGATTTTTGTTTTTTGGGTTTATCTTCTCAATGAAAAAATCAAGGTCATCAACCATACTGTTTGTAAAACCCCAAGCAACACTTTTATTTTGACCAATAACTGGCATCGGTATTCCAGCAAGGCAAACACCCGAAACATCAAACCTTCCACCATTTAAATGAATTTCAAACCATCTAGGAGGCTGAGAGAAGGCTAAGTGAGGATCGTTAGCCAAAAATGGCTTTCCCGTATTTGTTTTTTTTCCTGCAACAACCCAACTATTCGATCCGATATCTGCGCTGTAGTCACCAAACAAATTTCTCAAGACCTTTTCCTGGCTTAACACCTCGTTATAGATAGGAGCAAAGCCTTTCGCACTTTCGCTTGCTATTGTTGGAAAATCGTATTCGCTGTTTGGTATCAACTCTGATAGTTTTTCTTCTCCAAAATAATCCAACACAGCCCCAAACACAATCTCAGGCTTCCACGAGCTAGACATCTCATGAGCCATCATTCTCGTATAACCTGCAACAATCACAGGATCCCAAAGAGTGGGCTCCATACCTAAAATTTTAAACTCTAATGGTAAGTCCTTTTTTGACTCTCCTATCCAATAGTTAATTCCTGCACAAAAAGAGTCAAAGATTGCTTTATTTTCTGGCTCCATGTTACTAACCAACTCAACTGCCACCTTTTTTATTCTCCATGTTCTTAAGTATATATCCGTCTTTAGGTAAGAATCCCCCAATACGGATGCTAATTCGCCATTTACAGCTAACGCGACCATGGAAAGCTGGAACAAACGTTCTCTCGCTGCAATATATCCAGCGGAAAAAAACAAGTCTTTTTCGTTTTCAGCAAACACGTGCGGTACGCCAAAGCTATCTGTATACACATTCACCTTTTTTTGAAGAGGTCTTAGTTTTTTTTCGCCTATGTATTGTGGAAGAGGAGCATGCAACCATTTCCAAAACAAAACCATCGATAAAAACACCACCGACCCTAAGCCTAAAACCCACTTTGTTTTGTTTTTCATTGTCTGGTTTTCCCCTAATTATTTATAATTTTTTGTAAACAAGATCCAACCTTCTGGATCCAAAACATATTGTTCATCAGACAAAAGCGCTATTCTAATCGGCTTATTATTAATAAATAGTTTTCTTTTAATCGTACCGTTAAATGCATTGTAAGAAATTTCTATAGGCATTTCAAAATCTCTATTCTCCCACCACAAATCTAGAAAGGTTTCCTTGTCTTCTTTTGTTTTTTTAACATTAAGAACTGGCAATTTGTTTTGATAAATATAAACATCAAAAAACCACTGAAGATCTAAGTTTGTATTTTCATTAACAAGAGAAATAAACTCCTTTGTTGAAGTTTGATTTCCTCCTAATTCTTTAGGCATTTGAACAAATTCTTTTACGCTAGATTTAAAAACTTTATCCCCAATTAGAAAACGTAATGTATGCAACACGTGTGCACCCTTATAATAGACATCGTTTCCCGATGGGTGCCTACTTGTTCCATCCTCACCCATAAGTATAGGAAATTCGTTTTTTATGTTATTTTTATATCGATCCTTTACAAATTGAACAGCCTTGTTCCAACCGTATTTTTCCTCGACAAACAAGGCCTCTGCATATGTATCAAATCCTTCATGAATCCAAAACTCTGACCAATCCGCCACACTAAGATAGTTACCAAACCATTCATGCCCCATTTCATGAAACAGTATAAAATCATATCCAAGTTTTGTTTTTTTATATTCGTTTCCATATGCATTAATTGTTTGGTGTTCCATACCCCAATATGGTGCGTGTACGAGACCAAACTTTTCCTTTATCCATGGGTACTGCCCAAAGTGATTTGCGTAAAAATTTAAATACTCTTCTGACATGTTTAAAAGCTCCATTGCTCCTTTTTTTGCTTCTGGCAAAACATAGTAAACAATTTTTAAAGGTTCATCTAAAACATATCCTTCTTTTTCAATAACCTCATAGTTGCCTAATGTGAAGTTTATATTATAGGTGCTTATTGGATACTTTGTCTTCCAGTGCCATGCTGTCCATCTTCCCCCAGTTTTTTGTTTAGAAAACAACAAACCATTAGAGACCGCCATAACGGGGTCCGGTGCTGTGATTTTTATATCTGCGCTGTCTGCTTTATCGCTTGGGTGTTCTTTACACGGGTACCAAATATATGCTCCGTTCCCCTGGCAAGAAACACCAACCCAAGGATCCCCACTTTGACTCTTCTCCCAAGTAAAACCTCCATCCCAAGGTGGGCGTTTTGCAACTGGAGGACGTCCACCATATTTAATTTCTAATTTATGTAAAACAAAAAGCTCAAAACCTAGGTTCTCAATAAAAACCTTATTTCCTTGATGCTTAAAGTCAAGACTTGTTCCATCAATTGAAACCCCTGAAATGGTAAAATTTTTATATAAATCTATTTCTAAAACAGGAGTGTCTTCTTTTAGAATAAATTGAATAGTAGACGTACCAGAAATTGATTTTTTATGCGGGTCAACACGCAAATCTAAAAAATAGTGTTTAACATCCATCGAAGCCTGACTTTTAGATAATGGGCCACCGCTAGATACATCAAGGCCGTGTAAAAACACACATGCCAAAAAAAAGATAAATACAAGAATTCGAATTTTTATCAAGGTCTTAACACTTCATACTGATATTGAAAAATTCCTTTATCTCTATTCACTTCAATTAAATCTAAAAATTTTATGTTTAACTCTTTCATTTTTGGACTATCAAAAAGAGCAACCCCCGAACCAAACACATGCGGGTGTGGAGTAATATATAAGTGCGTTAAAAAAGAAGAAAACCTATAAAACGTTTTCCCCCCACCAATAACAAAACATCTTTTCTCTTTAATTGTGGTTAAAATATTTTTGGGTTTGTCTTTCCTTCCGACAACTATTTTTCTTCTTCCTCTCAAATAGTTGGAAATAGTTTTATCTGTGTTGGAACCCAGAATTACAGGAAAACCCATTGTTTGTTTTTTAAAGATCTGAAGATCTTTAGACCAAGATGTTATCTCTAAACTGTGTCTTGCGATAAATCCATCAACCGTTACAGCAGCTATTAAGACAACCTCTTTAGGCATTGCTAGTTATTCATATATTCTGGAGTCTTTCCACTTTGCTAAGTCAGCAAAAGAAGTCTTTTCACCTGTCTTGTTATCGTGATTCTCTGCAAAAGAAAGAACGTTTACCATCCTCCGGGTTTTAGGAGAAACCGTTTCGTTTAAAAGATTTACAACCGGTTCTTTTTTAAGATTTTTTAAGGCATCAATGGTTTTCTGATCTCTATAGTAATCAGCATCATTTTCAAAGATTGTATTTTTTAACTTGATGGCCCGCTCTGAGATACTCATTGGGGATTTTTCAAGTTTTTCTATTTCAGACTTAATTAACTGACTAAATGTTTCATCTTCCATCTCATCAAATATTTGTTGCGTTGTTGATATGAACTTTTCTGCTCTTTGGTTTACATCGTCAGCAGGATATTCACCAGACTGAATTAAAAAACTTAAATAATAATTTTTGTCTTTATTGTTTGGATAAGAACCAACTATATAACCAAGTTGTTGATTTGTCCTCATTTCCGTAAAAAAGGGTTGCTGAAGAGCCGATCCAATTACTTTAGTTTTTGCTCTTAGGTCTGGGGAATCTTGCCCAATTAAATATTCACGATAGAAACAAGAATTGTTAACAAGAAGCTTGTTTGTATATTGGACTGTTTCTGGCTGGCTTAATTTTAAATATTCCACATTAAATGCTTCGTTCTTTTTAATTCCCCTAGTGTTTGTTTTTTCTTTAAACAAACTAATTACTTTTTTTGCGTCGCTTTTTTCAAAGTCTCCATAAACCATAGCCTCCAAAAACGTGTTTGCGTACAAAGACTTACCAAAACTTTTAATTTCAGCTAATGATGCAGCATCAGCAACGGGAAGAGATTCTTCCCAAGAAAACTTAACATTCATAAAAAGTTCCATCCCAACTTCTCTAGTTTGTTGGTAGGCGTCAGAAAGAGCAAAGTTTTTATAGTCCCTTACCGTTTTGTCTTTAATCGCGGAAAACTGAGATTCAGAAATCGAGAAATCAACCATGTGTTCTAAAATAAGATCATATAAAGCCATTGCAGATTCTTTATACCCATTCACATCTAAGTAGATACCTTCGTATCCCTCTTTCACTGAAAAGTTAAGCCCTGCCTGTTTTG
This sequence comes from Fidelibacterota bacterium, assembly GCA_045568995.1. GTDB lineage: Bacteria > Fidelibacterota > Marinisomatia > Marinisomatales > UBA1611. Next base: position 12,946 of record JBJKZY010000041.1, on the reverse strand, counting down.
CGGGATAGCTTATCTCATTAAGGGACTCATTAACACATTTCGCATAAATTTTGGAATGGACTCTATGAACTAGGTTCATTTTCTTTTTTGGAAACATTATCTTTAAACCGATAACTCCTTTTGGCCTAAGAAATTCATGATCTTGTCCGAAATACAACTTAACGCCTTTTTCATCTTTTAAAACTTCAGGATATACATCTTCCTTAAAAGCTCTATTTGGAACTGAAGCCTCTTTAGGTATAAAAGGATTAGGTTCAGGAATCAAAAAGTCTTCGTGTGTCTGCGTAATTATTAACTCTTTATAAAAAGCGTCATCTTCTACGTATGAATATGGAGCCTCATAGAAATGTTCTTTTTTATCTGTTTCAACACCTTTCGCTATCAACATAGCCAACATATTATCTGGCTTGATGTGGTTAAGGATAAGATCATACGTATCCGATGAGAAATCAGAATATAAATAATTCACCCTACCAACGTCTTCCAAAGAATACATCATCGCTTCGTTCGCTAGTTGCGTAGCTCTCCACATACCCTCTCCTTTGCTTGCGTATATTTCATTAAGAGAAGCCATGGATTTCAATTCATCAAAAACATGTTTTTGCTGACCTTCAACCCTCATCAACTCAATATAATCCATGGTAGCTTTAATAACATCTTTATAGTTTTTTTGACCTTCTTCAGTTAACCCGATTCGAACAGAAGCGTTTCCATAATCGCTAGTTTCAGAACCCGCTCCAGCAGAAAGCGATAAAGCCCAACCTTTTTGTTTCAAGTAGGAAAGGAGGCTTCCCTTTCCTTCATACCCCAAGATAAAACCAAACTGTCTACCGGGCTTGCTTTTATATAGATGCCTTGTTGCCGGCAGAGAAAAAAGAAGGTTGAGGTTTCGAACATCTTTTACTGGGTCAATTTGAATAAGCCTAAACGTTTCTTTTTTTTCTAGAAAACCTGGGTCATATTTATTTCGATCAAGGTTATGGTTTTTAATTAAAGAAAAATACTCCTGACACCAAACCTCCATCTCTTCTAAAGTGTGCGTGCTAAGTAGCGCAACGCCCATTCTATTTGCACTGTAGTGCTGATTATAAAAACGAATTAATTCTTCCCTTGTTATATCTCCTAACGTTTCCAGGTTTCCGGTTCCAAACTTTCTTTCTGGGTGCCCTTCCTTTGCAAACAAAGAAGAAACCCTAAACTGCCTCCAGTTATCATTTAACATGTTTTTTTGATGCTCCGAGTTCACAGCGTTAACCTCTCGAGCGGTGTACTCTTCAGTAAAAAGAGGACTTATGAAGAATTGAGAAAACCTGTCTAGCGCACCTTCAAACCCATCGGGTAAGACTTGAAATTGATAATTTGTGTGATCACTTGCCGTATACGCATTGGAATAACCGCCGTATGTCTTTAAATAACTACTATACTCATCAACATCCGGATACTTTTCTGTTCCCAAAAAAAGCATGTGTTCTAAAAAATGAGCTAATCCCTGCCTGTCATCCGGGTTGTCAAGAGACCCAACTTCTACAGAAACCGAAGCTGCCGAAACATTAAAACTTGGGTCTGAGAGCAAATATACCTTAAGCCCATTTTCCAATATAACTGTTTTAGATTTAGACTTGTCTAAAGGATGCTTCAATGCTTTATTAGAAGTACAGCTTGCTAAGAAAACAGCTAAAACAAGAATTATTTTTTTGGTCATTTTTTTTTCCCACTTGTTAGGTATCTAGTGCCTTGTCAATAATATATACAAGATGCTTGCGGTGCGCTTTTGTTTGGTCATTTGCGCCATTGGTTTTTGCGGCATATTTTTTTATTTTATTTAAGTTTTCAAATGCTATAGCCACAGAAATATGATCAAATTTAACCTTACCCTTGTTGTGAACAATAGAAACAAGCCTCTTTGTATATTCGGTTTGAAGATTAATCCTCATTAAAGATACATTAGAACCTGCATCTGCGGAAAAACAGGCATTTGTTAAATCTTTCATCATTTCTGAGACGCTATATAAATTTCCGTATAGTTCTGTGTTTGAAATTCTTTTTAATACATTTACATGAAACAAATGACTAAACAAATCTTTTTGCATATTTAAAAACATGTTTAAAATGTTTGGGTCTTTTGTACCGCTCCAACCTCGTCTTTCTCTTTGCAAATAACTATAGATCTCTGAAGGTATTTGAAAAGCGTCCGGGGCAAAAGCATATTTTGTTAAAAGGGTCATTGCCCACTTTTGATCTTGTTTTGGGACAGGAACAAAGGGTTTATCTTTTCCCTCTTGCCCAACCATAGACCTATCCATATATACTCCACCCACATATCTCGAAATAATTCGAGTACAGTTGGAGTATTCACCATTTAAAACAGAGAACGCATCCCTTAAACCGTGATAAGACTCTCCTTTTTTTTCAAATTTTTTATTAAGCGTTGGGTAAAGAGACCTTATAATATCCATTCTCTGCTGAGCATACGCAATGGGGTCATCACTCATATCTGAAATCATAATTCTAGGGTCAATGGCTTTACCTGCTGATCTCATATCATCTGCATCGTTTCCATATCGATATTCGTTTTTCACAGATTTACTTAAAAGGGTTTCCTGTCTGTTTTTTTCATCTTCTGGATTAACCAACTCTGGAGAATATCCAAAGTCTATGGCCCAAATATCATATGGTCCTGGAGTAGTTGTATAAAACTGTCCGTGGTTTTTTGAGTTAACACCCACATTTGCCGATACATAATCCATAACCGAAGATGTTAGACCAACTGGTTCAGTAATATGTCTTTCGTGGATGTTGTTAAAACTATGCAATTTACTTGCATAAAAATTATGGCTTAACCCTAGTGTGTGTCCAACTTCATGCAAGGTCAGCTTCACAAGACTTTCATATATTATACGGTGTTGTTCTAAGTTTGAATAGCTGGAAACATTACCCATAGCCAGCAACCCAAACATATTACCCTGTTGAATGTGATTTCCCGCAAAACACTGCAGTTCATCTTCTTGTGATTCGTCTAATGCAAAAGTGTCATAAATTTTTTCGTATTTTACTCGGTTTGTAAAGTATACGTACTCTAACATTATGTCTGCCCCAAGAATTTGACCCGTTCTAGGATTTACAAAACTTGGACCATAACCGCCAAAGGGTGGTCTTGGAGAAGAGGTCCATCGGAGAACATTGTATCGAATATCTCCCGCATCCCAATCGGCATCGTCTGGCTGAACCTTTACATCAACCGCATTTATGAAACCTGCTTTTTCAAAAGCTTTGTTCCAAGCTAAAACACCTTCTTTAATAGCATCTCTAAATTCATGCGGGGTAGTGTTTTCTATCCACCATAGGATAGGCTCTTTTACAACAGATCGAGATTGACTAGTGTCTTTTTTTTCTAAATACCAACGGTGAATCATATCTCGGTAAGGAGTAGGGTCATCTGCAGATGTCATATCCGTTTGTTGTGTGGCAAAGTAACCAACTCTTGGGTCTTCAAACCTCGGCTTATAATTGTTTTCAGGAAGCTGTATAAAACTATGCTGGAGGGTAACATTTACAGATCGAGGGTCCGTTAAGCCTACGTCAGAACCCCAGTTGGTTGGCATTGGATTTGTATAAACATACTGCACAACAACATCTGTGTTTTCTGGATAATTTTTAATTTCTAAATATTTTGTTCTTTCTTTTGCAATCCTTCCAATTTTAAATGGGTTTTTATTAACTCCACCTGGAATAAAACCTCTAGATATTTGATGAATGGACTCAGTAAGAAAAATATTGTCTACATCAATGAGGTATTCATTGTTTTTTTCGGATACAATTGAAGAAGATGCCAAAATTGCGCTACTTACATTTGCATCTGAAGAACGACTAAGTGGGTTTTTTGGATCAAAATACATTGAGTTGTTTTGAACCTCAAACTCAACTCTATTAAAGTATTTTTTTAATTTAAAAATTTTAGACCCACGATAGCTGCCCTTAAATACACCTGCGTTTAATTGACCATTCAACCCATGAACGAAATGAATAAACTCTTTTCCTAATTGAGCTTTTTTTATGAGCATGTACGTTTTCCCACTTGTTGTATCCTGGTACAGATTAAAGAGGCCAGCTTTTTCAATTGTATTTTTAAGGGCTTCCTCCATTGTTTTTTTTTTCGGTTTTTCGGCTGCTTTTAGAGCATTGGCAGGTGACGGTTTTTCTTGCTCTGCTTTGGTTTCCTGACCATATATAAACGAAGAGATAATAAATATTAATGTGAAATACTTAACCACATCACTACCTTTTTTGTGGGATAAAAAGATCTGTCATGGTTCCCTCAAGCACTTCGGCCGCAGCACCCACTGTTTCACCAAGAGTCGGGTGAGGGTGAACCGTTAAGGCAAGGTCTTCTACGTCAGACCCCATTTCTAAGGCTAATGAAATTTCAGAAATAAGATCACCGGCTACAGGGCCCACAACAGCCCCACCTAAAACTTTTTTAGTTTCAGGGTCAAATAATATTTTAGTTTTGCCTTGTACCGCGTTTAAAATCATTGCTTTTCCACTTGCCGACCAAGGGAAATCACCAAGTTCGTATGGTATACTTTTATCTTTAGCTTCTTTTTCTGTTAAACCCACCCAAGCAACCTCTGGGTCTGTATAAACAACACTTGGAATCGCCCTGGCGTCCATAGCTGCGGGAAGACCTGAACAAACTTCTGCTGCAACTTTACCTTCATGTGTTGCCTTGTGGGCCAGCATAGGGTTGCCGGCAACGTCTCCAATTGCATAAACTCCATTAACATTTGTTTTTTGGTATTCATCGACAACAATAAAACCTTTTTCATTTATTTCTATATCCGTGTTCTGAAGTTGTAGAAAGTCCGTGCTTGGTTTTCTTCCTACCGCGACGAGAACCTTTTCATATATGTGTTCTTTTTTTTCATTATTGTTTTCAATGGAAACCCTTACTTTACCTTCGGAACCAACATCAACACTGGTAACTTTTGAGGAAAGCATTATTGACTTGAACTGCTTTTTTAATTTCCTTACAAGGGGCTTCGTAACATCATCGTCTGCTCCGGGAACTAGGCTTGGCATATATTCAACCACAGAAACACTAGCGCCTAAGGTACTGTACACCTGGCCCAGCTCAAGCCCTATTATTCCACCACCGATAATTAAAAGAGACTCTGGAATAGATTCAAGATCTAAAGCTGTTTTTGATGTTAATATCGATGGGTGGTTTTGAGGAATGTTTGGCAAAGTTGATGAGCTTGAACCAGAGGCAATAATACAATTTTTAAATTTAATTTTTTCATTGCCCGCTTTTGTTTCAACTAAAACCTCATAGTTTGTTACAAATGAAGCCTTACCAGACAAAACCTTTACTTTTCTAGCTTTTGCTAATTGAGAAATTCCGCCGTTAAGCTGTGAAATAATTTTATTTTTATGACTTCGAATCTTTTCAATGTCAAACTCCGGGCTTCCAAAAGAAACACCAACTTTTGATAAATGTTGAGTCTCATTGACAATTTTTACAATATGTAACAAAGCCTTCGATGGTATACAACCTCTATTTAAACACACACCCCCTAGTTTTTCATCTCTGTCAATTAATAATACTTTTTTTCCCAAATCTGATGCTCTAAACGCTGCTGCATAACCGCCTGGCCCAGCCCCAATCACCACGACATCCCAAACACCTGTATTATTCATTAGTCCTCAAAGTGTTTTTCGTTGCTTAAAACACTAGCCAGCCGTGTTGTAAATGAAGCCCCCGCAGCCCCATCAATAACACGATGGTCATATGAAACACAAAAGGGCATAAGATACCGTGGCTCAAAACTTCGGGTTTCTTTATAGTATACTGGACTCCATTTACTTTTTGAAACACCGAGAATAGCCACCTCAGGAGGATTAACAATAGGAGAAAACCTGGCACCTCCAATTCCACCTAAACTAGAAATAGTAAACGTACTTCCTGTTAACTCATCGGGTTTTAATTTTTTTTCTTTTGCTCTCGCGCTTATATCCATCAACTCTTTAGAAAGTTGAAATATCGTTTTGTTAGCTACATCTCGTATTGATGGAACGACTAGACCTGCCGGAGTGTCAACAGCAACGCCAACATTTATATATTTCTTTAAAATCAGGTTTTCAGCTTCATGATCTAACGAGCTATTAAAACGAGGCATTTCTTTTAAAACAACAGAAACAGCCCTAAGCAAGAAAGGCAAAAAGGTTACCTTAACACCTTCTTTTGCTCCAGAAACTTTTAACTTTTTTCTGAATGCTTCTAGCCCTGTAATGTCTGCATCGTCATACTGTGTTACGTGAGGTATTTCTTGCCACGCATCTTGAAGGCGAGATGCTGTAATCTTGTTTATTTTAGTAAGTTTTTGCTTTTCTATCTCACCCCACCTTGAAAAATCAATTTCTTTTCTAGCTGAAGAAACAACTGTAGAGCCTGTGGACATACGTAATTTTATATGAGAGTGTAAATCTTGCTTTGTAGTCCGACCCTTTCTTCCCGTTCCCCTTATTACCGAAAGATCAATTTCTAATTCTCTTGCCAATCTTCTAACTCCTGGAGAAGCAAACAATCCACCACTAGAGGAGGGTGGTTTTTCTTGATAAGTTTCTTTTTTGGCCACAGACTGCCTATCTTGAAAAACTTCTTCTTTAACCAGGCTTGGTTTTTCTTCAAGTGAAGATTCGTTAGGAGATGTTTTAACTTCAACCCTCATTAACAAGGCCCCTGTTTCTAAGCTATCCCCAGGTGAAACCAAAATTTCTTTTATCACCCCAGTATCCTCTGCTGGTATCTCCATGGATGCTTTATCTGATTCTAAAACCAACAACGTATCTTCTTTAGAAACCGTATCCCCAACAGAAACAACCACCTCACTTACATCAGCCCCATCTATTCCTTCTCCTAAATCCGGTAACAACACCTCTTTAACCATGATACTTTCCTATACGTTAATGGGGTTTGGTTTTTCAGGATCAAGATTATACTTGCCCATAACTTTTTCAACCATTTCCATATCAATTTTATTTTCGTTTGCGAGAGCCCTTATTGCAGTCAAAACAATATAGTATCTATCAACTTCAAAAAAATGTCTAAGCGCGTCTCTTGTTTCGCTTCTTCCAAAGCCATCTGTTCCCAACGCATAATAGGGACCTGGTACATATGGACCAATTTGCTCAGAAACCATTTTCACATAATCAGACACAGCAACAGTTGGAACGTTATTTTTACCAAAGCAGGTTTCTAAGTGCGATTTTTTCTGCTTTTGATCTGGGTGCATTAAGTTCCACCTTTCTGTTTCCTCAGCATCTCTCCTTAGCTCACTAAAACTTGTAACATTCCAAATTCCAGGGTCTATTCCCCAATCCTCTTTTAGAAGCTTAGCTGCTTTTAGAGCTTCTCCCATCAACGGACCACTGCCTAAAATTCTGACTACCGGTTTGCTCGTTCCACGAACTTTATACAGTCCTTTAATTATATCTTTATTTATACCTTTAGGAATTGGCGGATGTTTATAATTTTCATTCTCAAGGGTTAAATAGTAGATCACATCTTTGTTTTCTTCTACCATCTCTTTCATCCCCCAATGAACAATAACAGCAATTTCATATGAATATGCAATGTCATATGCTTTAATATTAGGAGTCGAAGCTGCTGCGAGGTGACTATGCCCGTCTTGGTGTTGCAAACCTTCACCGTTTAACGTTGTCCTTCCTGCAGTTCCACCAAGCAGAAACCCTCTCGCTCTCATATCACCAGCAGCCCAAATAAAATCCCATACTCTTTGAAAACCAAACATTGAATAATAAATATAAAAGGGAATCATGTGAATTCCGTGATTACTATAGCTCATACCCGCTGCTATAAAAGACGATATGGCACCCGCCTCGTTTATACCCTCTTCTAGTATTTGTCCATTTTTTGCTTCTTTATAATACAGAAACTGATCAGAGTCTACCGGATCATATAATTGTCCCGCATGAGCATAAATACCAAGCTGTCTAAATAATGGGTCCATGCCAAACGTTCTTGCTTCATCTGGAACAATTGGAACAATGTGTTTTCCGATACTTTTATCTTTTGAGAGGAGAGTTAAAAAACGAACATAAGACATTGTGGTAGACACTTCTCTTTCTCCGCTTCCATCTAACATTTCTTGGAAAATTGAAATATCAGGAACGGTAACCTTAGTTGCCTTTTGATTCCTATAAGGCAGAGAACCCCCCAGATCCTTGCGCCTTTTCATTAAATACTTGTACTCTTCAGAACCTTCTGAAAACCGATAAAAAGGAGCCGCAGAAGCCTCTTCGTCTGTTAAAGGAACGTTAAATCGATCTCTAAAGTATAAAAGCTCATCTTGATCTAATTTCTTTTGATTGTGAGTTATGTTTCTACCTTCCCCTGCTTCTCCCAAGCCATACCCTTTAATCGTGCGAGCTAAAATAACCGTTGGTGAACCTTTATGATTAACCGCTTCAGAAAAAGCCGAATAAACTTTAATTGGGTCATGGCCACCTAATCTTAATTTTTCTATTTCTCGATCAGATAAATGCTCAACAAGCTTAAGAAGTTCTGGATACTTTCCAAAAAAGTGCTTCCGAATATAAGCACCACCCTCAACAACATATTTAAGAAGCTCTCCATCTACAACCTCTTCTATTCTTTTCAGCAAAAAGCCACTAGTATCTTTTTCAAATAAAACATCCCAATCAGTACCCCAAACAACTTTTATAACATTCCACCCTGCTCCTTTAAAAGCACCTTCTAACTCTTGAACAACTTTTGAATTACCCCTTACAGGACCATCCAGCCTTTGAAGGTTACAGTTAACGACATAAACAAGATTGTCTAAGTTCTCTCTTGAAGCGAGGGTAAGGGCTCCGGTTGCTTCTGGTTCATCCATTTCCCCATCTCCCAAAAACGCAAAAACTTTTCTATCCTTATCTTGAACAAAGCCTCGATCTATCATATAACGCATAAATCTAGCTTGGTATACAGCCATCATTGGACCAAGCCCCATTGAAACCGTGGCAAACTGCCAAAAGTCTGGCATTAAATATGGATGGGGGTAAGATGAAAGACCACCACCAGAAGAAAGCTCTTGACGGAAATTGCCTAGGTTAGTCTCCGTTAACCTTCCTTCTAAAAAAGCACGAGCGTACATACCTGGAGAAGCGTGACCTTGAAAAAAGATCATATCTTGACCAGATGGGTGATTTGGCCCTTTAAAAAAATGATTAAAAGCAACTTCATACAAGGTCGCAGCAGAAGCAAAAGTTGAGATGTGTCCACCTATTCCAGGTTTCTCTTTGTTTGCTTTTGCTACCATTGCCATAGCATTCCATCTAACAATTGTTTTTATTTTTCTTTCTATTTCTCTATCACCTGGGTATTCTGGTTCTTGACTTGGTAAAATTGTGTTTAGAAATGGCGTAGATGTATTGAACGGAAGTCGCGCACCCTTTGACTGCGCATAATCAATTAACGTTTCTAATAAAAAACGTGTTCTTTCATATCCGTGTTCTTCAAGAGCATCCTCAATAGACTCAAGCCATTCTTGGGTTTCTTGGGGGTCTATATCTTGATGTTTTTTTAACATATTAGAAAATTTTACAGCAGTAAACTTAATGCATTTTTTTGTTTGATACACGAAGGGTTCGTATAAAAATTACAGATCAATTCTTTTCCAATCTCCTTTTCGAACTTTCCAAACCATAATTCCAGCAAAAAGAAACATATGAATAGGAAACAAAAACCACGGTACAACAAAACCAAAGTTTAAAACCACTCCAAAAACATAAGTTCCGAGCACAACAACAAACCAAGTAAGAACCGATTCTACAACAGCAGGAAAAACAGTGTTTCCAGCTCCAATTAAAGCAAACATAAGAACAAACCCTATTGCGTCTAGAAACTGCAATGCGCCAACGACACGTAAACCACCAACCCCCATTTTTATTATGGACAAATCGTTTGTAAATAAAGATAAATAAAATTCTGGAAACAAAATAAAACTTACCCCAAGGGTACCCATGCCGTACTCTGCAAGCCGAACAGATTCTTTAATGCTCGCAACAGACTTGTTTATTTTTTGTTCCCCCATATACTTACTTACAAGAGTGGAACACGCCATTCCTATGCCCATAGCAGGCATAAAAGATGCGTGCATGATTGTAAAAATTATATGTGTTGTTGCAAGCTCCACAACTCCAATAATGCCAACTACTTTCAAAAAAAAAGTCCAACCAAAAGCAATAATACACTCTTGAACACCCATAGGTACCGCAAGCACCAACTGCTTAATCATCATTTCTTTGTTAAAGGAAAAGGAGAACACCTTAAAGTTGGTTTTTAATTCTTTAGAAAAAAGATAAAAACCATAATGAACAACCATCCAAAAAGAAGCCACCAGGGTAGCAAGAGCCGCTCCTTTAACACCCATGGCTGGAAAGTGTGTCCACCCCCAAGCCATCTTTAAAAAAGAAAGTGAAGGCAATGTTTCTCTAAAAAAAAGATCAATACCCTCTGATCCATATATTAAAGCTGCATTTAAATAAAGATTAATAACATTACTTGTAATTGTAACTGTCATGTGGGTTTTTGTTTTTTCTATACCTGTATAAAAACCTACAAACACAAAACTATACACAGAAAACAAAAGGCTTATAAATGCAACTGAAGTATACTCAATAGCAAGGGAAACTGTTTTTTGATCATCAAGAAACAATGGAACAATCTTGTCTGCGTAAGCCCATCCGATTAGGGTAACAGGAAAAGCAAACGCTGTCGCCATTATTAAGCCATTGTGGAAAGCCGTCGAAGATTCGACTTCTTTTTTCTGACCCAAGCGCCTTGACGAAATAGTTTGAACGGCTGTTCTAATGCCAAGGGCTATGCTCATGGGCGCCCACACCAACATCCCACCCATCCCTGTTGCTGCAAGAGCTTCAGAGCCCAACCTGCCAACCATCGCAACATCAAAAATACTCATAAGAACTCGGCTTATGTTACTGAGCACAACAGGATACGATAAAGAAACAATCTCTTTAAAGATTTTTTTATTCTGTGGAAATAAAACTTTAATCAAAGCTATAGGCTTTTAATAGCAATGTCGTTTTGAGATAAGAATTTTTTGGTTTTGCTACAGATTGGGGCGCTTGATAGAACGCTAATTTTTTTTCCTGCTTCAAAGGTTTGTATTTGTTTTGCAATCTCATAAATCCGGTGCCCGTCTTTCATAACAATCCGGCTCTTTCTATCTATTACTACAAAAACACCTTTTTCACTTTTTTTAAGCCTTGTTCTAGAGGGTAAATCATAAGTTCTCGGGTCAACGTTTTTCATTTTTCATTCCTTATCAACATCGGTTTTTTTCTCTAAAGACAAGCGCTAAAAGTTCAGTGCCATTTTCTAAGTTTTTGTTTTTTTATAGCCAAGTTTGTTTTAAAAAACATTTTTATTGTATAAAAAAATCTACTAGTTGTAAGAAAACTTTTATTGTAAAATTTTAAACAATGTAAGGTTGTCTAAGCTTAGTTAAAAAATCTAAAGTTTTGTTAGCTTAAAAAAACACACTATTTAATGAATTTTATTTTTTTCTAAAGAAACCAAAAAACACAAAAAACTTTGCCTACCAATTTTAGCGCTTGAATCCACTATACTTGCTCACGGAATGCCGTACCCTAAAAGTTATCATTTTGCAAAAAAAGTTGAGCAAAACTGTAGAAAAAAAGGCGTTTTCCCCAGCCACAATTGCGATTTTAGACGGACAGGTTCATGTGGGGTTAAATGACAAAAACCTTAAAAGAGTTTGTCAATCTAAAAAAATATTAAAACTGTCAAAAAGAGACCTCCCCTTTGCTTTAGCAACAAAACAAAGTGGTGCAACAACGGTTTCTGCTACCGCTTGGATAGCATACAAAGCTGGTCTTTCGGTGTTTTCAACAGGTGGAATTGGAGGCGTTCATCGCAACGTTGAAAACCATTTCGACGTTTCACAGGACCTAAAAGCACTCTCTGAGACGCCAATCGTTACCGTTTCAGCAGGAGCAAAGTCTATTTTAGACCTACCCAAAACAGTAGAAAGCCTAGAAACATTAGGTGTGCCAATCATAGGGTATAAAACTGGTTTTTTTCCAGCGTTTTACACAAGATCTTCAGGAATAAAAATTGACAAAGTTGTAAAATCAGAAAAACAAGTAGCTTTACTATATTTAGAACATTTAAAGGTTGGTTTACATTCGTCTGTTTTGGTTGTGAACCCGATTTTTAAAAAAGACGAAATTCCTCAAGAAAAAATTGATTTTTTTATTTTAAAAGTTTTGCAAGAGGCCCAAAAACAAAGAGTTTCTGGAAAAGACCTTACGCCTTTTTTATTGAAAAACATCGCAGAAAAAACAAAAGGAGAAAGTCTTAAGGCAAACATCTCACTTGCAGAAAACAACGTTAATCTTGGTGCCAAAATAGCACAGGAGCTTTCGCTTTGTGTCAATATGTCTACCAACCAATGCTCGGAACAATCTTTGATTTAATTAATAAAAAAGGATTTTTTTATGAATAAAATTAAAGCTGTTATGGCTAAAAACCGTTTTGTGGGTTACGTAGTGATTTTCCCATTCACTTTTATGTTAACGATGTCAGCTTTTTCATTTTTTTTGAATTTTATCTTACCCGTTTTAATTTCTATTTTTTTAACAAAATATTTTTTTCGTTTTTTGTTGGGAAATCTTAATTAGAAAACGGAGACCTTTTGCGTGAAAACCAACAAGAAACACTTTCTTGTTTTAAATCGTCTCTCCGAAGACACCAACACCAATATAATGCCACAATGGAGAAATAAGTCCTATATGCTCTGATGTGATTTTGTCTAATAAGGGGTTTTTTTTAAATCGGCTCGGTCCCACCGTATGTACCTTTATTTTTTTTTTGCTTTTT
>JBJKZY010000040.1:0-26896 GCA_045568995.1 Fidelibacterota bacterium | reverse complement strand
ATCATGATTTGGTTTAATACCAAGGATAGCATTTTTTGTAAAGGATCTACATCCATCGGAAAGCAACTTTAAAGATTGCAATATATTATAAGCAAGCACAGGCCTATAAACATTAAGCTCAAAATTTCCAGATGCACCAGCTACAGTAATTGTTGTATCGTTACCCATAACTTGAATACATAACATAGTCATGGCTTCACATTGCGTGGGATTAATTTTCCCAGGCATGATGGAAGAACCAGGCTCATTTGCAGGCAATGATATCTCACCTATTCCACTTCTTGGACCACTTGCTAACCACCTTAGATCATTGGCAATTTTAAATAATGATCCAGCAATAACTTTTAAGGCACCTGATAATTCTACAATACTATCTTGTCCACCCAAAGCTTCAAATTTATTTTCTGCAGTTACAAAAGGAAAACCAGTTAATTTTGAAATTTCTTCCGCTATGTTTTTTGAAAATCCTTCTACTGAATTTATTCCTGTTCCTACAGCCGTTCCTCCCATTGCAAGCTCATAACAATGATGTAAGGAGGATTGGACACGAGTAATACCGTGGTCTATAGCGGAAACATACCCTGAAAATTCTTGACCTAAACTTAATGGAGTAGCATCTTGAAGATGCGTGCGGCCTAATTTTACAATAGAATTAAATTCGATCGACTTTTTATTCAAGGCATCTCTTAGTTCCTGTAATGCTGGTATTAGTTGATTATGTATACTCTCTACGGCTGAAATATTTATTGCGGTAGGAAAGGTGTCATTCGTAGACTGACTCATATTAACATGGTCATTTGGATGTACAGGATCTTTAGTACCCATCTCACCTCCTAGCATTTCAATAGCTCTATTTGAGATCACCTCATTGAAATTCATATTCGTCTGAGTACCACTTCCAGTTTGCCAAACGACAAGCGGAAAATGGCCATCTAATTTTCCTTGAATAACCTCTTCAGCAGCGCTTTGGATTGCATCCCTAATCTTAATGTCTAAGTTCCCAAAGCCATGATTAACCTTGGCTGCTGCTTTCTTTAGAATTCCATAGGCTCTTATGAATTCTCTTGGAAAACGTTCACTTCCTATTTTAAAATTCTCAAGAGATCTTTGAGTTTGAGCTCCATAGTATTTATCTGAGGGGACTTCAATTGGACCTATACTGTCTTTTTCCGTGCGAGTATCCATATGCTAACTTACTTTCCAGATATCTCCAGCATTTAATAGATCTTGAACCTTGCCAACACCTTTTTTCTCTTTAGCATGATTAAGTTGATCCACCATATCTTGATTATAGGTTGGTTTATCAATTGAATAGAGAACACCTATCGGCTCAGGAAGATCCGGATTAGATGTCCAGTTTGATATAATTTGGGCTAATTCTAAATTACTTTCATCGTGCACTAAAACTTCATCTATACTATGTTTTTCCATATCCACAACAACAGCTTTCGCACCTTCTAATTTTAAGCCCTTTGTTTCTTTCGCAAAAAGCATCGGTTGTCCATTCTTTAATTCAATTACATTATCTAGCTTTTCTGATCCGGTATACTCTTCAAAAGCACCATCATTAAAAATATTACAATTTTGATATATTTCAATAAAAGAACCTCCATCATGTTTATATGCCCTTTCCATCATTTCAGCTAAGTGCTTTTGCCATCTATCAATTGTGCGAGCAACAAACGTAGCTTGTGCACCTAGAGCAAGTGATGGTGGATTTAAAGGAATATCAATCGATCCATACGGTGACGCTTTTGTTACCTTTCCCACTTCTGATGTTGGAGAATATTGCCCCTTAGTTAACCCATAAATTCTATTATTGAAGAGCAATACATTTAAATCCATGTTTCTCCTAAGAGCGTGCATAAAATGATTGCCACCTATAGATAGCCCATCTCCATCTCCAGTAACAACCCAAACCGATAGTTCTGGATTTGCAATTTTAACTCCAGTTGCTACTGCAGGTGCTCTTCCATGTATGGAATGAAAACCGTACGTATCCATATAGTATGGAAACCTACTTGAACACCCAATCCCTGACACAAAAACAATGTCCTCTTTTTTTCTGCCAAATGTCGGCATCTGTTTTTGAGCTTGGGCAAGTATAGCATAATCTCCGCATCCAGGACACCATCGAACTGCCTGATCAGATACAAAGTCTTTTTTTGTTAGTTGCGTAGTTTGTGTTTCACTCATAACCTATCCTAATGTTTTATTGACGGTTTCTACAATTGTTGCTGCACCAATGGGTCTACCTCTAACTAGATTTAAACCTTTAGCATCAACAAGATATTCAGACCTGATTAATCTTAATAGTTGTCCTAGATTAATTTCAGGGACTAATATATTTTTGAATTGGATTAAAATCTCACCTAAATCTTTTGGAAGAGGACTGATCCACCTTACATGAACGTGCGAAACTTTTTTCCCATTTTCTTGGAGAGTCTCTGCCGCTGAACGACATGCACCATATGTACCTCCCCAACTAAGTATTAGAAGGTCGCCACTACCATCACCAAAGACTTCAGTTTCAGCAATATCCTCTTGTACTCTATTGACTTTCTCTTGCCTAGCTACCACCATATTATGATGGTTTTCAGGATCATAACTAACATGTCCGGTATTTTCTGCAGTCTCAATCCCGCCTACCCTATGTTCCAAACCTGGTGTTCCTGGTATAGCCCAAGGTCTTGCTAGAGTTTTTTCATCCCTAAGGTATGGGAAAAATTCGCCATCTGCATTTGGCTTTTCAGCAAACTTCACATCAAATGTCTTGAGTCCTTCAACCTTTGGAATATTCCAGGGCTCTGAACCATTAGCAAGATATCCATCCGTTAACAACATCACAGGTGTCATGTGTTTCACAGCTATTCTGCATGCTTCATAAGCTGCAAAAAAACAATCGCCTGGAGTAGCAGCTGCAATTACAGGCATAGGTGCTTCACCATTACGACCATAGAGTGCCTGATTTAAATCTGACTGTTCCGTTTTTGTTGGAAGACCAGTGCTTGGACCTCCTCGCTGTACATTTATTACAACTAAAGGTAACTCTGTCATAATTGCAAGGCCCAAGGCCTCTCCTTTAAGAGCTATTCCAGGACCTGAAGTTGTTGTAACTGCCAAACTTCCTGAATAGGCAGCTCCAATAGCAGAGGTTACACCAGCAATTTCATCCTCGGCCTGGAAAGTTTTGACGCCAAAATGTTTCCATGCAGATAAAGTATGTAAAATATCGCTAGCAGGTGTAATTGGATAACTTCCTAGAAATAATTCAAGACCAGACTTTTCTGCGGCAGCTAAAAGACCAAGAGAAGTTGCATAATTCCCATTAATATTTCGATATGTTCCTGGAGGCAAAGATGCCTTTTCAACTTTAAATCTAGTAGTGAATAATTCAGTGGTGTCCGCATAATTGTATCCAGCATTCATCGCTCTAGTATTTGCTTCAATAATGGCATCTTTCCCTGCAAATTTTTTCTTCAACCATGATTCGGTAGCATCAAGAGGTCGATCATACATATAAAATAAAACACCTAAAGCAAAAAAATTCTTAGTCCGAAGAACTAATTTCCCATTTAAATCAAGATCTTCACAAGCAGCTTTTACCATTTTATTCATTTCAATAGGTATAACGGTAAAATAATCATCCAATGAACCATCCTCAGCAGGGTTTGAATCATATCCAGCAAAACTGAGATTCTTTTTTACGAATGCATCTGTGTTCATTATAATGGTGCCGCCCGGGATTACGTCTTTTTGATGCACTTTCAAGGCAGCTGGATTCATTGCCACCAGCACATCTGGTTTATCCCCTGGAGTATGAATATCTTTCGATGAAAATTTAAGTTGGAAAGCACTCACTCCAGCCAAAGAGCCTGCCGGTGCCCGAATCTCCGCCGGAAAATCAGGCAGCGTGCTGAGGTCATTACCAACAATAGCTGTGGTTTCAGTAAACCTTCCACCTGTTAGCTGCATTCCATCTCCAGAGTCTCCCGCGAATCTGATTACAGCCTCGTCAATTGTTTTAAAATTTTTACCCATTTTTGTTATATACCTTATTACCCATTTTTATAAAAAAAATCATATCTAAAAAACTTTTGAAATTATTGTTTTAAAATAGTTTTTAGCCAAAATTGTTATTTTTGAATTTAGGCAGGTGCCCCTTATTCCAAAAACAAATTAATTATACTTATTTCTTATTTTTTTTTTAAGATATAAGACTGCTAAATAACTGATTAAGACATTTTCGCTATGGCAAAAATACCCCAATACCCACTAAAGCAAAGACTTAGGTATGCGATTGATAATTACATGTCTAGGGGAAGCTCTTCTATTTTTATGGCGCTGCTACTCACCTTCTTAATTGGATTCCTTATTATGGTCCTCATTAGATTAATAGCGAACTCTTTTTTACCAGATGAGACTCTTAATAGTTGGCTAGAAATTCCCTGGAGAGTCTATGTTGCGGTAATGGAAGGATCAGCTGCTGAAACAGATGGTGATAGTAATTGGCTAGCAAAACTCAGTTCGATCTTAGGTGTTTTGGTAGGATTAATTCTATTTTCTAGTATGGTTGCATTTATTACCAGCGTTTTTGAAGCAAAGTTAGATGAGTTGCGTAGAGGACGCAGTATAGTACTTGAAAATAATCATACTCTAATACTAGGATTTGGTGATCGAATCCTTGAGGTTATTCGAGAATTGATAGAGGCAAATGATTCAGAACCAGATGCGGCAATTGTCATTTTAGCCGAAGATGATAAAGAAAATATGGATAATTATATACGCGATAATATTTTAAACTTTAGGACTACCCGTGTAATTACAAGGTCCGGTGTTGTCACTAATATGAATAACTTAAAAAAAGTAATGGCCAAGAATGCTAAATCCATTATAATTATTAATAGTGCAGCAAGTTGGCAGCCTGAGCAGGAAAAGACCCTTGCGGATGCTTTAGTTTTGAAATCAATTATGTCGATTATTGCAGTATGTGAAGGTAAAGAGCATCCACCCATTGTCTGTGAAATCCACTCAGACCGTGATCGGGATCTTGCTCAAAATATTTCAAATGGTACAGTAAAAGCTTTAAACGAAGTAAGTGTATTATCTCGAATGATAGCCCAACTAGCCCTTAGTCGGAATGGTCTATCTGTAGTTTATGGCGATATGGTTGGCTTTGATGGAAATGAGTTCTACTTTTATAAACCAAAAGAAGGTTGGTCTAATAACCTTACCTTTGAAGAAAGTATAAATCGCTTCAATAGCAGCACACCTATGGGGATACACACTGCAGGAGGGGAAATCATCTTAAATCCACCAAAGGACATACTTATAAACCCTAATGATGAACTCATTATTTTTGCTGAAGATGATTCTACAATTAAGTATTTTAATAAACCTGTTTTTTCTCCTACCATTAATTCAATTCCAAAGGTAGAATCAGATATTCGCACTCAACGAGTTGCTTTATTAAACTGGACACCAAAAACAAAAATAATTGTTGGAAAACTATGTAGCTATTTACCAAAATATTCTGATATAAACGTTTATGTTTCATCATTATCTAGTGAGATGGAAAACACAAAAAAAATATTAGCGGATAGATACCCGGATATTAAAATAACTATTCAAAATGTTGATTTTAACGAATTAAAAGATTTAGAGAAGATAGATCCTCAAAATTTTGATAGTATTCTTATCCTATCTCCAGGTGGGGCAACAATTGAAGAAATGGATGCCTATGTAATATCACTTTTAATTCGAATTAGGCAAATACTGCTTGTAAAAGCTGATACAAAATCTAAAAATTATAAATGGCCAAAACTGATTACTGAAGTAATGGATAGTGAAAACATAGATATCATTTTAAATAGTGGTGTTGAAGATTTTATGGTATCAAACCAATTTGTCTCACAAATTATGGCCCAAGTATCAGAAGAACCATTAGCTTTAGATGTATATGACGATTTATTTCACGCTGATGGAAGTGAAATATATATCAAACCTGCCTCAAATTATTTTGATTTTTCAGATACTGATTCGATTAGCATTCAATACGGTGAATGTATGCAAGCAGCTCAATTACGCAATGAAATAATTTTAGGATTGCAACTTTATAAAGAGCAAAAAAATAAAAAAGAGATGTTTGGGATTAAGTTAATTCCAGATAAAAGTGAAATTTTTACTATTTCCTCAAACGATGGGTTTGTTGCTCTTGCCCAAGATGAAAGTTAGAGATAAAAAAATATGAATGATCGAGATAAAATAAGACTGACTACTCTTAGTCATGGATCTGGCTGAGCATGTAAAATTGGTCCGGGCGACCTTTCTGAAATTTTAGCTAATCTAAAACAACCAAATCATGATTCTGTAGTGATAGGATTTCAAGGTGCAGATGATGCAGCTGCAATACGGATAAATGATGGGAAATTATTAGTACAAACTGTTGATTTTTTCACTCCTGTTGTTGATACCCCCTACGAATTTGGACAAATCGCTGCTGCAAATTCGCTTTCTGATATATATGCAATGGGCGCAGAACCATTGTTTGCACTAAATATCGCAGGGTTTCCCATAAAAGAACTTCCAAAATCAATGCTTACTGAAATTCTCCAAGGTGGAGCAGATTAAAGCCAATGAAGCAGGGATACCTATTGTTGGAGGACATTCTGTAGATGATAAAGAACCCAAGTATGGTCTGGTAGTAACAGGTGAAGTTCAAGAATCAAAAATGTGGAAAAATTCAGGTGCACGGCCTGGAGATTATTTAGTACTAACAAAACCACTTGGTACAGGAATTATCGCAACTGCGATAAAAAAAGGTATAATCTCTAACGATTCAATAAAAATAGCAGTTGAAAACATGTCCATGCTTAATAAAAATGCAGCAGATGGTTTGAAAGATCTTGACATTCATGCAGTAACGGATGTCACAGGTTTTGGTTTGCTAGGACATTTAGCAGAAATTTGTAAAGCCAGTAATGTTTCTGCAGAAATCTATTTCCCTGAATTGGAATTTCTCCCTTCCGTACATAAGTTGGCTGAATCAGGTAATATCCCAGGAGGGACAAAGAGAAACTTTGAATATTTAAAAAATAATATAGAGTTTGAGTCTAAATTTAACTCTACTCAAAAGTATTTAACTTGTGATGCCCAAACATCTGGTGGATTACTAATCGCCTTAGACCCTAAAGATGCAAAAATATTTGTAGAGTCAATTTATTCTAGAGCAAAAATTATCGGTCATGTTTCTGATAAAAATTCTAGTCTTATAAAAGTTACTTAGTTATATACGACTAATATTATCG
This sequence comes from Fidelibacterota bacterium, assembly GCA_045568995.1. Lineage (GTDB taxonomy): Bacteria > Fidelibacterota > Marinisomatia > Marinisomatales > UBA1611. The sequence goes on along the minus strand of JBJKZY010000040.1, from coordinate 19,589 downwards.
TATAATATACTTGAATCATATTCTCTTTATTTCATAATATATGATTAGGGTTCAGTACATATGTTAAAAATCACTAGAAAAGTGGAGTATGCTTTAATTGCGCTCCGTCACCTCCAGCAGAATAAGCAAGCGAAATTATGCTCTGCAAAGACTTTGTCTTTAAAGTATGATATTCCTCAGGAGTTGCTTGCTAAAATCCTGCAAAAGCTATCTAAAGAAAATATTATCTTATCAGTCAAAGGACCAAAGGGTGGCTACAAAATTTCCAAAGACCCAAATACTATTAATATGACAAAATTTTTTGAAATTATGGAAGGCCCTATGGGTATTGTAGATTGCTATTTTGATAGTAATTGTGAGCAACTAAGTGGGTGTACCATTAGAGAGCCAATAAATCGTATAAATAATAGTATTCGCACTATGTTCGATAAAATGACTTTAGCAGATATAACATTCAAATGAAAACAAAAATAATAGATATTCTTAAACAATGCTATGACCCAGAGATACCTATTGATCTCTGGAATCTTGGCCTCATATATGATATTGACGTTACTACCGCCGAAAATGATAAAAGAGATGTAAAGATTACCATGTCGCTTACTACTCCTGGATGTACAATGGGACAACATATGGCAGACGACATCAAAAATAAAGTCAAAGCGCTAGAAAAAATAAATAACATCAAAGTAACCGTAACTTTTGATCCTCCTTGGACACCAGAAATGATGACCGACTATGCTAGAGAAAAATTAGGGTATGACCCTATAAAAACTAAAGAATTAGATCAAGAAATTAATGTGGAGTGGGAATGAAAAACACAGCAACTGGACAAGAAAAATTAATCCAATCTAAACAAGAAGAATTTCAAAAGGCCTCTATACTTGTTACGAAAAATGCAGTTAAAAGGCTTAAAGGCGTTATGAAATCAGATAATAAAGAAAATTACTTTTTACGTATGTCTGTTGAGGGAGGTGGTTGCTCTGGTATGACCTACAAAATGGACTTTGATAAAAAACAAAAAGAATTTGATAAGGTCTTTAAAAGTAATGGGCTAACCGTTATTTGTGATCTTAAAAGCTGGCTTTACTTGAAAGATGTTGAAATTGATTACTCAGATGACCTTCTAAATGGTGGTTTTAAAATTACAAATCCAAATGCTGAAAGAACGTGTGGTTGCGGAACCAGTTTTTCAGCCTAAAAAAACAATTTCCTTTAAATAAAAAAATGTCAAACGAACAGCAAATAATAGAATCAAATTTAAACAAAGACTATGAATATGGTTTTGTGACAGATATTGAATCTGAAACTCTTCCGCCCGGACTGAATGAGGGTGTAATTCGCACCATATCCAAAAAGAAGAATGAACCAAAATGGCTGCTAGATTGGAGATTGAAATCTTTAAAGCGATGGGAAAAAATGAAAAAACCTTCATGGGGTAAAATTTCCTATCCAGAAATTGATTATCAATCCATAAGCTATTTTTCAGAGCCAAAAAAGAAACAGCTTTCTAGCCTAGATGAGGTAGATCCACAGTTATTAGAGACTTACAATAAACTAGGTATTCCTCTTGATGAGCAAAAAATGTTAAATGGAATAGCAGTAGATGCAGTATTTGACAGTGTATCTGTTGCAACAACATTTAAAAGCGAATTAAAAAAAGCTGGAGTTATCTTCTGTAGTTTTTCGGAAGCTGTAAAAAACTATCCAAAATTGATTCAAAAATATTTAGGATCTGTGGTTCCTAGCTCAGACAACTATTTTGCTGCACTGAATTCTGCCGTATTCACAGATGGCTCATTTGTATATATTCCAAAAGGTGTTCGTTGCCCTATGGAACTCTCAACTTATTTTAGGATTAATGAAGCAAAAACTGGACAATTTGAAAGGACTCTTATTATCGCCGATGAAGGTAGCCACGTAAGTTATCTAGAGGGATGCACGGCACCAATGAGAGATGAAAACCAACTACATGCTGCAGTAGTAGAGTTAGTGGCACATAAAGATGCAACAATAAAATATTCAACGGTTCAAAATTGGTATCCAGGTGATCCTAAAACTGGGAACGGTGGCATTTATAATTTTGTAACAAAGAGAGGGACCTGTTTAGGACAAAACTCAAGAATCTCATGGACACAAGTTGAAACAGGATCGGCGATTACCTGGAAATATCCTTCTTGTATTTTAAAGGGCGATAATTCAGTTGGTGAGTTTTATTCAGTTGCCGTGACAAATAACTTTCAACAGGCTGATACCGGCACAAAAATGATCCACATTGGAAAAAATACTAAAAGTACTATCATATCTAAAGGCATATCCGCAGGTAAAGGTCAACAAACGTATAGAGGCGAAGTGAAGATTATGAAAAATGCAGAGAATGCGCGAAATTTTTCACAATGTGATTCTATTCTAATTGGTGATAAGTGTGGAGCTCACACATTTCCCTACATTGAAGTAAAAAATCCAACTGCTAAAATGGAGCACGAGGCTACAACATCAAATATTGGAGAAGATCAATTGTTTTACTGTGCACAAAGAGGTATCTCTATTGATGATGCGGTATCTATGATTGTAAATGGTTTTTGTAAAGAAGTTTTTAATGAGTTACCGATGGAATTTGCCGTTGAAGCTACAAAATTAATGGAAGTAACCTTGGAAGGAAGTGTAGGCTAAAGCCTTTACTCACAGAGTAATGTTAGAGATAAAAAATCTTCACGCTAAAGTCAAGAATAAAAACATATTGAATGGAATTAGCTTAAATATTAAGCCTGGTGAAATTCACGCCATAATGGGTAAAAATGGTTCTGGAAAAAGTACTCTGTCCAATATTATTACGGGTAAAGATGGGTATGAAGTGACCCAAGGAGATATAAAATATAAAAATAAATCTATTTCTGAATGGACACCCGAAAAAAGATCGCTGCATGGTATCTTCATGTCTTTTCAATACCCTGTTGTAATGCCGGGAGTAAATAACACATACTTCTTAAAAGCAGCTTTAAATGCCAAGAGAAAGTACAATCAAGAAAAAGAATTGGATGCCGCTGGATTTTTAAAGATAATTAAAAAAAGACTTCAAGATCTTGAAATGGATTCTTCTTACTTACAACGAGCTGTCAATGATGGCTTTTCTGGAGGTGAAAAAAAAAGAAATGAAATTCTTCAGATGCTTACATTAGAACCAAGTCTATCGATTTTAGACGAAACAGATTCAGGTTTAGATATTGATGCTTTAAAAATCATTTCAGATGGAGTGAATAGATATAAATCTCCAAAGCGTTCTTTCTTAATTATCACACACTATCAAAGGTTATTAGAATATATAGAGCCAGATATTGTTCATGTGCTGATTGATGGGGAAATTGTAAAATCTGGTACTAAGGAACTTGCATTAGAACTGGAAGAAAAAGGTTATGGCTGGTTAGAAAAATGAGAACTTCTAATTATGAATCAGAGTTTGAAAAACTATTAAGAAGGGACAATTTTTCTCCAGAGATTAACCTCCAAAGAAAAAATGCTTTTGAAGAATTTTTAAATAAAAATCTCTCCAAAAAGGTTTGGGATAATCTTCGTTTTACAAATCTTTCAGCATTAAAAAAAAACATCTTTCGTATATCCGAAAATTCCGACGCCCCGCACAAGAACTATAAGTATCCGGAAGCAGTAACTTCAGAAAGTTATAAAATTGTTTTTAATAATGGTCACTATCAGGAACAATTAACCACTTTACCTGAAGGTGTAAAAGTATTCACTAATCTTGAATATTATGATAACCCAAAAAATAAAGTTGGACAACCATCGACTTCACCTTTTGATTTGCTTAATACTGCTTTTATGGACGGCGGAATATCTCTGGTTGTTAAAAAAAATATAGAAATAAAATATCCTATTCTTTTAGTTTTTATAAATACCGGCGAAGATCATCTAATGATATCCCCCAGAACTTATATCGACATTGGTAAATCGAGTTCTATTTCTTTGGTTGAACATCATATTGGTTTTGGAAGCGGTAATTTTTCAAATTCCACTACATTTTTTTCCCTAAAAGAAAACAGTCATTGTAAACACATTAGACTGCAAAAGGATTCAGAACAAGCAGTTAATGCAGGAAATATACACTTAGAACAAGAAAAATATTCAAAATATTATCTTTCACATTTCGGTTTTGGATCAAGCCTAGGATCTATTGCATTAAACTGTGATTTAAACGGACAGGGTGCTGAGTGTCATTTAAGTGGTTTATCTTTAATAAAAAATAGTCAGCACCTAGACTCTCATATTTTAATTAATCATAAAAGTTCGAATTGCATAAGTTCTCAGAATTTTAAAACCGTTTTGAAAGATTATTCTTCTGGAGTCTTTAACGGAAAAGTTGTGGTTAATAAGGATGCTCAAAAGACCGACTCAAATCAATCAAATAAGAATATATTACTTTCAAAAAACGCACGAATGAATTCTAATCCGCAACTAGTTATCAACGCTGATGACGTAAAATGTTCTCATGGTTCTTCTACTGGTGAAATTGACCAGGAGGCTTTATTCTATCTGCGCTCTAGAGGAATCGATTTTAAAACTGCAAAATCAATATTAATTCAAGGCTTTATTTCTGAAATTTTTGAATCAATAGATAACCCAAAATTAACTAATTTTATAAAAAATGACTTTGATAAATGGATAAAAAATTAGATTCAACTACAAGTATAGAAGAAGAACTTTTAAATTTTCGAGAAATCTTTGAAATCTTTGAAAATCCAAAAGACAAATTCCTTCAATTAATGGATATGGCAAAAGAACAGCAACCACTTGATGATAAAGATAAAATAGAGTCAAATAAAATTTATGGCTGTTCTTCTCAAGCGTGGGTAATAGCAGAAAACCATGAAAATAACATCTATACCTTTCGAACAGATTCAGATGCGCTTATCGTAAAAGGTCTTTTACAAATTTTAGAAAAGATATTTAATCATCAAAAACCTGAGAATATTTTATCAGTCAATAGCCAATATATTCTTCAGACTATCGGATTAGAGGGTTCTGTAACTAGCCAAAGGAATAATGGTTTTTCAAGTGCAGTCAATAAGATTCATAAACTAGTCCAATGAATGATATTCCAAAAGAATCGATAAGACTTTTACGAGATGTTGATGCATATATGGTCCCATCAGGAGATGAGGTAAAATTGCTAGCGGGAAATCTAGTTCGAATAACCCAAGCTCTTGGTGGTAATTATACAGTCATTATGAATGGAAACATGGTACAAATCACATCAGAAAATGCTGATGCGTTAGGTATTGACACAAACAAAGAAGAACAAACTCAAGTGAAAGGAGATCTCGAGCGACAAATTTGGGATCAACTGAAAACGTGCTACGACCCTGAAATACCAGTGAATATTGTAGAGTTAGGATTGATATATGATCTTGCAATAAATGATGTCAAGTCAGGAAAAGATGTAGTTATAAAAATGACATTAACAGCTCCAGGATGCGGGATGGGACCTGTTATTGCTGATGAGGTAGATAGGAAGGTTAATGGACTTGAAGGTGTTGAAAGTGTTTCAGTTGATCTAGTTTGGGAACCAATGTGGAATAGAGATATGATGAGCGAAGAAGCCCAATTAGAACTAGGGATGATGTGATGTCCCAGTTATTAACTGAAGTTAAATCTGATTTCCCAATTTTTGAAAGATCAGATTTAGTCTATTTAGATAACGCATCCACAACCCAAAAACCTCAAGCTGTCCTGGATTCAATTAATTCTTCATACACTGAATCGAATGCCAATGTGCATAGAGCATTATACTCTCTTGGTGCTAAAGCTACAGAACAATATGAAGGATCACGAAAAAAAATATCCGTATTTATTGGTGCAAATTCCCACAAAGAAATAATTTTCACTAGTGGTGCAACTGAATCACTTAATTTACTCGCATATTCTTTGGGAAATAATATAAATCCGGGAGATGAAATCCTACTATCTGAAATGGAGCATCATTCTAATATTATTCCTTGGCAACAATTGGCAAAACGAACAGGTTCTAAAATTCAATATATTCCTGTTACTGACGATGGAGAATTAGATTTAAGCCAATCAGATCATTTATTTAATGTCAATACAAAAATTGTATCTGTCACTCATATTTCTAATGTCCTGGGCACAGTTAACCCTATTAAAAAAATTAGTTCTCTTGCCAATCGATGCGGAGCTATACTAATAGTGGATGGAGCTCAAGGTGCCGCTCATAAAAAAATAGATGTTAAAAATTTAGGTTGTGATTTTTACGCTTTCTCTGGACATAAAATGTTAGGACCTACTGGCAGCGGTGTTCTTTGGGGAAAATATGAGTTACTAGATAAAATGGATCCATTTATGGGTGGTGGTGAAATGATTGATAAAGTAACAATGACAACTGCAACTTGGAATGATACACCCTATAAGTTTGAGGCAGGTACTCCAAATTTCATTCAAGCAATTGGTTTGGGTGCTGCAGTAGATTATTTAGAAACTATTGGCATGAATAAAATCACAAATCATGAAAAAGAATTAACCAATTATAGCCTGGATAAATTACACAAAATAAAGAATATTAAAATTCATGGCTCTGCCAAAAGTCGTATTGGTGTAATTAGTTTCAATATTAAGAATATACATCCTCATGATTTAGCACAATTTCTTAATGAATATAATATCGCTGTACGAGTTGGACACCATTGTGCACAACCCCTGTTATCAAGATTAAATGAAACAGCAACTGCTCGGTTGAGTACTTATTTATACAATGATGAGCAAGATATTGATAAGCTATGCAAAGCTTTAAATGAAGTAATATCATACTTTAAATGAAAACAATTCTTCTAGATGACTTTCTTGATAATGGAATTATACGTGAAAAATCTTTTCGTAAAATGGTCAAAGAGCATAACATGAAGCAATATGATGGTGAAAAAGTTATCATAAAGGGATGTGCTAGCGTCACTGTCCCTACTTGGGCATATTTAATTTTGGCATCACAAGTTTCCCAATTTGCAAGTAAAATATATTATGGGGAACCTCGCTATGCTGTTAAAATTTTTAATAGAAGTGAATTAACATAATGTCAAAGCCTCGTTTGAGCTGGAAAGACTATTTCATGAATATCGCTCGTGAAGTTGCAACTCGATCAACCTGTGAGAGAAAACATGTGGGAGCTGTTATTGTCAGAGAAAAAACCATCCTTTCAACAGGATATAATGGAAGTATCAAAGGTCTTCCACATTGTGATGAAGTAGGATGTGAAATGGTAGATGGACATTGTGTGAGGACCACACATGCAGAAGCAAATGCTATAGTGCAAGCTGCTAAAAACGGCATCCAAATCAACCAATCTGAAATATATGTAACTGCATCCCCTTGCTATGATTGTTTCAAACTAATCGCAAATGCTGGAATAAAGATAATTTATTATGATGAATTCTATCGCGATAAACGTATCATTGAAAAATCGAAAGAAATAGGCATTCAGTTGGCGAGTTTGGAAGATTAAACCTAATTTTCGGATATGAATGTCCGAACCATAAACTATAAAGATTCTAAGAATAGTCACGAATTTACTCGTTCATTAAGACAGACTGGATTCGGAGTATTAAATAACCATCCAATAGATTTAAATCTTATTTATGAGGTATATCATGAATGGGAAAAATTTTTCAATGGGAAGCACAAACAAAAGTATCTTTTTGATCCGGTAAAGCAGGATGGGTTTTTCCCTCTTGGAACAGAAAATGCAAAAGGTGCATCTATTAGTGACATTAAAGAATTTTATCACTTCTATTCTTGGGGAAGGCTTCCAAGTGATTTAAGTAGTAATACTAAAAAGCTGTACAAAGAACTTGTTTCTCTTACTTCTACATTACTTCAATGGATCCAAGATGAAACTCCAGATCATATAAAACCCTTGTTCTCCATTCCTCTACCAAACATGATAATCGACAGTAAAACCCATTTGTTAAGAATTATCCACTATCCTCCTTTAGATGGTACAGAAGAACCAGAAGCAATAAGAGGGGCAGCTCATGAAGATATAAATTTAATTACTCTTCTTGTTGCTGGTACGGAGCCTGGTCTTCAAGTGCAAGACATTCATGGTAATTGGCATGATGTAAGTTGCGATCCAGGGTCTCTAGCAATCAATTCAGGGGATATGCTTCAAAAAATTTCTGGGGGATATTTTCCATCCACCACACACCGTGTTGTGAACCCTAGAAATAATGTCGAAAATAAAAGTCGCTTCTCAATGCCATTATTTCTTCATCCAAGAGATGATATCATTCTTTCTAAGCGTTACACTGCTAGAAAATATTTAGATGAAAGATTGAAAGAGATAGGCCTCAAAGATTAAATATGAAAAAAGTACTGATTTTTTTCTTTTTTTCAATCTTGATAAAAGCAGAAATATTTGATCTTTCTATCCCTGAAAATGATACTGCTAGTTATACCTATGCTGATTTTCGAATTTGGATAAATGAATCTACCGACACACTAAGAGGGATATATTGGTTTATGCATCCAAACAACGGAGATTCAAGAAATGTTGTTACCGATACTGCATATCAAAATCTGGCACAGGAAAAAGAATTTGCACTTTTAGGCGCTCATATTTTTAATATGCATATGGATACTGGCATTGGTGATGCAGTTATAGCAGCGATGGACTCTTTTGCAATACTATCTCAACATCAAGAAGTTTCCTTTATTCCTTTCTTTATTAATGGACACTCTTGGGGAGGGCAATTTGCATATCACTTTACAAGATGGAAACCAGAAAGAGTAGCCGGATTCATCACTCAGAAAGGTGGGTATCATGATACTACGAATGCTGAATTAGCTATTCAAGTACCCGCTCTCATGATTGTTGGTGAGAATGATCTTGATTATCGAATTGAAAATTTAACAAATATATTTCTAAATCACCGTCCAGAGGGAGCAAAATGGATTTTAGCTATGGAACCAGGAGTAGGACATAATCTTGTGACAGACTATTCGTTCTTAAATTCTTTTTTTAATACTGTTGTCAATCTTCGAATTCCAGAAAATACCAATCTATCTGAACCAATTGTACTGAATTTAGTTCCTGACAGTATAGGTTGGCTAGGGAATCAAGATACATATACTATTGGTTCTTGGGAGTGCTATAATAGTGCCATAGACTCTTCATCCTGGTTTCCCTCAAGGGTTGTAGGCGAGAAATGGCAAAATTTTGTTTCTGAATTTTCTAACGATACTAGCTCTTGTTATACTGCCTTAGATAGTAGTTATGTACTTTTCACTGTTGGAATACATGGAGAAAATGATGAATCTAATTTCATAGTAGCTACAAACAATTCATCACTAATTGGACAATGCTATGCCCAATTAGATCTCCCAGAAACAGACCGAATCTTACATATTAATGGATTTTTAGATCAGACTAATGGCGGTATTAATAATCTGTGGAACTGGCATATAATTCCAAATGAATGGGTATTAGCGGAGATGTCCGTTGGCGTTTGCAACGGATCTCCATTCGATGTGGAAAATAATTTAAATTATTGGATAAATGATGTTGGTCAACTCTGCAACTGGGGAAGCTACATTAAAAATGAGATTATATCTGGTTGTAATAGTAACGAGGTCTCTCTTTGGGATAGCTGTTACTCTATAGCTAATACTACTGAATTGGATCTCTCTGGCTATAATCTATCTGGTCCTATAAATCCAGAAATTGGTGCTTTAGTTAATCTAAACTACATTAACCTTAGATTTAATAATCTTACGGGTTCTATTCCTGAATCATTAGGAAATCTTACGAACCTTACCACACTAAGTTTATCAGACAATTTTCTTGAAGGAGAAATACCTGTTGAATTAGAAGGCCTTGCTAATCTGGAAAATTTATACCTACACAACAATGATTTATCTGGAGAAATACCTAATATCTTTCATGAAATGGATAGCCTTCTACATTTGACTCTTTTTGAAAATCAATTTAATGGAAACATTCCCGAAAGCATATGTAATGTTTATAATAACTTAGAATATTTCGGACTTTATTCGAATCTCTTTTGCCCTCCTTATCCTAATTGCATTACCTCAGAAGATCTAGGTTCTCAGGACACAACCAATTGCGATTTTGCTTTTATAAATAAGGATAATGATTTCTCAGATGCCACACTTCTCAATGTTTACCCAAATCCATTTAATCCTATCATAAATATTCACTTTAATACCCCCAGTAATTCATCCGCTGCAATTTTTATTTATGATATTACAGGGAAAAAGATTTACTCTTTTTTCGAAGACAAACAAATGGGAGGCTATCAATCGTTCCAAATCAACGGTTCGGAATGGGTAAGTGGAATTTATTTTATAGAGTTGAAAACAGGAAAAAATAGGTTGATCAAAAAAATAATGCTAATAAAATAGAGCTATTGAGATAAACCTTTAGAAACCATTTCAGCGATATCAAGCACCTTTATATTTTCTTCATTCTGGGTAGTCTTGACTCCATCTTCTAACATAATATTACAAAAATTACATGCAGCTGCAACAGTATTGGCTTGGGTTTTTACCGCTTGTTTTACTCGGTTCTGATTAATTCTTTCGCCTGTTTTTATTTCGTACCACATATTTCCACCTCCTGCTCCACAACAAAAAGATTCTGATTTTGCCTTTTCCATCTCTTTAATCTTTCCATTTCTAAGAACAGATTGAAGAACACTTCGGGGCGCATCATACTCGTTATTATGCCTACCAAGATAGCATGGATCATGAAAGGTTACATCTTCATCTACCCAAGGTTGGGGTTCGATTTTATTTTCTTGAATGAGTTCATCTATATATTGAGAATGATGAACAACATCAAGCTCAATTCCCATCTCAGCATAGTCATTTTTTAAAGTGCTAAAACAATGAGGACATTGCGTAACGATTTTTTTAAACTCATATTTATCAAAAGTTTCTCTATTTTGCTCTGCCATTGTTTGAAAGAGATATTCATTGCCAATCCTACGGGCTGAATCTCCTGTACACATCTCTTCATTACCTAAACATCCATAATCAATTTCCGCCTTGTTTAATATATCTGCAACAGATTGGGATATCTCTTTCCCTCTGTTGTCATATGCTCCACTACATCCCGCCCAATAGAGAACCTCTACTTTTTTCTTTTCACGCATAAGCGGAACGTTATATCCATCCATCCACACTTCCCTATCTTGCGGTGAAAGTCCCCATGGATTACCATAATTTTCCATTTTATCAAATGTTTCCATAGCCTCTTCCGGAAACTTTGATTCCATCATAACTAAATCCTGTCTGGCTCTTAGAATATCTACCATTGGCTCATTTCCAACTGGACATACCTCTATACAGTAACCGCAAGTTGTACAACTCCAAGCTGCTTCTTCCGTTAACATCCAATCAGTTAAAGCTTTATCAACAGACTCACCTTTTGCTAAAATATCTAAATTTTCATTGAAAAAATATCGTTTGTTTATCTCTAGCGCAGATGGGGATAATTCTTTACCTGTTTCATAGGCAGGGCAAGCATCCTGACACCTACTACATTGGATACATGCATACCCATCTAACAATTGATTCTGCGATAAATGTTCAACTTTAGCTGCTCCAAATTGTTCAATATCCTCATCTTCAAAATCAATTTTTTCTAAAACAGCCATTGATTTTCTTTCTGGAGTTGCCATTATATTAAGTGGTCCCATAAAAAGATGTGCATGCTTTGAATAGGGGAAATAGGGCAAAAAAAGCAAAATTAGTCCTAAGGCAAGCCACCATGTAATATGCTCCATTACTATAATTGTATCATGCTCCATTCCAATCCATATTTTTGCTATCAAATTGGCTGCAGGTTGAGACCAATCGGAATGTGATCCAGCGATTTCAAAGGATGCCGATAGAAACCTTGATCCAACATGGACCAAAATAAATGATCCTACCAATAAAGAATCAAACCGCATTCCCTTTAAAGCAGAATCCGAAATCATGACAGGTGCATTAGTCTGCAAACGTTTATCTTTTAAAAGAAACCTTCTTATCAAAAAATATATTACGCCTGCAAGGACCAATACGGTAAAAATATCAACAAAGATTCTGTAGACGTTTCCTATGAAATGATTTGGGAAAAATTTAAAATCGGGAATAAGACCATATAAGACATCAATTACATTCACAAAAAGATATAAGGAAAACCCCCATGCCACTAAAGCATGAATAAAGCCTACAACCGGTCGAGTTTTAAAGAGTGTTTTTTGTGAAATAAATGCATCTACACCTGCTTTCCAGTTCTTGGCAACTTTTTTCCAATCTATCGGGTCTTTTCCCAATCCAATCACGCGAAACATTTTTGTAAAGGTGAAATAAGATACGCCAAAGCAAGCAATGGCTAAAACTATAAAAATTATTTTTTCAGTAACTGTAAGCAAAATTTTTTCTTTATGAGCTTATTAACGTATTAGTTATATATATAACGTTAACGTAAGTAAATGAAAAAGTCAAGTTTCTACGCATAGATTATTTTAATTTACGTTTTAAAGTGATATAGAGGGAAAAAAGTACTATTGGTTTTTTAGCACTTCAGTGAGTTTAGGCACTATCTCAAGAACATTTCCAACAACTGCATAATCAGCAATTTCAAATATGGGAGCATCTTTATCTTTATTAATCGCAAGAATGGCTTTCGCGCCTTTCATTCCTACAACATGTTGAATAGCACCAGAAATACCAAGTGAAAAATATAACTTTGGTGCAACATTACTTCCTGAGCTTCCAACTTGACGAAAGGAATCTATCCATCCAGAGTCAACAACCGGCCTGCTCGCAGAAACCTCAGCACCTAAAACCTTAGCAAGTTCAAAGGCCATTGGAATATTTTCTTCTTTTTCTATTCCTCTACCAACGGAAACAAGTAATTCAGCACTTTCTAAATCAATATCTCCAGCATCTTCCTGAAAAGGTTCTTCCGAAGTAGAGCGAACAATACTTGAATTTAGATTAATATCAAACTCATTAACAGAACAAGACCCTGAAGTAATATTGTCTTCGCTAAATGCAGCGGATTGAAAACTCAAGATAACCTGATCTGTACCATAAGATGTATTTGCGTTTAGCTTGGCATTTAAAACTTGTTTCACAAAGCCACTATCAGAAAGAGATATAATATCTGGTATAAAAGGGATCTCCAAAGCAGCACTAACGCGAGGCATAAAATCCCTTGTTTGGTAAGTGTGCCCCGTAACAATTATTTTTGGAGAATTAGTTTCAATAACCTTTTTAACGATATCTGAGTATCCATCTGCGTTGTATGTAGAAACCAATTCATGATTTACTGTAATGACACTTTCAAGGTCAAAAGATGAACATTCCTTTGCTACTTGATCGCAATGCTTGCCAATTGCTAGAGCCACTACTTTACCACCTAATTCCTGAGCACCAACTATGGCCTCTTTGCTCAAACGATGTAAAGAACCTTGAGCCTCTTCTAAAACAACTAAAATATCCATATAATCAAAGTACCTTTATCTCAGATTTTAATATTTCTATGATTCTACTGACCGCTACATCCACCTCTTCCTCAATTACCTCTGTTTGCTTTGAAGTTTGAGGAATAAAAACTTTATCGATAGCTTGAGAATGTTTGAAGTCTAATTCAGGCGAAATACATTTTATTTCTTTTTTCTTAGCACCCATAATTCCTTTTAAAGAAGGATAGCGAGGCGTATTAAGCCCTGATTGGATACTAATAGAAGCTGGCAGCGGCAATTGAACCCATTGAAACCATCCTGACTCCAGTTCTCTTTTAACCTTAATATTTCCTTCTTCTAACTTAGTTTCAATAGCAAGAGTTGCAGTAGAGACACCAAGCATTTCCCCTACCAATACTCCAGTTTGACCCATCCCCGTATCATCTGATTGCAAGCCGGATAAGACTAAATCAAAATTTTCTTCTTTTAAAATAGATGAAAAACGTTTAGCAATCAAAAGAGGATCCTTTGCTATCTCATCGCCTTCCTGAATGTGGATCCCTCTGTCTGCACCTTTGGCCAATCCTTCTCGAATCACTTTTTGAACACGATCCGGTCCCATGCTAACTACAACCACCTCTCCCTCGTCTAATCTTTCTCGAATAAGCAAAGCCTCTTCCAGAGCGTAGTTATCAGGTGGGTTCATTACAAAAGTAACAGAAGATTCTTCTATCCAATTTTGGTGGCTATTCAAAGGTAGTGCTGATTCAGAACCAGGAACTTGTTTTATTAATACTGCGATTTTCATTTTTTTAATTAGGCTAAAATATTGTTTAAATTTATATAATCAATTTAGTTGATAACAAACTAGTCATCCAACAAGATGAATGAATTTATAAAAAGAATTATTTTAGAGTCTACTTTCATTATTGGCAGTATTATTTTTTTATATTGCTTATACATATTGTGGGCAAGAAGAAGCTTCCGAAATGCCAACAAAACTAAGAAATGAAAATCCTTTGAGATTTACAGTATCTTGAGTTAGTTTCTATAGGTTTGGTTTATTACCAATAAGCCACGTTCTTTAATTCTTAAAATGGAGCTTTTTTATGATTAAAATGTTAAAAATATTTATTCTTGGGCTAATTGCTTTCCCTGTTTCCACAATTGCGCAATCCCTAGAAGCCAATTGGCAATGTGTAGCAGCCATTGTAGAATATACTCATGTAGCTCGAGAAGCCGAAAGTCCTGAAGACTTTGAAACCGGATCCAATGCCGTAACAGTATCTTGGCCAAGTTCTGCTGAGCCAGTGCTCACAAGGACGGTAAAAGAATATGCGATAGGAGATACGGTCATTGTTAACCTTGTGCCATTGATTAATCCAGATTTATTAGATCTGTTCGGTGTTAATATGAATGTGGATTTGTATGATACTGATCAACAGTCTGATGACCCTATTATCCCCACTTATAATTTCTCAATTAATAGCGGCAGTACGTATCCGACTACTGAAGCTGAAAATTGCTCTACATATTCTACTGTCCCAGCTGTACAAGAGATTGGTAATTGGTCAAGTGGCTCAGGTGTTGCTTCTGAAGACGATATGAGTTATACCATGGGTTGGGGTATAACACTTTCAGGCGTGTTTGCTCAATTTCTTGCTGCTGACATTGCTGGCGGAGAATTAGGTACTGAATATGGACCAGGTACGCCGATGGAAAATTGGGGTATGGTAAAAGTCGATTATAACGATGTTTCAACTAACCAAGGTAGAGTCCCAACCAATCTTGAAATATATTGGGAAGCAAATGATGGATTTGATACTGGGTTGGGAGTAAATGATGACGGCCAGTTGAATGACTTCTTCGGTGTTTTTGCCTCCCCAGGTGACACAGTAACCATTGATAATATGGAGGAATATTTAGCTTATCAGCATCCAGACCCATCACTGTGGTATAATTTAGCATGGACAGGAGGAGACGATTATTTTAATACTATTCCAATGATTGGAGGAGCAGGCGATCCTATTGATCCTGAAGATCCTGAAACTTTTACAATTGACCCTGCTACTGGAGAAATGATGCCAAATGGAACCATACTTGCTTTCAAAGGCTATTTGTTTGATCCAGTAGGTGGAGATGGTGTACCATTTAATGGTGACGAACCACTAGCTCCTACAGGTTATTTTTTCACACACAATTTCATGATAGCTGCTGGAACATTTACAGGCGTATTAGAAGCACAACTTGCTGCTGGAGCCGAATTAGTTGACGCTCTGTCAGCTGCAGCAACTGCAACTGCAAGCCCTTTTGTTTTAGATGAAGATGATTGGACCGCAGAAGCCTTAGGTAGTCAAACTGGTCAAGCACTAGCTGCTGCGTATACAGAATGTATTACTGCCGCTGCTGGAGATGCTTCTCAATGTAGTTATATCTTAGAATCTGGACCTACTGCTACTTTAAATAATGTTAAAGATGCATGTTCTTATATTGATGATGATGGAATGACAATGTTTGATGGTCGCGTAGATGACTCTGGATATGATCTTGGATTTGTAGATGAGGATGGTGAAGTCGCGCCTAATGGTCGTTTAGTTTTTGAAGTAGATAACAACTGTATCATTGATAACACCACCCAAAGAGTACGAACCCACTGGGTAAATACTGGTTATGACCCTGCAGAGATTGATGAAAGCGCACCTATGGCTGATAAATTTGAGTTAATGGGTAACTATCCAAATCCTTTTAACCCTGAAACTAAGATTAGGTTTGCAACAGAGCGTAATTCTAATGTTGAAGTAACCATCTACTCCCTTCTTGGTGAAAAAGTAAATACTATTCAAAATGGTCCAATGAATGCTGGAACCTATAATATTACATGGTACGGGCAGGATCTAAGTGGAAATAAAGTCCCTAGTGGTGTATACTTTTATGAAGTCCGATCAGATAATCGGACAGCAAAAGGAAAAATGTTATTATTGAAATAGCATAAATTCAATTTTATTAAGATTACTAAATAGCCTCTAATTTTTGAGGCTATTTAGTTTATTTTTGAAAGAACATGCTTAAATATTTAATCCTTCTACAAATATGTGTTTCTACAGCATTCGGTTTTTCGATTAGCGGTACTGTATCCGATTCGAGTAATGGATCACCTCTAGTTGGTGCAAATATTATGCTGAAGGGAACCTCTCTTGGCGCTGCGACAAATACAGAAGGAAGATATTCAATAGATAAAATTCCAGAGGGAGAATATATTGTCTCTGCTTCCTACATGGGATTTAAATCATTTGAGAAAAAAGTTATTATTGAGAATCAAAATGATTTAAGTCTTAACATTAGAATGGAACCCGAAGCGATAAAAATGGAAACCTATGTTGTCACCGCTTCTAGAAGAAGAGAAAGAGTTGAGGATGCTCCTGCAGCAATTTCTGTAATATCCAAAGCTGAGATTAGAAGAGAAAGTAATACGAACCTGGGTGATTATTTAAAAGGAACAAAGGGTATTGATTTTACCCAATCTGGGATTGATAGTTACAACATGACAGCACGGGGTTTTAACTCTTCGTTTAGCTCTCGCCTATTAACACTTACAGATGGAAGGATGGCAAATGTTCCTTCCTTACGATTAACTGCCTATAATGTCATACCCGTTTCATTTGAAGATGTAGAGCAGATTGAAGTGGTACTAGGCCCCTCTTCTGCACTCTATGGACCAAATGCACATAGCGGTGTTTTAAATATTGTAACTTCTTCTCCACTTAGGAATACTGGTACAAGTATCAACATTCAAGGCGGGATGCTAAGCCAAAACAATACAGATTTGCTAAAGAAATTAACTTTCCGCACTGCACACAAATTTGGAAACGTTGGTTTCAAGGTGTCTGGTGTCGCATTGTCCGGTCAAGACTGGACTCATATTAATGATGATGAATATGAAGGACATGACCCAGCGTTTATCGGTCGTCCTAACTTAAGAAAGGATCGAATTGATTTTGGTGGTTCCCTAGCGTTGCAAAATGAAGACAATCCTCTTTTCACCTCAGATATGATACCATATGTAGAGGGCTCGAATGAATCTTGGATTGGTAGATACTGGGGGGATTTAATCGCAAGTAGCGGAGAAGATGGATCTCCTCGTATTACGTCTGAAATGGTCGAATCAGCTGCTTCAGATCCTTTCAATAGATTTACAACCAGTAATGGAACCGTATTGTGGTTTATTACCAGCGATAAGATTGGTTATGCCTATGCAGATGGTAAAGATAATGATGGAGATGGAATTATAGATGAAAATATAGATATTGGAATCGATGACTATACTGAAAGCTGGGTTGATGGAGTTGATAACGATGGAGATGGATTTATAGATGAGAGTGATGAAATAGGATCTGCATGGCTAGATAGGTTTGGGTCCAATATAGATCCAAAATATTTGAACCCTGTTGCAACCAATTATTACACCCCTGACTCTTCATGGACAATTATAGATGAACTACATAAGTTTGGTTTTGGAGACTATATATACGATTCAAATGGCAACCTAGTGTTCGATACAAATAGCAATGGAGTTTACGATGATAACTGGGGGTCCAACGGCTTAGATGATGATAATGATTGGGGACCTTACAGAGATGATTTTGACAATGCCTATGACATTCCTTACGAACCATTTGAAGACCTTAATGGGAATGGCCAATATGACGCAGATGTTGGCGAAAATTTTATCTTTGGCACTATTTTACTTGATTATGGATTGGATGGGATCCCTGCTAATGATGAAAATGGAGATGGCGACTATGATGATGAAGGTGATATCGCACCAGACTACGGCGAAGGGAATGGTGTTTGGGATGGTGAAACATTTGAGAATTTAAACAATAGTACTGTTATTGTTGATGGCCAAGCTATAGAAACATGGGATGTTTTTCAAAATAACGATTTGGATGGTAACGGAGCTCCAAGTTTGGGAGAAGCGGGTGTGGATGAATTTGATGAAAAAGATTTTAAAATGAACTATGGATCTCTAAGTAATATTTATAAAGATGCAAATAATGATGGGATTAATGATTTTCCAGATTTTAATGTAAGAAATTATCGATATGACTTAAGAATGGATTGGGAACCTAGCAAAGACCTTACCATGAGTTTTTCCCATGGGTTTGCATGGGCACGAAATATAAACATCACTGGTATAGCAAGATATCTTGCTGATGGATGGGTATACCGTTATTATCAAGCAAAAACCAGATATAAAAACTTTTTCTTTCAAACATACCTCAACTCAAGTTATTCTGGGGATTCAGGTCGACCAACAAGAAATCTTGCTACCGGGAGTATCATATATGATCGATCAAAAAAGTTTAGTGCACAGCTTCAGCATGTTAACGAGTGGAAAAATGGAGACTTTAGATTTGTTTGGGGATTAGATTACTTTTTAACTATGCCGGATACTCGCGGTACTATTTTATCAGATGTACAATTAATCGATAGGCGTGATAATACCGGAAATGGTGAAGCTGGGTCACCTTATATTTTTGCAGATGCAAATGAAAATACTATTTATGATGATGGGGAAAGTTTTACTAGATGGGATACAGATAATTTTACTCAATTTGGAACTCCAAACGACTCTAGTAATAATGATTCTGTCCTGGGAGCAATAGCTGATAGGTTAGATAATGATTATGATAGTGATGATTTTAATGATTTAAATGAAAATGGGATACCTGATTTTATAGATGTAAATGGCAATAACTTATATGATTACGGCGAAGAAATTGAACCGGGAGTCCGCTGGCTAGGTCAACAAAATTTTATAGTCTTTGCAAATGGATTAGATGATGATGGTGACGGAAAAATTGACGAGAATATAGACGAAGGTATTGATGAAGCTTCTGAAGACAACCGATATACCGTAAATGAATTTGGATTATACTACCAACTCAACTGGAAACTGAATCCTAAACTAGAGCTTATTCAGGCCACGCGTTTAGATATTCATGATCGATTGACCAACTTCATTGAATTTAACAATCAAAGTAGTGGGTCTGGATATAGCCCTCTTAATTGGAATTTTAACTTAGCTCAAAC
>JBJKZY010000039.1:0-26910 GCA_045568995.1 Fidelibacterota bacterium | reverse complement strand
CCCATTCCGAATTTTGATTTTCAGTCAAATGGACTATCGTATTTAATAAACCAGATGAAGTTTCTAGCCCTCTTTCTAAAATACTATGCAACACTGGGTAATCCGTTCTTTTTGGATCGGCTTCTAACACCATTTTCTTTAATCTATCTAACACAGCGAATATACTTTCAAAACTTTTTTTCAGTTGGTCAAGACTTGATTTTTGTGAAGAATAGATCTTTTCTATATTGTCTAAAATAGGCTTATCTTGGTACGATTTTGTTGAACTATATCTATATTGATTTTCCTGCGATAATTCGATCATAAATACATTTAAATATTGCAATGAATCCTTTACAGCTTCTTTTAATTGTTCTCTCGTATCTTTTACATCTGGTTTTATTTCGCCCAAGTGATTCAATATATTATTCCATCGACTGGATCTAGGATTCGAGGGATCGATTGATTGTAATTGATAGGATACATTTTGCTCACTCCATTCAATTTTAAATTGGTCATACGCAGCTTTAACAAGGTTGTGAGCCTCATCTACAATTACTGAATTATAGGGGGGCAATAGTCCTTCAGTAGATACACTGGTCATCAATAAGGAATGATTAGCTACTATGACATGAGATTGAAAAATACTTTTTTTGAGATTGCCGTAAAAACATCCGTTATTTCGATTACACACCTCGCTAGTACAAAACCCAGTATCGCTAGATATAATGGATTTCAACCAATTCCTTCGAGAATTTAAAAAACCAGAGCACTCAGATATGTCACCAGTTTTTTGTCCAATGAAGCCAAAATAGTATTGGGATCAATGCTTCAATATCAATACCATCGAGAGTTTTCGAATCTGAGATAAGCCAATTTAACCTAGTCTTACATAAATAATTTTTTCTACCTTTTAGCAAAACCGCTTTTACAGGAACATTGAGTGCCTCGGATAATTGAGGTAAATCATTATGGAATAATTGATCTTGAAGATGTTTGGTATTACAAGCAATTATTACAGGTCCATTTTCTTCAACATTACTACTTTCTTTAATTGCTCCAAAAAGGTAAGCCATAGACTTTCCTAAACCTGTTCCAGCTTCTAAAACACCTATTTTACCACTTTCAGATAGGATCTCATTTACTAACTTAGCATATTTTTCTTGATTTGGTCTATTTTCAAAATTTGGGTGGACTTTAGATAAAGCACCAGAATTACCAAAGACATCTTCAGAAGATAAAGATCCTACACTATTAGGTCCATTATGAGAAAAAATATTTGTTTTACAGTTAGGAATTAAGCCATGCGCTATCAATCCTTTTTTTAAATCTCCTTTCTTTGCTAATGCATTTGCCATATCTACAAATAGATGAAGATTAGGAATATCTGTACCTTGAACTAGTGTATTTACTTTGGATACAAAATCTAAGGGATAACCTGCCAATTCCTTAATTAACTCTAGGAAAATAAGTCCCGTATTCTCCGTATCATTTTCAGCTCTATGGGCATTATCTGATGATAATCCGTAGAAGTCTGATAAGGCAGTTAAGTTGAATACCGGTTGCTCAAATAAAAGGCTCCTTGCAAGTTGAAGCGTGTCATATTTCTTAAAATTATTTTCTTCTTTTTTATGCCTTAGGCATAGCCTAGATAAAAATTGTTCATCAAAACGTATGTTATGAGCAACAAGAGGAGAATCCCCAAGAAAGCTTAAAAAATCATCAATAATTTCAGCTTCTTTTGGTGACTTATACACCATCGAATTTGATATTCCAGTGATCTCAGTAATTAAATTGGGAATATCAGTACCAGGATTCACTAGACTGACAAAACGATCCACGATCTCACCATGCTCAAATCGTATTGCGGCAATCTCAATAATTCTATCGTTATTTGGATCTAGACCGGTAGTTTCAAAATCAAACGCTGTAAAGGTGGAAAGATTTAGGGAATGTAATAAGTCTTTAGATTGCAAAAGAGATACCGCTAAGAAAATAGGATTTTAAAATAAAAAAGAGGACTAGAGAGCTCATCTTTTGGAATTTCTTTCGACAACATACCTGAAATAATTTCCTGAACCTCTTGATTTCGAGATGCCCTCTTAATGACGAAATTCAATAAAAAGCTAGATCTAGACAAGGACTGAAGTTTTGTACTTGTCCTAAGCTCTTTCCCTATTTCATTCCATAACAATTCATCATATGTTCTTAACATATTCTCGGAATAGTCACCCGTCTTTTTTGCTTTTTTTGCGACCAAAATTGCATACTTAGCCGCAACCATAGCATTACCTATACCTTCCCCAGTAAAAGGATCAATTAATCCTGCAGCATCGCCAAGAAGCATAAAACCATCTCCATGATTTTTTCTGTGAACACTACCCATTGGAAGATTCCATCCTTTTGGTCTTTCCAGCGGCTTTGCATTGGAAAACCTATCCTTAAAATATTTAGATTTCGTTACTTCTTCCATTATTTTAGAAAGAGTACGATCTTCTTTTTTAGCATCATTTTTACTTAATCCAATTCCAATATTTGCTTTATTGTTTCCTGCAGGAAACAACCAAAAATATCCTGGTTTCACTTCACTTATATAATGCAGCTCTATTTGATTGGAAAGTCCTTCTACGCCCTCATAATAACATCTTATAGCAACCGCAGTATTATCCATACCCCTTTTGTATGCATCTAATTTTCTAGCAATAATGGAATTTGCTCCATCACATCCCATTATAATAGGAGCCTCAATCACTTGCTCATTACCATCTCGATTAATTCCTCTAATTCCAGCAGGTTTATCTTTTTCATAGACTAAATCTTTAACTTTAAATCCTTCTAGGACTTCAGTAACATTTTTCGCTTTTTTAAACAAAAAATAATCAAAAGTTTTTCTCGGTATTACATAACCTTTGGTAATAAAGTTGTTTTTATTATTTCCTTTAAGGTGAACATCAAAATGACTATGGTTGGGTCCACCAAACGTAATTCTATTAATCTCAGACCCATCTAATTTTTCTACGCCACTAGTCAAATCTAGCTCCTCCATAATTCTTACACTTTTGCCAGAAAGAGCATCTCCACAAATTTTATCTCTTGGAAAAATTGCTTTATCAAGAACAATACAGCTCAAGTTATTCCTCTCAGCATAAAGTGCTGCGGTAGCTCCTGCTGGTCCTGCTCCTACAATTATGACATCATACATTCTTAATCTTCCAAAAAATCTACACCAAAAGAAGGATAAACAATCCCAAAACGAAAATAATTTATGGTTCTTATAAGAAAAAATAGAATACATAATGGGATTAAAAACCAAGGGGCTCGAACACATAAAAACATAGAAAAGGTGAATAAAGGGAAAAATCTAGCTCGTTGTAAATGCCTAACATGATTTGGCCAAATTAGTCCTACCAAAGGAAAGGCAACACAAACAGCACCAGCTGTACTCATAATAGGATCATCTAAAAAAATACCTAAAAAAACAGACGCTAACATTAAGATTAAAGAAAGTGAAAAGTATTGAATTTTATTATCCCAATCAAAATAATTCCAAGTCCCTTTATCCTTATCTAAAACAAGTGGGAATTGAAACACCAATAAGCATGATAAAAAAGCCATAAAATATGGAAAGATACCTACAAAGTCTGGTATCATTGAGCCCACCCCAATATAACCAAAAACAAGCAAGAAATATGCAATTACTGCATGCATAACGATTTCTTTATTCTCTAATCTTTTCGTACCTATAACCCATAAATTATTTGGGTTCAAAAAATAAAAATATAAAATAGAAGCAACTATTAACTTTATGAAACCTAAATCCCAGCCTGCCCAACTCCAGTAGACATATCTATTTTCAAAGTCCATATTCAGAACAATACCTGCAACAATAAGAGTCCAAAGCGAGAATAGTCGAATCCATCCTCCTGAATCCATGGAATCACCAATTTTTTGAAAAAAAGGTTTAGCATTTTTAAAGTTCTGAGACTTCTTTGGGAAAATTCGTGCAATAATCATATTTTATCCAATAATTGGGAAACCTGTAATGATCTCAATAATTTCATTAGTAATAATAAAGCCAACAACTAATGCTGAAATGATAAAAAGAACCTTAAACCACAAAGGATTAAGTCTTTTATCTCCCATACCAACTTTTAGTTCCTGAACAAAATCACCTACACCCCATTTTAACAGGATAAATAATGCAGTTAGCATACCTCCAATTGGCAACATGTATTTTGATGATAAATAATCAAGAAAATCAAAGAAAGAAATATTAAATAAAGTATTGAAATCATCAAAGCCTCCCATCGACATGGAACAAAATATTCCAACAATAGTCACGATAGAACCAAAAACAACAGTAGCTTTTTCACGACTCCACCTTAATTCATCAATAAAAAAAGCAGTAATGACTTCTAAAATTGATATTGCTGATGTAAGGGCAGCCATAAAAAGTAAAAAGAAAAACAGGGATCCCCACAGCGTACCACCAGCTATTTGGGGAAACATTGTAGGAAGCGCTACAAAAATTAGACCTGGCCCCGAATCAGGATTAGCACCCAGTGCGAAAACAGTCGCAAAAATAGCAATCCCAGCCATAATAGCAATGACAGTATCCAGGAGGATTATCCATAAAGCTGAAGACAATAAATCTTGGTCATTTTTTAGGTAGCTACCATAGGTTATCATTGTTCCCATACCAAGACTTAATGTAAAGAAGGCATGTCCTAAAGCTAAAACAACACTAGATGCGTTTAAATCTGAAAATTTTGGCTGGAATAAAAATTCAAGTGCTTTCAATCCATTTGGTAAGGTGAGTCCTCGAATCATTAAAATAACTAAAATCAATAAAATTGCTGGCATCATTATTTTAGCCCATTTTTCAATACCACCTTTTACACCTCTAACAATAACAAAAATAGTTAATGCCATAAAAATAATCTGCCAAAAGACAGGATTAATCGGGTTAGAAATAAAAAGACTAAACTGGTCTCCTGCTAATTCAGGGTTCCCAGAAATTTTAGTAAAACCTCCTACTAAAGATAGCAATGCATATCTAAGAGTCCAACCTCCTACAACACCATAAAACGAAAGAATTACAAACGCGGCGCAAACACCGAGGACGCCTACATATTTCCAATTTGTATTGGGTGCCAAAGTTTTAAATGCACCCACTGGGCTTAATTGAGTTTTTCTACCGATGACAAACTCAGCAATTACAATTGGTAGACCAACTAATAAAATACATATTAGATACACTACGGTAAATGCAGCACCTCCATTTTCTCCTGCCATATGTGGATACTTCCATATATTCCCAAGACCTACGGCTGATCCAGAAGCAGCAAGAATGAAACCAAGTCTGGAGCCCCATTGTTCTCTATTTTTCATTTGTTTTCCTTTTCCTGCTTTTTTTGTTTCAGGGGACTCTCCATTAATAAATTAAACGAATCTAAATGTGCATCTACAACAGCATCAATCATAGCGTAAAAATAAAGAATGCCGATCCACCAGGCATATTTATTTCTTTTTTCAAGATACCTATGTTTTTTAAGAGGGTAATTGTTACTGTCATAACTGCTGTACTTCCCAGAATTATCTTTCCAAGCAACATATGCTGATATTTCTAATCCAACAAATATTGCTGACTTTAATATTTTACCATTGTAAATCTGTCCCATACCAGGCACTAACGAAAAGTAAAATGCCTTTTTTGGATCTTTATTTTCTATAGATCTTTCTTCATTAGCTAGAACAATATTTATAACTAAAACACTTAAAAATATCTTGTAAAAAAGAGTTAATCTACTTGGACGCAATACACTCTATCTCAACATTTGCTCCCAATGGCAATTTAGATACTTCAACTGTTGACCTTGCTGGAAAGTCAATGTTGCCAAAGAAACTTTTAAACGATTCATTGACTATTTCAAATTGGTTTAAATCAATTAAGAATACTGTCAATTTAATAATATGATTTTTGTCTAGATTAGCGTCATTTAGAATAGATTCTATATTTTTTAGAACCTGATCAACTTCATTGTTAATTCCGCCCTCAACAAGTTTATTGTTGGTAGGATCAATTCCAACTTGACCGCTTGTGAAAATAAAGTTGTTACTCTCAACTGCTTGATTGTAGGTGCCAACAGCTTTTGGAGAATTGGGTGTTTCTAATATTTTTTTCATTTTGCTATAAAAAATTATTTTCAAGGCATATACAGGGTAATCCTATATCCTTATTTAGCTTACGATAAGCATTTCCTTCAAATTTTCTAAGAAAAAACTCTCCCACTGCTGCTACAGTCGTTTCAAATAAGTGCCCTCCTAAAGTTATCATATTATGATCTGAAAGGACAACATGGGCATGGACAAATGGCTGACTCTCTTTCAAAGTTACATTTCCCTCAAAGCTTACCAACTCAAACACATCTGAATATTCTTTTTTTAAATATTCTTTTTTTACAATATCGTAAGCACCTATTTCAGTCATCTTTACTGCTCCAATTCCAGATATTTTACCATTTTGAATATTGTTGTCAAGGCAAAAATTAGTAAGGGAGTGCATTACTTTTTCATTTTTTTCAATATATATAAAATAATCTTGTTTATCTTTTTCATACTGCATTTATTTTGCCTCTATAACCTTAGCAATTTGATCTTTAGTTTTTCGAATTGCTAAATCAAGTAAAGAATTATCCTTACCACCGGCAGTTGCCATATGAGGTTTACCTCCTCCTCCTCCTCCCATAAACGAACCAATTTCCCTTGCTAAATCGCCTGCCACTATACCAGATTCGTTTAATTTTTTCGCAACAACTATCAAAGCCATGGGTTTTTCCTCCCCTTCTGAAAAAAGGACAGCAATTCCATTTGATAATTTGTTAAAGATTTGGTCACCCAAAGACTTCAGCTCATCCATATTATCTACATTCACTTTTTTAAGAATGAAATTAACCTCTCCAATTTTTTCAGCATCACTAAAAATATCATGTTCAAGATTTGTAAAAGATCGTTTTTTTACTTTTTTTTCTAACTCCTTCTTATCATCAATCAATGCATTTACCCTACTAATAATTTCGGGATAGGATACATTTAATTTTTTCTGCAATGTGTCTAAAACGGAATGGTTTCTTTGTATTTCTTCTAACGCATTAGTTCCAGTAAGCGCAACAATTCTCCTAACTCCTGATGCCAAAGAAGACTCTTCTATAATCTTAAACATCCCTATATCGCCTGTTCGATTTACATGAGTTCCCCCACAAAGCTCCATTGAATACTCTCCAACTTTTACAACTCTAACCTCTTCTCCATATTTCTCCCCAAAAAGCGCCTCTGCTCCCTGACTTTTTGCCTCATCATAACTTTTAATCGACACTTCTAGCTTTTTATTTTCCAGAATCTGAGCGGTTACCATCTTCTCAATTTCGGCAATCTGATCTTTTGTAATTTTTTCAAAATGAGTTAAATCAAATCGTAAATAATCAGGGTGCACAAGCGAACCTGCTTGATTAACGTGATCACCCAAAATATTTTTTAATGCCTTATGCATAAGGTGAGTTGCTGTATGGTTATTCCTTGTTTTTTCTCTTCGTGCTTTTTCCACAGTACAAAAAACATTAGAATCAGAATACTCAAAAGTTCCTTTACAAATATGTACGATTGACTGATTCTTATTTTTTACATCAACAACATCTAATGTAATATTTTCCCCCAATATTTTCCCTCTATCTCCGACTTGGCCGCCAGATTCAGCATAAAAAGGAGTTTCATCTAAAACCAAATAAATTTCGCCTTTTTTATTTTTTGAATATTCTATTATTTGAGAATCACTTTCGAGGCTTTCATAACCTATGAAAACTGAGTCAGATTTATCCGATACAGATATCCACTCTAAAGGTTCTGAGGATATTTTAAATTTTCCCGATGACTTTGCTTTTTCTTTTTGTTTTCGCATACAATCATGAAATCCTTCTTCATCAACATTTAGATTTTTTTCTCTTGCCATGAGTTGGGTTAAATCAAGAGGAAAGCCATATGTGTCATATAATTTAAATGCATCTTTACCGCTTATATCAACAACACCACCTTGATTTATTATTTTCTCAAAGTGATTAAGTCCTCGATCTAATGTATCATTAAAGGATGTTTCTTCT
This sequence comes from Fidelibacterota bacterium, assembly GCA_045568995.1. Taxonomy (GTDB): domain Bacteria; phylum Fidelibacterota; class Marinisomatia; order Marinisomatales; family UBA1611. Next base: position 18,778 of record JBJKZY010000039.1, on the reverse strand, counting down.
GAGCGAATCACTTTTTCAATGTGAGTTTTCTTTTCATTGATCTCTGGAAAGTTTTCGCCCATAGTTTCAATTAAAATGGATACCAATTCAAACATAAATGGATCTTCAAGTCCTAAACTTCTTCCAAATCTTGATGCGCGTCTCAGGATTCTTCTCAAAACGTAGCCTCTCCCATCATTAGATGGTAATGCACCATCAGCTATTGAGAAACAAAGCATTCTTATATGATCTGCAATAACCCTATGAGGAATAGGATTATTTTTATAATCAGACTTGGCCTTTTCTTGAATGGCCAATATTACAGGTTGAAAGAGATCCGTATCATAGTTGCTATCTTTCCCTTGCATCACGGCAGCAATTCTTTCAAGCCCTGCACCCGTATCTACATGCTTCGCAGAAAGTTCAACAAGAGTACCATCCTCAAGGCGATTATTTTGTATAAAAACTAAATTCCATAATTCCCAATATTTATCTGAATTATTAACACCAGAAGCATGTTGCTTTTCTGGGTTGTCTCCAATATAAAAATGTATTTCAGAACAAGGACCACAAGGACCAGTATCTCCCATTTCCCAAAAGTTGTCTTTTTTTCCGCATCGAATCACTCGCTCAGGCTTGATATCTGTAACCTCTAACCATAGATTAAACGCTTCATCGTCATCTTTGTAAACAGTTGCCCAAAGTCTTTCCTTATCTAATTCCCATTTTTTTGTAAATAGTTCCCAAGCCCACTGAATTGCTTCCCTTTTGTAGTAATCTCCAAAAGACCAATTCCCAAGCATCTCAAAAAATGTGTGATGAAAAGTATCTACACCCACCTCTTCAAGGTCATTGTGCTTTCCAGAAACTCTAATGCATTTTTGACTGTTAACCGCTCTAAGATCCTCTGGAATGATTTGGTCTAAAAATATCGGTTTGAATTGATTCATTCCTGCATTCGTAAATAAAAGTGTAGGGTCATCAGAAGGGACTACAGAGGAACTTCGAATAAACTTGTGGTTTTTTTCTTCAAAAAACTCAATAAAAGACTTTCGTATTTCTTTGGATGTCATCAAAATGAAAAGCTAGTTTCTACCCCGGTCATATTAATCATTTCACCTTCGTCTTTAACATCCCCATCCCCATTAAGATCTTTAAATGTTCGACGAAACACGTAGGAAAGAACCATTCCGTTTCCAAGATTAAGTCCGATATTGTATCCAGTTATTGTTGACTCAGAGTATTCAAAATCAAAAGGGTTTGGGACATTCCTTTGTTGGTAAAACCAGGTAGCTTTTTCAATTTTACTTATGGATTTTTTCAACTTAATTACTGAGGTAAAACTTTGATTGACTGCTTCATCAAATACTCTTGTTTGATCATCAAACATTTTACCATTTAAACTTTGGAAAGCCATACTTGCATCCAATAAAGATCCCAGGTCGAAGGTTAAAGATGAATAAAAACCATTTTGTTTTCCGTAGTATCCTAACTGAGAAGATTTTGTAATAATATTACCTCTATTATCTTGGCCAAGTTCAAAAGTGGCTCTCTCTATTTCATAGGATCGATCAAAATAGCCAAATTCAAAATTTCCATTGGGAACCATACGAAATTCAAAGTTAAACTGTGCAGGACCAAATTTTGCACCCAGACCAAGCGGAATCAGACCATATCCTGCGTCTTCCTTTTTTCCACTTCCAGGATTATTTGTTTTTCCTAAAAGAGCGGCAAATTGTGCATAAAAATTTATTTTAATAGGTCCCTCATTAAGTATTGGAATTCCAGCATCCAATGCAAATGCTTGAAAAGACTCACGCTCTTTATTAATATCAATCGGCTTAGCCTTAGTAAAAATAGAGGTATCTAAAACAACAACAGTATCTAAGTTCCATCCTGGAATATTAGCATCCAATGTATCCGTGATACCATCACCATCGATATCCCACTCATCATCCATATTATCAGCCAATCCATCACCATCTGTATCTAACCAATAGAATTTATCCTCAGGGAAATCATCAACTAAATCAGGACGTCCATCTCCATCTCTATCTCGAAGGCCTAAATATTGATTCCTGTCGCTTACAACAGACACACCCAGAGTAAATCCGTATGGTACTGGTGCAGAGATTCGTAAAGCAGTTAATCCAAAATTTTCCTTAAAGTCATTGGTAAATCCATGAATGTTTGTCCCAAATGCACTAGACCTAAATTCTAATCCAACTTTTCTTACTTGCGGATATAAAAGTGTATTGCTATAGTTGTTTAATAAAATACCATAGCCCATAGAAACATTATCCAAAGCTCCAATTCTGAAATAATTTCGGTCCCAACTATTTCCGTAGCGAATATAGTAAATTTTATCAATGAGTGTGTTTTTTATTTTTTCTCCGTTGGAAAAATCCCAACCTTCATCATAAATATTTCCATTTTGATCGATATATAAAACCATGTCGAACGCTACTGATAGCTTACCAAAAGGCAAAACAGGCCTAAGTGCGAGCTGATTCCAAATTTTCCCATCAATGGTAACAGCACCGAAAGCCCCTTGCAATGATTTATCCTGGGAATCTATGTTCAGTTCTATATCATCTGCCTGGGCATAGAGAAAAAACAGACTAAAAAAAATACCTATTGTTTTAGATTTAAATATCATTTATTTACATATTAAGTTCAATAAAATTAGTGTTCGTCGATAAACTGGACAAAGGGTAATTCATAATATCACTGTTTTCTTTAAATTCTTTCTATCAATATTAATGTTGTTCACGTTTAATCAACTAATTATGCCACCAAAAGAATATCATGATATTAAAATTTATTTTTAGCTGCTTATTATATCATACTTTTGCTTTTCCAGAATACTCTACACTAGAGTCCATAAACGTCAATTCAAAAACAAATGGAATTCTGGTCTCTTTGAAGATGGACTCACTTCCAGATGAGAAAAACCTTACTGGTTGGCAATCGAAAAATGATTGGTTCTATATTACTCTTTACCAATGTAGGATGATAAAAAGCAACCAATTATCAAAAGAAATTCACAACAATATACTTAATTTTGAAATAGTTGAGAATGAAGAATCCCTTCAATTAGGTATTAAATCCAAAGAACCTATTGAACAATTCAATTTTTCTCAGAATCCAAATACGAACATCATCACTGCATCTCTTCACTTCTCGACAAAACTTTTTGCGAAGGAAAATAAAGATGAAATTGTTGTAAACCATGGCGAAGACACGGGGTTGTCAAGGGGTACGAGAACATGGCTTAATATTTCGGGAATAGGTTTAACTTTATCTGGAATTTTAAAAGAAGAAAAAATATCCAATAATCCTCAAACGATTACAGGTTTATCAATAATTGTAGCAACATTTTTGCTGAACATAATATTAAAGGATTCTTAATGAGCTATATGGTATTTTATTCAATATTCTTGGCCATTGCATTTATTTGCATGGGTGTATACATCCGTTTCAAATTTAAAGATAAGTTAGATGATCTGGATCCTTAGTCTTTTTACGCTGTGTTCGATAAGTGCCTCAGGTTCAGAAATTAATTTTTCAACAAAAGAATCCTATGATATTCTTTTTGGAGGAACTAACACTATTCATGCTACTGCCCATATAACAAATATTATTCGTAATGGAACCGATGACCTAAACATTTCTGAGATTGAGAATTTGAAGCAATTAGGGATTCTGTCTGAAAATGGAGATATAAGCACCTTCACTTCTAATAACTTAGACCAAGTATTTGAATCGGAACATTTTAGATTTCACTATACAAATGAAGGAACTGATGCCGTTTCAGATCCCAATTATGTTTTCCAAATGGCGGAAGTTTTTGAAAATGTTTACTCTTTTTATATCGATACACTAGAATTTTCTGCCCCACTTTCAGATCCAGCTTTTGATAATATTTTTTATAACGTCTTTATTGAAAATTTACCAACTTATTACTTTGGTATTACGTACACCAAAAACACCTCAGTTAGTAGTCCCGCTTGTGTGAGCTATATTAAAATGCGAAATAATTATAATGGATCGCAATTTAGTGAACACACAGAATTGGAGAATGTTCAGGTGACTGCGGTGCATGAGTTTTTTCATGCAATTCAATTTAGCTACAATTGCTATGAAAGGTTTTGGTTCATGGAAGCTACTGCAGTTTGGAGTGAGGACGAACTCTACAACAACGTAAATGATCATTATCGTTATATATCTTCTTGGTTTTCTAATATCAATAAGTCCATCGATGATGAGAGCAGTCATATGTATGGCTCCTTTATTTTTTTTCAATATATTGATGAACACCTTGGAGGACCTAATTCAATTAAGCTATGCTGGGAAAAGTCACATGAAATGGCTAGCCCAATTCAAGATAATAGCATAAAGTCTATTGATGCAGCTTTGAATGATTTGGGATCGTCTTTCGAAGAAACCTATCTGAGGATGAGGATAGCAAATAAAATAATGGATACAAATGCAGGACTATATTCATATGAGGAAGCAAATGGATATCTTTCAGCGGGTGGTTCTCCTTTAGAAAAAGATATTTTTTATCAGACTGGAATTCCTCAAGAAGATTCCTATTTCAGTTTAGATCTTTTTGAAACAATCTACTACAAAATTCACACATCAGATCCAGTTGAAGTAGAGATAATACCATATGGAAATAATTTATCTATGGCCTCTATCACAAAGTTGAAAGATCAAGATCAATGGTTAATTAAATCAGGAAGTAAAATTAATATAGATACTGAAATGAATATAGAATGGATAAGCTTACTTGTTTCAGCAATAGATACCGAACAAAGCAACTGGGACTATACTATAGAATTACGGGATGGATTTTCAGAAAACTTTTCTTTGAAACAACCATTTCCTAACCCTTCATATGGAAAACCTATTACCATTAACCTAGAAGTAATAAATGAACAAGAAATATCAACTACTATTTATAACATACTAGGACAAAAAGTATGGACATCTACAAAAAACTACACAAAGTCAGAATTTAATAATCTAATTTGGAATGGTTTTAATATGCATGGAAAGAAAGTATCCAGTGGACTGTATTTTATAGAGGCTGTTGGAAAGGATAAAACTCTTAGACATAAAATTATTTTCATGAAGGATGAATAGCAATAATCTAAATAGATTCAACTATCTTTCGAATATCCTTTAAAATTTCAACATATTCTTTTTTTTCTTTTTCATACTTATCAACAAATTTGGGTGGCATTTTCTTTTTTGGAATTAAAACAACAGTACCTCCCATCTCTTTTATCAACAAATCTTCCATATTTAGCAAAAAGTATTCAAAAGAATCTAGCTTTATTCTATAGGATTCTAGTTTTTTTGATACATCAATAATTCTTTTCGAATAGAATGATTCAGGATCATTGAAAATGGCTTCATTGAGTTTTTTATTAAAACGATAGATGTTAGCCTGCTCTATTTTTCTTCTGTACTGCAAATCATAGATTGATTTTTTATATGTTTTACATTCTTCTTCAATAAAAAACAAGACTTGCTTTGTAGGTTTAAATGCTTTTTTCAATTTTTTAATATTTTTATAATAATTATTCTTACTTTTTTTTATCCTCTCCCTGCTGTCATTAAATAGTCTTCTGTAACTAACAGTCGTATCTTCAGGAAAATCATCTAAGCTATCTGATGATGTTTTTTTCATTTTACCAATTAATATCGTCATGGACTTGTATGTGCTATCAATGAATCGAACATTTGTTTTTATCTTATCAAACGGCGCATCTAATTTTTCATAGATTCGAAAATCTTTCTTCAAATAATAAGCAAGTTGGGGTCTCATTATTTTGTTTAAATTTTGTATATCTTTTTTGGTTTTCAGTAACCATTCTTGAGTGTCTAAAACTCTAACATCTAACGACTGAATATCATTGAATTTCCATGGTTTTGTTTTACCAGCACAGGTTATAAAAAAAAACAGGGCCGCTACAATTGTAAAGACCCTGCAAAAATGTATAATATATTTATTCAATATTATAGTTTTCCTCGATTCTCCATTGTTAAAAGATCATCGTAACCACCAAGGGTTTCTCCTTCAATAACAATCTGCGGAACTGTTCTTCCACCTGTTTTTTTAAATAAATCTTCCCTACTCCAACCTTTCTCCTCAATGTCAATCTCAGTGTAATCAAGTCCTTTTTCATCTAATAATCTCTTAGCCATTTTACAAGGTCCACACCATGAAGTTGTATATACTTTAATTTCTTTCATTATTTCAACATTAATAGTTTTTGAATTTTAAGATTTTTATCATTTTTAACCATAACAAAATACGTACCTGAACTTAATGTAACACCCTGATTGTTTTTTCCATTCCATGTGAATTTATGATGCCCTTTGACAAGAACCCCTTGATGAATTGTAGAGACTTGTTTTCCTAGAATATCAAAAATTCTAATCGTGACTTGGCTGCTATTTGGAATTACAAGATTAAAATTTGTTTCTGGATTAAATGGATTTGGGTATGCATTACCCAATTGAAATTCATCAAAAATAATATTTTCATCCAAATTTAATGGAGCAACATAATTATCAGGCGACTCTGTAGTGAATCGAATAGCCAATCCATCTTCTAAAGGTGCTGCCCCTGCGGAATAAACATTGTTAAAAACATATTGAAGACCATAATTTTTATTGGGCGCTTCAATTCCAACTGTTGAATAGTTTTTAGTAACATCAACGTCATTCACATGCAAATATTGAAAGTCGATAACACCATCTCCTGTTTCGGTGGGCATTGCGTTTTGGTCATAGAAAACAATTTCAAATGTCTCTTCTGTGATTTCATCATAGCCATTCAAAGCTCGAGACCATTCAATGATAAATCTACCATTTTCTTGATCATGCCAAGAATACACATTGATCCATCTGTCAATATCTCCGTCTCCATCCGTGTCTATTGTTTCCAGATCATCTGAAAATGGAGCTAATAAAGCTTTTGGCCCCATATACATGGGGATCGACATATTCCAAAAGTAATCAATGTTACATGGCACAAAGGATGCCCAACCATTTGAATTAACCGTGATACTTTCGTATGTAACTCCATGATATTGAAATGGAAAGGGCATTTCTAGGTCAACATGGTCATCATCATCCAATTGATGATGGACTCCATTATTTCCACCATATTCAGGATCTAGTTCAACCCAGTTAAATTCTGGTGAAGCAGAAAAACCAACATCTGTATTATCATATGCCCAATAACCATAATTGTTTGGAGCTACAGGAAAATTCGAAGTTGGGGTATCTATATGCATCGGAACATCTTGAGTGAAAAAAACGATACCATCTTTAAGAAAATCAATGCGAAAGGTGATCTCGCTTCCAAAAGAGACATTGTTTAGAGAAACAATATAGTTTATTTCTTGAGTAGTTGACCCAAAAGGTGAAAAACTAAATAGAACATTTGAGGATCCATTCGAAGAAACGGAAGCTCCTTCAGATACGGGAGATATTTCAACCCAAACGCCATCGTAAAAACCTTCAGAATAATTTGTGACTAAAAGATCTGGACTAAATTCTGATTCAGGTACCCCTGAATCAATAAATTCAATTCCAAATGCTGGTTCCTCAATTTCAATTGCAAATGTAAACAAAGTAAGACCATTTCCATCTTGAATCTTTGCCAATATTTTCCCTCCCACATTCGTACCATAACAAGTATAATTAACACTTGGTAGTACTATAGATGAGTTAGGAGAAATAGAGGGTATATTTAAAGAAAATAAATTAGGCAATACATTTCCCATAAATACCAATTCACCTTGTAATGGTTCTGACTCTATATTCGTATCATTCTTCAATGTCAAGCTCATAGTAATATTTTCAGATAAGACTGGAGTTTCATTCCCATTTTCTGAAATAATATCAATACTGCTTAGAACAAGACTACTATTATTTTCTTCAATCACAACACTAGTGTGCCCCTGAACAAATCCACCTTTATTTGAATAGACATCCAGACTTGTCAAATTTTCAACATTTAACGAAGAAATAAATCTACCATTAGAATCAGTTACTCCTTTAGCAAGCATATCACCATCATTCATAATGCTAATTACAGCTTGGGACACTGGATCACCATTTGACGATGATAAAGATAAATCAAAGAACCCTTCAGAACTATAAACTGGATCTATATTGAAATTAAATTCACTAGGAGTATCCAAATAGACCTGCAGTGAAGGATCTCCTAATATGTTATAAACATTTGCATAAAATTCTTGTGCTTCACCAGGTCCGCTTTGAGCAGGAAACTCTTTTACTAACCCTGCCTGCCCAGCTTGCATAGCAGGACCCAACTCGACTACATCATGATTAAGCATAGCATCATACATATAAGCATTAATAACATTATTGTATTTAGTGCTTGTGTGCAAATCAGAAGGACCAACAAAAGCAACACCACCTTTCGGTACTGAAGGTGTCCCTCCACGAATCACAGCCTCAGCAAGGCAAGGGTCCACATTATTAGCAAAATCATTTGAATTACAAACATAGCTGAAGAATACTGGTGTCAACCAACCATTATTCAAATCATTCACATCGTCAACATGAAATTCAGGATAATGCCAACCATTTGCATCTCCCCACCCTCTATAATTCACAATCCCAACTCCTTCATCTATAATTGGAATGATATAGGGAGCACCTTGTTGCAAAGGTGGATAAAACACAGTATCAATTTCGCTGTAACCATACTCAAGTAATTCATCTCTTAGCCAGTAGGATGTCCATTTAGGAGTTATCGGGATGGGATATGTATTTGCATAATTTCCTGCTGTAATTAGACCACGTCCTAACCAATTTTGATCATATGCAAGAGGATCTCTAGCATATTGTATTGTTTTGGACATAATTACGGCCAATTCAGAGAGAGAATCAATGGAGAGTCTGCCTATAAATACATCAGGGATAACATCATTGCCTAAAAGATGAGTGTACTGTTGATCAGTAACATCGTTCTCTGGACCATAATAGAATGAAGGAAACTCTGCAAACCCATCTACGTCACCAATAAGCAAAACGTATTCCAACATTGGATCTGTATCTAAAATATTGGATATAGTATTTTTTATTTCGGAAGCATTTGCTCCAGACTCTGACAAAGACCGTAGATACACATCAAACCCTTGGGATTTTTTAAAAGAAATAAATTCATCCAAGTATGTAGTAACACCATCCGGAGCTATAATTAAATAGCTACCTCTCTGAGGATTAATTTGAGAAGTTAAAATATCGTACTGATTCAAAATCATATTTGAGAAAGCTAAAGGTATCTTTTGCGCAATTATCTGTTCCTTAGTATTTCCACGAAAAGATAGATTTGTTCCGAACAAAATATTTACTGCCAAAATTGTGAGAACTAATTTTTTAATATAATACATTTTTTTATTGCCTGTTCTTTAAGAGATTCTAATTGAATAAAATAAATACCTGATCCTTGAGGTAAACCATTTAGATCATTTAAATCTAAACGAATTTGGTGACTCCCTGGTCTTAAATCAGAAAAGCTTTTGGTTAGTATATTTTGCCCTAATAAATTAAAAACAGTAACTACCGCCTTGCCTCCAGCAAAATTTGATAACCCTAACTGAAATTTTCCGTAGGATGGATTTGGGAATAAGGAATGAATTTTAAGAGGAATTTTAGGCATATTTTTACTAATATTTTCTTCTATGCCTAAATAATTGTCATACACTGGAAACAACTCCAGTGCTTCTATTTCCCATCCCCTGTAATTAACGGTTTCATCTTTGGAAAATTCTAACAATAACTTTACATAATTAAAGACACTATCTGTTTCAGCAGTGAGAAAATCTTGTTGTATGGAATTCCAATTATCTCCAGTCCATGATTTCAAAGCAAGCAAACTATCATTGATATCTAAAAAAGAAATCGAGATGGAATCGTAGTCCCACTCTGTTTCATATCTATGGGACACGGCTAAAACCAAACGATTTGTTCCGCTTACATCAATCAAGTCAGATTCAATCCACTGCACACTTTGGGGGGCATCTCCATTTGAATAATATGTATTGCTCTGAGTTTTCAACATATTTTCGTTTTCAATGCACCATGGACCAACACTATTATCTAAGATAGATTCATTATTAACTAAAATAGGCGATGAAGATTCATAAACAACATTGAGTTCTTTATCTGAATTAATAAAAACCGTCTTTTCCCAAGGAACATGACTACCATCCATAACAAATTCTATTTGATAAGTTCCTTCCTTGAGATCAAAATAATTATCACCTGAGGAAATCTCAATTTCAGTCATACCATATTCATTTGAAATCAATCCACTAATAGTATAAACTGCAAAATCATCATGTGAAAGTCGCAGATTTACTTGATGACTAATTGAAGGATTCAAATAAATATTTTGTTCAGTTATACCACTGTTATTTGCAACAAGAAGTATATTTTGCTGTTCGTATCCTTCTGCTCTGAAAGAAAAGTTATAAGACCCTACATCTAATATCCTCCTAAATCGTCCAAATTCATTGGTTAACCTAGGTTTAAGGATTGAGCCAGTGTGCTGTTCCACTTCTACAATAACATTCTCAAGAGGCTGATTTGTAGTAGCATCAAAAACTCTACCTGTAATTTGCGCTGCATCTGCATAATAGCCAATAGCTCTATCCATTAGATATACCATTGCTGGCTTATTTCTATCAATCGTATTTTCAATTAATGTACTGTCTGGTTGGAGATTTGAAGTTCCGCACTCCACTAAATATTGTATACACCCTGTCTCTTTATAAAACCAATCATGCAACTTTCCATTCCTGGAACCACTAAAAACGGATAAATAGGTACTAGTTCCATCTTCAGTACTAATATTTCCAGCAAAATGATCAGCAATAGATTTCATGATTCCCAAATCAGGAGACTCTTTTACCTCTTCCCATTTCCATGAAGTAAATACTTTTTCTGATAGGTTCCCTGAGCGAGAGCTATGCCATACAATAGAAAAAACAAAATCATTTTCAATTGCCAGATCCCTAATTGCCCTAGCCTCAGATTCGGAAAATGGTTCTTCGCCTTTATAATAGTCATAGTGAGACGCATAGTCAGAATTATCTGGCTCTAAAAAGGTATCTCCTAATGCCCAGTTAAAACTAAAATTTCTATTTAAATCCACACCATCAATATCATTACCGATAGAAGGGTCGTAGTCAAACACATTGTTAGGAAAAGGACCTTCTGGTGATAAATCTCTTTTATTTTTTCTAAAGCTAAAGTCTAATTCTTCATGAACAACATTTAGACCTTCAGGATTTGCCGTAGGAATTAACCAAATGTCAAGATATTGTTTTAATACATTCATGTGAGATAATATACTAGGATCAGGAAATAACAAATCATCAATCAAATCCATTACAATCTCAACACCTAGAATTTCCTCTGCATGTACTTGGCCAATAAAAAGTACTCTAGGCTCATCTTCTTTCACATGCGCATTATCAGATATCCTTACTGCAAGTATTGGAATGTTCTCCTGAGTGGAAAAACCAATAGTGTCTAGAAGAAAATAGTCACTAATCTCTTCGATTTGATCCAAAGAGTCTAAAACTCCATATATTTCCTCAACAGAATGATAACGCTCATCTAATGATTGTGCAATAAGTACAGAAAAAAATACGAAACTAATTATATACTTCATATTTTACTTTAGATAAGTTATCTTACCTTTAACTATTGTTTTATTTGTTGAAAATTTATAAAGATAAATTCCACTAGAAGCTAGATAGCCACTTTCATCAGACCCATCCCAAAGCACTCTTTGTTTACCTCCAAAACTAGGAAGAATTAACCTTTCATAAACTTTTCTACCCGATAAATCATAAATAGTAAATGTAACAGACTCTTTTTCAGGTATATAAAAATCAAAATATATTTGACCATTAAACGGATTTGGGTACGCTGATTCCAAATTAAATTGTTTAGGAACTGTACAGTCATTACAGTTTACTTGAGAGGAAAGCAGAGTAGCTTTCATTAAAGTTTTTCCATAATAATTTGCAAGATCTTCTTTCCCAGAGCTTCTATAATCAACCCAATCTAGAAAGTACTCTTCTCCTAAATGCTTAGTTATGTTGACACCTTGTTGCTTGTGGTAAGCAATACAAATTGGAATTCCGTTCTCATTTGTTGTCATTCCTTGTCCAATAATATAACCGCTTCCGTATAAATCTACTCCATTTATCAAAAGTGGATCTAAATTATAGTATCCTCTTTCGTCCTCCCAAACAATCAAAAATTCATCATTTTGCACAAGCGCCATTGTGGGGTTGTATTGATTGGTAGTGTCGTTGGAGAATTGAATATCTTGATTGTTTGAAGATCCAGATTCTAGATCTATTATTTCACCAAAAATTTCAAAATCTGTCCCATTCCTGTAATCTTCCCAAGTAACCAACGCATGGGATTTAGATTCATTTAACTCAAAAGAAAAATTAACCTGATCGTTATCCGCCTCTGAGACAGCTATGCCTCCCTCATCCCAAAGAGTTTCTCCGTCCCAACTTATCATTTGTGCATATATATCTGAAAAATTTCCATCTTGGGTCCAAACTGCAAGCACCCCACTCTCATCTGCAACAGATTTAACTGCAAGATTCCTGGAGTCAAATAATGGATTACTTAAACTATTCCCACTTGGATTCCACCCAATTTCTACATTGCCTTCAGAATCAATTTTTGTAAACTTTAATGAGGAAGCAGGCCATGCATCTTCCATCCAAAAAATCATGAATTTTCCATCAGGAGTAGAAACTACAGACATCACATAATCGTCAGCATTTGAGCTCACAAGCTCCACTCCACCATCATCCAATGTAAAATTTCCATTTGCATCTAACTTTTGATAATAAATATCATAATTAAAACCCCTGCTTTCTGACCACATACAGCCAACACCGTCTAATGTCTCAACTAACATTGCACTCCTCATATCAAAAACTGCATTTAGAGCAACTCCAGAGGGGTCCCATGCATTGTTCAGATCTTCGTCCAATCGATTAATACGGATAAACTTTGGAGATGACGACCCATCAAATGTAGCTGTATACAGTCCACTAGAAGCATTGAGAAAGACCGGTAAAGAAAAGTCAGTTTCAGAAGAAGAATTATCACCAAAAGAAATTTTTGTTCCATTAGAGTAAGATGGAATCAATTCAGTTAGTTTATTACCATATATTTTCTTTGAAGCCCTATTATCTTCCCAAACATGAAGCAAACTTTGGTCACCTAATCTGTAGGTATTTGTATAGTTTACATCTCCATCTAATCCATCCATAGCAACTAAACCTGTTTCACCCCATTCAGGTTCAAAATTTGAATTAAACTTCTGAACCACCAGATCTATACTACCTGATCCCTGATCGGCATAAATAGCAAAAATTCCATTTTGTTCGTCACCACTCAAAATTGGGGCAAATTGATAGCCATCATTCTCAGAAATAGCCAATGGTTCAGCTAAACTATAGGTACCTTCAGAAGTAATATTTTGAAAAAATATATCTACGTCAGGAAAAGTTCCTCTCTCCCAAACTATACTTACTCCACCCTGCGTATTTGCAGTAAATCTGGCGCTAAAGTCAACATCATTCAAAGGGTCTAATCTAACTCCATCACCCCATTGCTGGTCTCCAGAGGTATTAATTTTTTGAAAATACTGGTCCCCGTCAATTGGGTCGTCTCTTAAATCTTTCCAATTTACAAAAACCTCTCCAAGACTATTCCTCTTTACCCTTGGTGCAGTCTGTAAGGCTAAGTTATTTGAAATTGGCCTTGGCTCGGAAAAAACCATACCCTCCTGATTTATGAATTGGTAGAGGACCTTAGAATCTTCATCTCCTCTCTTCCACGCTAGGAAAGAAGTATTATTATTAATATATGTGGCTCTGGGTTTTAGTTCTTGTTCATTTGTTGCGGCAATAGGAAATCCATTGTCTTGAAATATCCCTGCCATGTCCATATTTAATCGCTGACCATAAATGTCAGCGTTCGCCCCTTCCCTAAAATCTGCCCAAGCAATAAAAGCTTGATTGTCACCGGCGTATTCAATTGTCTTTGCATTTTGGTTACCACCTTCTGTTACAATTGGAACACCGTTTCCTGGAGAAACAATTACATGATCAGATGAAACATGAGTTCCATATATATCATCATCTACTCCACTTCGCTTATCTTGCCAGGTAACAAATACACCCCCTAAACTATCTGTGCACATATTAATTGTAATCTGTTTTCCTATAACCTGCGCAAGGGCAACTCCATTTGAGTCTAATAATATTTCTCCTGTATTATCAACATGCTGAAGAAAGATATCTCCTTGTGCATCGAATCTATAATCGACCCAGGCAATAAAAGCTCCACCTGCTCCATCCGTAATAGCAACAGGATCCTCTTGTCTTCCTGGTAAATCAGTAACAACAGTTCCTTCTTCTCCCCATAATAAATTGCCATCTTGATCAATTTTATGTGCAAATATATTTCGCATTCCATATCGAGTATCCGACCATACAAAGATTCCCTCCCCACTGTATCCTGAAGCAATAGTACGATACCACTCAATGTGTACTCCTTGTCTTATTGGCGCACCATCAATATCGTTAAATCCAGATGCATACATTTGCGCCGATAGACACAAAGCAATTAATAATTTGATTTTCATTATTTCCCTTTTTAAAATATTTCTGTTTCTATTTATTCAGTAATTGCAATTAATTGTAAACCTTCTCTTGAGCATACCAATAATTTACCTTCCCAAAAGGCAGACATATAAGTATAACCTATCGGAAAAATACCTTTTTCAATTGGGTATTCAGGATCAGATATATCATACAAAGCAAGACCACGGGATCCTATAGATAAAGCTGCAATATTATCATGTACAGCTATGTGATCTACTGTGAAATCCAAGGCAAATGATTTAGCCGGATTTGCAGTTCCAAAATTTTCCAAAGGTATATAGGCCGCACCAGCGTTATCACAAGCAACAAAAACGCCAGAGGAAGAAAGTGTGATGCTTTCAGCATTTCCCTGTGTATCTACTCTGCCAATTAAGACTAGATCTGCGCCCAAAGAATCGATAGAGAACAATTCAACCCCTAATTGATCTACAGCCATTGCTATCAAACTTTCTCCATCTGAATCAATACCTAGTGGCTTACCTGGTGTATAAACTTCTGATCCTCCGTAAGGAGTCCACTCTATGAACTCTATTCCAAAAGAGCTAGTGCTGTCTAAATTATAAAAATGCCACTTAAGGCCATCATCATTGTCCGCAGAATACATTACAAACTGATCTGCTCTTGATGGAAATGAAACAAAGTCCTTTGTTCGAGCACTCATTATTGTATTTCGGTAAATTAGACTATCTGTTTCATCCAAGTTAAAAATTTTGACATCTTGATTTGATTCCGATAGGAATAATAAATTGTTAACTGGATCGCGGCCTATCAAAGCGAGGTCTTCAAACTCCAAAAAAGTTCCGCCTTCTTCATAACCAGTGAATTCCTTTACAAGATCGTTGTTTTGAAGATCCCATATTTGTGACCCTGATTGGCCTGCTGCAACGTAAGCTCTTGATCCCTCCACAATTACAGATCGAGCAAATCCTTGTGTTTCAAAAATACTTTCAATTGAAATACTCCATAGTTTTTCCGTATCTGGCTCCATACAACTTTGAAGGAAAAAAAAGATTACTAAAATTGTTTTTTTAATATTGATCATAAATTAAATCCCATTCTATGTTAATCCAAAATTGTAATTGATTAAAACTTTTCAAATCACTGACCCATTCATATCCAGAATCAGTCTCTCTTGATCGAAGACGGCTTAAAAGTTTAATAGAAACATCTTCTCCAAGATTTTTACGAAACCATAAGCTAAATTTTTTATCTTTATGACTACGACCTGCATGCAATACATCATTAGGGTCTTCTGCATCATATATTCTTTTTTCTGATCTATATGAAAAACCGAAAGATTGAATAAATGGTAATCGGTACTTTATTGTGAAAGGAATAAATAATTCTTGAGTATTATATGACCTATCAAAGCTACTAGGCCTTAGAGTACCCAAATGAGATTCACTTTCCGCTCTTCCTTGGTTAATTTGAAAAGCAAGGGTTCCAAGTCGTTTTAACTTGAAATTAAACCTCGCTTTATAATAAGTAATATCTAAATCAAATTCAGTAAAAGGTCTTGTGTAATACCTCTGTAGAAATCCAATTCCTAATGTACCCCAAGAGTTTTTAGTAAATCTGTTAGTTAGTGAAACAGATTGATCTCGGTCTGAAAAATAGCATGCTTCCAGCATACTGTTGCTGATATCTTTATTTGTATAATGTCTTAAATAAAATTTATCTAAGTGACTTATAGAATATTTAAAGTTTTTATAAGTACCCCCATTTATAAATAAAATTAAAACCTCCTGACCAATATTTTTTTTCTGGGGTATCCAAATAACTTGACATAGAAAATTTTGAACCAACTGAAAGATTCTTATTATTTAAAATCCATAAATCTTTTTTTACTGATAAACCAAGTTTTGTTACAAAACTATCAAAATGAGATGCGCTTCCTAATATTTCTGTTCTTTGCTCAGCATTCTCAATCTCTTCAGCAGAAAATCGCATTACATTACTATCATATCCACTTCCTATACTCAAGGTGTAATCCCAAGGAGTATTAGCATTTAAAAATAAAAAAACAAAAAAAGGAATACATATATATTGTTCTAATTTCATTAGTACAGTATAAAACGTGTAAGCACAGCTTTATCCTTATCAGGAATTTCAATAGAATATTGATGCCTACCCTTTGGAACTTGAATTTCACAAGTTCTCCATTTTCCAGGAACTTTATCTAGTCGCTTTAATATATGTGTATTGGATGATCTTTCAGTACTAAAATAATACGTTCCAATAATTTTGTTTTTTTCTTTTACTTTGATTCGATAAGATTCTTCCTGACCCATTGCATCGGAGAATTCAAGTCTACTCATTATTCGAAGAGTCTTTTTACCACCCGCTTCAATTTTTAGTGGATATTGAGATGTACATTCAAAATATGATACCAAATCGCTTCCCACCTGTAGTTTTAAAGAATTTTGATGGATCATTGGCTGTAAAATTTTCTTTTCCTTGGTTACCGATCCAAATTCTTTTGACAACAATCTCATAAGAACGGGATATTTAAGTTTTTTATCTGGATAAATAACTACTTTATGTTTTCCAGAGCTAAGATTGATAAAATAGTTGCCTGAATAAGTATACTTATGTTTTGGATGTTGAACTGATTTAATTGATTTTTGAACTTTATATTTATGATTAACAATAATTGTATCCTGATCATCAACTATAATTCGATAGCTAAACGGGTTGCTTTTATTTTTTTTCTTTAGTACTGGATACCGTGAAATAAACTCTAATCGTGTAGGGCCATCTACAGAATAATATATACCTTCAGTCTCTACTGGATAATAGAGTCTTCTTTTTCCATTTATGATCAAAATTTCTTTTTTTTCACCATCTTGTGATGGTTTTAACAACTTCGCTTCAACTGGCAGGCCAAGAAGAAATAACGAAAATATAAAAAATTTAAAGTAAGCTGTCTGGTTCATGTTGCATTAAATGTTGTTTAATATTTCTTTTACTTTGAATACCCACAATCAAAACACTTCCTGAAACAACAAGCAGACATAATGCAGCTATAAAAAGACTATAGCGTTCTATCGCATACAAACTTCCGGTTCCAATCTTAGGATTAGGGATAGGAGCAAATGGTATTTTAAATTGTTCAGTGAGAGGCCTTATGTTTAATATATGAAGACCCGGCACATTTAAATTTACGAATTTTGAGAAGACACCTTCAATACCTCCAGGACGATTAATATTTGCAAGGTTAGATCTTTTAACAATTCCTGGAGGTAATAATTTTGAATTAAAACTTGTGCCTAAACTCGCAACTCCTCCACCAACGTTGATTACGGCTTTATAACGATTAATTGGTAAAAAGTTTGAATACAGACTCATCCTTGTTTTAATGTTTTCAGCTAATCTAGCATTCTTAATTAATGGTATATTATGAAAGGAAATATTGTCAGTTATTATTTTCCTTCCAGAAGGAGAAAGTAAACGACCCATATCATTGCGTCCACCTATAGAGGCCGCAACACTTTTTGAAGAATACAAACCATTTTTTACTAATATAGACTCCATATCTAACCACGTAAAGTCAATTTGGTTTGCACCCCACTGGGAGGCACCTAAGCTTGATATAGTAACCGGGATGACCCCCATTGCTTGACATGCCGATAAAACTGCTAAGTTAGCTCCTGGCATAGATCCAGTCATCAATACTGCAACTGTATCATTAGCACTAAGATTTAGCTGACTCATAAGATCAACAACTACAGCAGAAAAGTTAGGATCTAACGTAGTCAGTTTAGAATCTAGATCGCCTTCATCAGTGGTTATCAAGCTATAAGGACTCCCTACCATGCCTGTTTCATTTGGATCATTTTCAATATCTACAAAGACACCTTCTTCCATTCTAAAATTTTTCAATAATTGCATAGCATCTGACATTAAAGTTGCCGCAACTACTTTTTGATCGAAAGATGATGATTTTTCTATAATTTTAAAATTAACAGTTATAGTAAAACATATTAGAGATAAACCTGATAACAAAACAAGAGTAGATGTTTTTTGTATCG
>JBJKZY010000038.1:0-76847 GCA_045568995.1 Fidelibacterota bacterium | reverse complement strand
CCTCAAATAGAGGGGCTTTTTTATTTGCATATAATAATTTTTATATATAACTTACTTACGAGTAACTTACGAGTATTTATTAAAAAAGGTTTATTATGAAATATGCAATAAAAAAACAAAGTAGAAAAAAAGTATCTCCAGTAGTACTGCGCGCTATAGCAAGAATTAATGATTATGAGAATAGAAGAGCAAATTATTCAAATATTTGGAATCAAAAATCAACTAATTATTCATCACTTACCTCGTGAATAAAAATCTGTCACCAAAATTGAAAAAATTCTTGGATTTTGTAAATCGATTTACATTGGTTCACGGTCAATCTCCATCTTATGAAGAAATTATGGGAAATTTAGGATTTGGATCATTGGGGACAGTAAACTGGTATGTAAAGACTCTGGAGGATCAGGGTCATTTACACCGTGTAAAAGGTCCTAACGGTAAGCGGGCACTCACCGTCGCTCAAAAAGAGCTTCCCGCAACTACAACAGCCTGTTTACCGTTGTTAGGACTAATTGCTGCAGGCGAGCCCATTGAAGCATTAGAGAATCCTGAAATGGTAGATGTACCACCTTCTCTATTGCATCCAAGTAATTATGTTCTTCAAGTAAAAGGTGATTCTATGATTGATGAGAACATTCATGATGGAGATTATATTGTTGCTAGGAAGGCAAAAACTGCTCGTTCCGGACAGATTGTTGTTGCGCTTGTAAATGGTGAAGCTACTTTAAAATGCTACGTTCCCAAGAAAAATAGAGTCGAGCTACATCCTAGGAATCCAAGCTTTCCAATTATAAAGATTGACTCTCAAGATGATTTCCATATAAATGGCGTTTTGCTCTATTCATTCCGAAACTATTTGAATTAAAAAGGTTAATATGATTGGCTCAGACGTTTTTCATTTACGTCTTAGTAATCTTGAGATTCAAGCTGAAAGAATATTGGACTCAAGTATTAAGAGTAAATCCTTAGCTGTTATTTCATCACATAATCCAGATGGAATCATTTTATCTTTATCTAAGGAAGCTTTGAGTGAAGGTCTAAAAAAAGGTATGAGGGTTTTGAAAGCCAGGAAAATGAGTGCCTCTACACTGCTATTACCTTACAATATTCACCTTTACAAAAGGTTGTATAAGTATATATATGAAAGTCTATCCAAATTTACGCCTATAGTTGAGCCATATAAGCTAGGGCAATTTTTTTTAGATATGAGAGGGATGAATTCTATTTATGGTAATAATCAGGATGCGGGTTCATCGATAATCAAAGCCATTAGAGAGGAAACAAATATTTTTAGTGTAATTGGTATCAGTAGAAATAAATTAGTTAGTAGGATTATTACAGCCATTAACCCAGAGCCAATTTATAAAATTGAAGCTGGGGAAGAAGCTCAATTTTTAGCACCTCTGAATCCTTCATTTTTACCATCAGCACACATCAAATATGTAAATAGTATCATTCATTTTCTTATGATAAAAAAAATAAAGGATATTCAAAATATTGCAAATAACTATAAATATTTTCAAGCATTATTTGGCATTCATGCTACTAATTTAGAAAATGAATCAAGGGGAGCATATTCTTCTTCTGTTAAGCCAAGTACTCTATCTGATAATATGTTAGTTCAAAAAGTTTTATCAGTTGATAGCAATGATTCTAACATTCTTTATGCTACCCTTAGAGCATTGTCAGATGATTTAGCTCTTCAATTAAAAAAAAGAAAGCAGGTAGCAAATAAGGTAAGTTTAGGAATTCACTACTCCGATGGATATTCTGCAAATAGGATAGGATCTTTAAAGTTTAATGACAGCCAATATGTTTTTAATACTTGTGTTAAAATATTTGATAAATTGAACAAACGGAGAAATAGAGTTAGATCAATTCTACTGAATGCATCGCACTTTCAATCGTACCTTCAACAAGGATATCTTTTTAGAAGCAAAGAATCATCTGCTATAAAAATTTCTGAAGTTGTAGATGCTATAAGATCAAAGTATGGACTACAGAGTATTCAATATGCTAACATTCTAAGAGCTCAAAAAACAAATCAGTGTTTATCCATTTAAACACTCATTCTGTCTACTCAGCGATGCGTGGTTTACTTCCAGTGAACCAACTCATTCAATTATCAAAATCTAATGGCATGGAGTCCTTAGCGCTAACCGATATCAACTGTTTATCAGGTTTTATAAATTTTGTTAAACATTGCAATTCTATGAATGTAAACCCGATTGCAGGTGTTAACCTTATTACAAAAAATGAGGATATAGTCGTTTTAGTAGAAAATCAGATTGGCTATGAAAATCTTTGTCGGATTATATCAAAATCTTATGATATGAAAGATCAAAAAATATCAGATATCATAGCTTCTCACTTTTCAGGACTTTTTATTTTAACAGAAAAGTATTCAATATTAAAGCAGCTCAATTCAGTTGTTTCGGATACTCATCTCTTTGTTGAATTACGACCAGGAGGATCTGAGTCTGAAGCTAGAAAATTAGCGAAAAAACTTAAATTAGAAGTTGTAGCAACAGGGAATGTTTATTTTCATAATATGAATGATTATGAATCATATTTAATCTTACAAGCAATTAAAAAAAACACCAAAATAGATAACATAAAAAAAGAAAATGATGGATCTGCATTGAACTGGTTTAGAAATGAAGAAAGTATGGCTAGGTTGTTTCCCAATAGTTTAGATGCAATCAATAATAGTTTTTATTTAGCAAATAGATGTAAAAAGGATTGGTCTTTTGTGAATACTATTTTTCCTGGTTTAGCATTAAAGGATACGTACAGGGCTAATGATTTATTAAAAAAAAAAGTTTATTTAGGAGCAAAAAAAAGATATTCCAATGTAAATCATAATATAAAATCTAGAATAGAACATGAATTCAATTTAATAACGCAAAAAGGGTTTGCAACTTATTTTCTCATTGTCGCAGATATAGTGAGCCAAACTAAGTCTACGATTGGAAGAGGGTCAGGTGCGGCATCAATTGTTAGTTATTGTTTATTTATTACCCAAGTTGACCCCATTAAATATGGATTGAAATTCGAGCGTTTTATTCATCCGGAACGAAAAAAAATGCCCGACATTGATATAGATTTCCCATGGGACGAAAGAGATAGTATTCTAGAATACGTGTTTGCTAAGTATAGTAAAGGACGTACGGCAATGGTGGCCAATCAAGTTTTTATAAGATCGAAATCTGCCGTAAGGGAAGTCGGGAAAGTATATGGGTTGTCTAGCGAAGAAATCAAAAGTCTTACTAGTAGAATACGTTGGTATAATAAAAAAAGTAATTTATATCAGATGATAACCACAAATTCAAATTTTGATAAAAATCAATTAGCAGATATGATTTCTAAAATTCTTAAAAAAAGTCGGAGCATAACAGGGGTATTTCGGCATTTTTCAGTCCATCCGGGAGGAGTCATTATTGTTCCTGATGAAATTCAAAAATATGTGCCCATCTTACAAACTCCCAAAGGTGTGCAAATTGTTGAGTGGGATAAAGATCAAGTGGAAGACTCTGGACTTTTGAAAATTGACCTTCTTGGTAATAGAAGTCTAGCAGTGGTTAGGGACACTTTAAAGCAAATAAATATTGACAAAAGATATAAAAGCAACTTTGATTATCATCAGATACAGCCAGTGAATGATAAAAAAACAGAAGCTTTATTAAAAAAAGGAAAAACTATGGGCGTCTTCTATATAGAGAGTCCTTCAGTTCGCCAATTGCTTGCTAAGTCTCGGTTAGTTGATTTTGATCATATTGTTATTTATTCATCTATTATAAGGCCTGCTGCTAATCGATACATTAATCTAATGCTATCAAGAATACATGGAGAAAAATGGAGTTTAATACATCCAGATTTAGATTTCTTAAATGAAACATATGGAATTATGGTCTATGAAGAACAGGTAGCAATGGCAATAATGAAAATGACTGATCTTGGATACAATGATACAAAATTATTACAAAAAGCAGTTAGCAAAAATCGATTGTTAGAAATCTCAGCTTGGAAAGATCGATTTATTAAAAAATCTTTAACCAAAGGTTATAAAATTGATGTTGCCAATACAGTTTGGAATATGATTAGTTCATTTATTGGATTCTCTTTTTGTAAACCTCATTCAGCTTCTTATGCAATGCTTGCAATGACATGTGCCTATCTTAAAACTCATTTCACTGCAAAATTCATTGCCTCTGTTATATCAAATCAAGGAGGTTATTATTCAAGTTATGCCTATATGAGCGAAGCAAAAAGATTTGGGATTAAAATTTTATACCCAGATATAAATGAAAGTTATTATGAATGGAGAGGGTATGACAAAATGATACGCATGGGATTTATGTCTATAAAAAATTTACGAAAAACAGCGATTAGCGTAATTTTAAAAGAAAGAAAGCAAAGTTATTTTAAATCGCTAAATGATTTTATAAATAGAGTTCAGATTAACCTTGCAGATGCAATGGCGATTACAAATGCTAGATGTTTTGATAAACTATGCCCAGATTTGCATCATCGAGAGATAGCTTATTTAGTGGCTGGTTTTTATACAGGGAAAAATAATTTTTTTTCTGTAAAGGATATAAATTGTCAGTTACTTACCAAAGAGGAGACGTACCTATTAGAATTAGATAGTTTTGGTTATCCGATTTCATCTCATCCCGTTGCAAAATACAGAAGCAGATTAAGCCAGAAAATTATTTTTGCAAAAGACATCTCAAAATACGATAAAAAATTAGTTTACTTATTAGGAATTTATATAGCGCGTAAAGAGTCTTTGACACGTAAATCAGAGCCTATGGAATTTTTAACTTTAGAAGATGAGACAGATACTTACGAATGTATTTTATTTCCAGATGTTTTTAAACAGTTCAGTGATTTAGTTCATTGGGAAAACTTATTTATAGTGAAGGGAAAAGTCGATAAGTCATTTGGGTTTCATAATATTATTATTGAAAAAATGGCAAGTGCTGAGCAATGGATAAATCGCTTAGAAAATAAAAAAAATGAAATAAAGTATGTGATCTAAAGTTTTTAAGAAAACTAACTATGTGGGTTGTGAATAATAATTAATTATTAAGCTGGATTCTTTGCAAATCAAAAGAGTAATCATTATAAGGCTCAAAGGAATCGTCGTCTCCAGGAATATTTACTAATAAGTATAAAAATTCTTCATTTACATCAAGAATTATACCGCGAGAAGTCAGGTTTCCTGCAGAAAGATAATAATTTTTTTCTAGTTTTGTCTCTTGAGAAAATTCAATAATAAAGACTCCTATTTCATCAGCATCCATTGGGGCAGCAAAAACCCTCTCACCGCTTTGCGAAATAGCAGTAGCAAGTCCAGGAGATTTTAATTGATATTTTCCAGCAAAGGTCATGTCATTTCCGTAATATGAATATAAGTGCTGCACTTGATTAGAATTATCTTTATCACTTAAACATACAAAAATAATTTTTTTATAAGCATTATATACAATGTGATGAACATTGCCAACAAAACCATATGGGTCTGAAATATTTGAATCTTGGTAAAACCTTTCTCCATCCCAGTTATATTTTTTTAAAGATGAAGAAGTCGCCACATAGAGGATTTCATTTTCTCTATCCATAGCAAATTCACCATTAAGTACTGATTGAGTTGTTTCTTCTCCAGAAACCAGATTAAGAGTTATACAGGAGGGATCAGTTTTTGATGAAATAATAAGAGTACTATCATTGATAAATATAACATCATTCATGCTCATCAGCGACACAGGGAATGAATTGTCTATTGTTAATGTCTGTGTGTTAAGTAAAAAAATTGATGATTCGCCTTCATGAGCAATAGCTAAAGTAGAATTATTTGAACTGATATCAAGCGCAATAGGATGAGATCCAACAACGGTATTTTTTTCAATGGATAAAGAGTTTTGTGTGTTGATTTTTAATATAGAATTGTTGTTGTAGTCGGAAAGGAAAATGGTGTTATCATCGTTGGATATAGTAATATCAGAAATTTTTTTACCTAATTCTAAAGTTTCAAAGTCTGAATACTGGAAAAAGATTTCAGGCTCTTTATCATCACGGTAGAGCGAACAAGAAACTAATATTGATAAAATAATTACATGTATATTTTTCGTCATCATTAATTAAACCTAAAAAGGGTCCCAAATTGTATAATGAATGGAGATACTAGTTGGCTTTCATTTAGTTTTTGATAAATTGGAAGTTGAAGCGTTATCTCAAAATCTAAAACATCAGTAGCTTTTGTTCCAATTTTCCCAGTTAAAAAATAGTTTTCACCCCCTCTATCTCTGGAAATTTTCCCATATTCATAGTAATCACGAGTAGATAGAAGATAACTTAATTGTAAGCCTCCATATAATAGGGGATTTTCTATGTAATCAAAATTTATTAGGGCTTGGATTTCATTGCCATATTGATACCCATAAATATTTTCTCCATTTGTAATTTTAGTAAAAACTCCTCCAGATAGCAGCAGGCGTTTGATATCTCTACTTGAATAAATAGAAAAAATTGGATCAACAGTTCCCGTCCCTACTTGAAGATTATCATCTATGCGTTCGCTAAATTCATCCGTCATATTAATTTTCCCATTACTTAATTTGACCCCTATTCCGAAAACAACAGGTATATCATTAAAAAATGTTCTTTGAATTCTTGTTTGCAGTAAAACATCCCCTAGGCCGTATGATTCTCTAAAATATTTTCCGCCATTATACATATTATCATTTTGACCTCTAAATAAGACTTTTTGATTTAAAATATAACGAAAAGGAAAAAATGCACTAATGGCAAAATGATCAGTAATTCCATATGAAGTGATGATAGTCAGGCTACTATTAGTTGTTCTTTCCTTATTGTAATTAGGAATGAATCTGTCATCATATTTCGCTTGATCCAATTGTTCATGCTCATAGGATATTCCAAGTGAAAATTGTCCCATTTGAGAATCGTTATATTCTAATAAACTTCCACCTGGAAGTAAGGGACGTCTTCAGCTAATCCCTCCTTGTGCAAATAAACTATTTAACTGAAATATTAGATAACAGCTAAAAGTTAAAAAATGATTACGTATCATATTCTTTAAGATTCTAATTCTAAGATTAATGCAGTTTTAGGAGTTAATTTAATTTCTTTTGATAGATCATAATGCTCTCTACTAATAACATCAATTCCCTTATTCTTTTTTTTAATTATTTCGCGAAACATTTCAAGATTTAACATTTCCACATTATTTTTATTATTCATTACTACCATCAAAGTCTCATTTTTATAAATTCTAAAATAAACATAAATACCATTTGTAACTGGATAGTGGATTAATGTCCCGTTTGAAACAGAGTTACTTGATTTTCTCCAGTTTAATAATTTTTTCATGAAATTTTTTGCATCAATTTGGATTGTAGAAAGGCCAATATTTTTAAATGCATTAGCCTTGTCATCTTTCCATCCTCCTGGAAAATCTCTGCGAAGTTCGCCATGATCCTCTGTACTTGGCATAGCAATTTCAGTTCCAGCATAGATCTGAGGGATTCCTCTAGTCGTCGCAATGAATGATAATGCCATTTTATATAAATCTAATCTTTCATTTAACAAAGAAAAAGTTCTTTGCATATCGTGATTATCTGCAAAAATAACTAAGTTATATGGATTACCATACTGAAAATCATTTGCTAACGTGCGATAAATATTTCCAATTCCACCATCCCAGCTATCTTTGGAAAGGAGACCGGTTATTAGACTCTTTTGAAGTGGGAAATCTTTCATACTAGGTATGTAGGATTGGAAATTATCATAAGTTTTACTTCCCTTTTGCCAGTAGGCAACCATTGTTGGCTCATTTACCCATGCTTCCCCGAAGAAAATATAATTTGGATATTCATCCACAATTCTTTTACTCCATTGTGATGTAAAATTTTTATCCACATACGGGTAGGTATCAATACGTAAACTGGTTAAATCAGCATATTCAATCCACCAAATTGCTACTTGCTCTAGATAGGTGGCAACAAAAGGATTTTTTTGATTTAGATCAGGCATGGATTCAACAAACCAGCCATCCGTAAATAAATCTTTTTGTGATTTAGGTACGTGTGGATCATAGACGGTTTCGTGAATGTGATTCGTTTGAACATATTTATCTTGATGATTTAGCCAATCATCTGTAGGAAGATCCTTCATCCACCAATGACCAGATCCAACATGATTAAGAACTAAATCTTTTATTAATCCTACACCTCTTTTTTTTGCTTCCTTTGATAATTCTAAGTAAAGTTGATTTGATCCAAATCTTTCATCGATATTATAATAATCAGTAGTTGAGTATCCATGATAGGAGTAATTAGCTTGATTGTTTTCTAAAACTGGATTTAACCAAATCTGCGTAAAACCCATTTCTTTAATGTAGTTTAGATTATTAATGATCCCTTGAATGTCTCCTCCATGACGACCATCTTTATTTCCTCTATCATGCTTTTCTAAAAGAGATTTTATTTCATCATTTTGTTCATCACCATTTGCATAGCGATCTGGCGTGATTAAATAAATGACATCTCTAGCACTGATTGTTTCTCTATTTTTAGCTCCTTTTTTCCTTTTTAAAATTTCATAATCTTGTTTTAAAATAATTTTTTTATTTTTGTAGAAATTAATTATGAATTTTTTAGGTTTATTTTTTTTCAAAAGTAGATCGAGAAATAAATAGTTTGGACTATCAACTCTATGAACTTTTTTAATTTCAATACCCTCATAGGAAATTTTGGGGTTAAGTTGTGAGACGTTTTCTCCATGAATCATTAATTGTAGTTCATTATGGTTGAAGTTAGCCCACCAAAAAGGTGGTTCAACATGCTTGATGTTGTAGCCGAAGGCCTTTGATATAATTAAAGTAAAAAAGAGAATTAGAAGATTCTTAGTAGTTATTTTTTTTTGCATAGCAGTGTTTAAATATTTTAAATTATTAATCTTTTACGTTTTCACTGAGATATTTATGTACAATCTATTTATCTTATGAATCAAATTTAAGTTAAAGTTAAATTTCTTCAAATATGCATACTATAATCTAATTTTTAAAATAAATGAAAATACTAACCCTTTTATTTATAGCTAATCTTTTGCACGCTGAAGTATTATTTACTGATTATACGGATAATGCAGGTATAACCTTTTCAGGAATGTCGGAAGGTGTATGTGTTTTCGATTATAATAACGACGGACTAGATGACATATTATTTACAACACGGAATGGGGGTATAGTACATCTATACAAAAATGATGGAAATATGAATTTTATAGATGTCTCCATAGAATCTAATATAGGTCAAGAGATGGAAGCGAGAACTGCAGTTGTAGGAGATTATGATAACGATGGGGATTTGGATTTATTTATTGGTGCTACTATAGGTTCAAGCAAATTCTTTCAAAATAACGGAGATGGCACTTTTCAAGATATTACAAACCTTACAGGCATCAATATCAATGATCAAGTCAGAGGATGTTCTTGGTTTGATTACAATCAAGATGGGTATTTAGATCTTTATGTGGGACTCCTATTTGAACCAAATCTGCTTTATAAAAATAATGGAGATGGAACCTTTATAGATATAGCTCAAAATGTGGGTGCAACAGGTCCTGTTGGAGCGGGAATTATTATGGGACTGGGAGCGATTGATTATGATAGGGATGGAGATCAAGATCTATACATTACTCAAGATAATTATAATGGTAATATTCTACTTAAAAATGAGAACGGAAATTTTTTCAGTGACGTATCATATTATTCCCAAACGGATTTGGAAGTCATGGGAATGGGTATAGCGTTTGGAGATATTAATAGAGATGGTTTTTTTGATTTTTACACAACAAATTTAAACGAAAATTCATTACTCCTTAATTCATCAAATGGTGTTTTTTCCGATATTAGTTTTACTTCAGGTACCCAAGATAATCCAGGAAGCATGGGATGGGGAACTTTTTTCTTTGATGCAAATAATGATGGTTTCGTGGATATATATAATAATAATGAAACTGCTTTTGGTGGAGTGTATAATTCATTGATGATAAATCAAGGAGATCTAACTTTTTCAATGTTAGACTATACTTGCGGTGCAATCATCAATAACAATGGGTATGGATCTGCATTTAGTGATTTCGATCATGATGGTGACTTGGATATTGTTTTAGTAGGGCATTCTTCAAATGTGGGATCTATAAATTTATTAAGAAATGATTCTGAAAATAGGAATTGGGTTATATTAAATCTTCAGCAAAATGAATCCAACTTTTTTGCAATAGGTGCAACAGTTGAGTTGTTTACGGGTAACAATAGGCAATTAAATTTTGTTTCAGCGGGGAATGGTTATTGTAGCCAAAATACCCTTGATGTTCACTTTGGTTTAGATAGCATTTATTATATTGATTCAGTAAGAGTTTTATGGCCAGATAATCAAGATGAGATATTTAAAAATATTGATGTCAATAATAGAAATACATTGATAAAAGGAAATGGTTCTTTAATGGGAAACATTTATTCAAGTAGTTTTAGTCCAAAACATTTTTCTTTAAAAGGCATTTATCCAAATCCATTTAATGCAGAAACAACTATTTCAATTCAAACCTATTTAGAAACAAATCCTAATTTTCAAATATTTGATATTAAGGGGAACGTATTAAAAGAACAGAAATATAATTTAGAAGCTAATAAAGACTATCAAATAAAATTATCATTAGATACTTTTTCTTCAGGATTTTATTTTTTAAGGGTTAGAGGTTCTAGTGATGTAGTTACAACTAAGATATATCTTATTAAGTAGATGTTCTAAAAAACTTAATCTGAGTATTTTTGTCCTATTTTTTCATTAAAAAAGCGAGCTACATCTTTATGGCTTTCTATAATATTAACCATACACTTAGGATCGTTTAATGCATCATATAACTCCTCTTTGTTATCGGTAATATTGAATTTATAGAACCAATTTTTATCACGACTCCAGTAAGCTTCTACATCTTTTCCCATAGGATCGCTGGTATCACGAATTTTATTTGATTGCCCAAGTATTATATTTCTAGATCCTTTTTCCATCCCCTCAATTACCTTTTTGAAAGATTTTCCCTGCCCCAGAGAGGGAGATATTTTTTCATCTGCGTAATCTAAAATTGTAGCAGAAATATCAATGGTATGAATTAAATCATCCAATTGAATATTACTTTTAATTTTATTTTTCCATGAAAAAATAATTGGTGTCCTAAAAGATTGATCAAATATAGATAATTTTCCTTTATCTCCTCCATTATGGGACCTCATGGGATCATTGATAAATTCTTGATAGGGCTCCTGTTCCCAGCCGTTATCATTGACATAAATAAATAAGGTATTATCAAAAAGATCCTTGTTTTTTAAATGTGAAATAAGTTCTCCAACTGAATCATCAAACCATGTACAATTGGCATAATATTCAACCGCAGACTTTGAATATCCTTTGTTTTTATATATTCCCCTATATTTGTTCGGGGCATCGAAAGGATAGTGAGGCAGTTGAGGTGCATACCAAATGAAAAATGGATTTGATTGATTTTTTTCTATAAAATCATAAACAGGTTGGTTGGTAACTCTTCCAATATCAGTTCCTTCTCCTCCCATAAATTGCTGAAACCAATTTCGCCCATCTCTCTTTTCTCGAACCCATCCCTTTGTCATACCTTCTGAAAAACCACCATATTCAAAATGGTACTCCCACCATTTACCAGATTGGAAGCTTTTATAACCTAGTTTTTTAAGTTCTGCAGGTACAGTATCAAAATATTTCATTGCGTGATAATTGAAATTATTTTCCCATTGATCTTTTGAATCTTTATCCATTCCAATAAAGAATTGTTCTTTTTTTTGAAGTTGCCTTATAGAGTCCCGCTGTATTTTAAAATTGTATGGATCTATTCCGGTTATGAGTGATTGTAAAGCAGGCCTGCAGTGGTTATCAGGTACATAACCATTGGTAAATAAAGTTCCACTTCTTGCTAGCGCATCCATATTTGGAGTGGAAACAATTTCTGAACCCATAAACCCAAAATAAGGATAACCATGATCATCACCTATAATTAAAATAATATTTGGTCTAGTGATATTTGTTTGGCTACATCCTGAAAAAATTAGAAGAATTAAAAAGGGGATAAATGATTTATAATCAATTCGAAGCACCTTATAAAAATTCATTTATTTGATATATTTATTTATTATAGATTCAAAAAGTTCTTGTTTCCCACTAATCATTTCTGGTTCGCTTTGGTTAGATGCGATGTTTGCAAGTTCTCCAAGACCCAACTTATTTTCTGTGAATTGTAAACCCTTATCCTTATCAAAGCTTTTATACCTCTTTTGTTTTAGATTCTTGTAATTTGATTTGCGTAATATTTCATCTGCAATGAGAAGTCCACGTGCGAGGGTGTCCATTGCATGTATATGTCCAATAAAAATGTCTTCGAGATCTGTAGAATTTCTACGAGTCTTTGCATCAAAATTCATTCCTCCTGTTTTTAGGCCGCCCTCTTCTAAGATCACCAACATAATATGGATTGCATCATAAATATTGCTAAGAAACTCATCCGTATCCCATCCGTTATGTGGATCCCCTTGATTAATATCCAAGCTCCCAAAAGCATTAAAATTATACGCAGTTTGTATCTCGTGAGCAAAGGTATGTCCAGCAAGGGTAGCATGATTATTTTCAATATTAATCTTAAAATCATTCTCTAAATCATAATGTTTTAAAAAAGAAACTACCGTTGCTACATCAAAATCATATTGATGTTTGGATGGCTCCATAGGTTTTGGTTCAATAAGAAAAGTACCTTTAAATCCATTTTGTCTACCATAGTCTCTGGCTTTGGATAGAAATATAGCAAGGTGATCCAATTCTTTTTTCATGTTAGTATTTAAGAGGGAGGAGTATCCCTCGCGTCCGCCCCAAAAAACATAATTATCTCCTCCTAGTTTTATTGTAGCATCCAAAGCAGCTTTGACCTGTGAAGCAGCAAACGAGACCACATTAAAATCAGGATTGGTAGCAGCTCCATTCAATGAATCTTGGATGGGAAAATAGATTTGCAGTTCCCCATAATAATTTCATACCAGACTCTTCCTGTTTGTTTTTTGCAGCTTCTGTTAATTCCTTTAGAAACTGAACAGACTCTTTAACGTTTTCTCCTTCAGGAGCCAGGTCTCTATCATGAAAGCAATAATATTCGACACCTAATTTTGTAAAAAATTCAAAAGCTGCATCCAGTCTTGCATATGCCGATTGCATCGGTTTACCTGGAGCTTCCCAGGGAAAACTTTTTGTACCTGGTCCAAAGGGATCGCCCCCAGTTCCGCAGAAAGTGTGCCAATATGCAACAGCAAATTTTAGATGCTTGTTCATCGGTTTACCTGCAACGACTTTGTCGGGGTCATAAAATTTAAATGAAAGTGGATTATCTGAATCCCTGCCTTCATATTTAATTTTTTTTATATTTGGGAAATATTCTTTTTGCCCCAGGGTAAGATTTATTGCCATAGCTTATGGTTTAGCCTCCAATACCAAAGTGAATGTCTGGTGAAAAATATAGTAAAATAAGTACTAAAATAGCGAGAATCACGAAAGAATTTATTTTATCAGATTTAAGGTCAACGGATTCATCATTTTCTGATTTAGCCGTATCATACGTTAAGCCACGTATTTTACTTAAATCAGGAGGGTCGGTAAACATGCTTACAGAAATAAGAACTACAACACATGCTAAAAAAGAAAATATCGCAAAATAAAGAAAGTTCAAGTCTGCAATTTTATACCATATCCCATCTACCATTAATGTGGATTTTTTTATTTCCAATCCTAGACGAACCATGCCAGCAGTAAAGCCACCTACTAAAGCGACCAGTGCACCATTTGCATTGATTCGGCTCCAAAACAAACCAAGTAAGAATACAGAAGCGATGGGAGGGGCTATGTATGCTTGTACACTTTGCAGATAGGTATATAGGCCAGCACCTGAAACTGCTTTCATAAATGGTATCCACATGATCCCAGATAATACAACTATACCTGTTGCAATTCTTCCAACAAAAACAAGTTTTTTCTTGCCTGTTTCTGGATATAGCTTTTTGTAGATGTCCATTGTAAATAAAGTAGAACAGGAATTGAAAACAGATGAAAGAGAACTCATTAAAGCAGCTAAGAGGCCACCTGCAACTAATCCTCGCATTCCTGAGGGAAGTAATTCACGAACCAATGTTGGAAAAACTTGATCTGATGAAGTATAGCTTAATTGCCCAGACTTTGTCATTGCAAATGCTATTAACCCTGGAATGAAAAACATAAAAATGGGGAGTAGTTTTAAATAACCGGCAAAAATAGTTCCTTTCCTAGCCTGATTGATGTTTTTAGCAGATAAAACTCTTTGAACGATATATTGGTCTGTACACCAATACCAAACGCCTATAATGGGAGGAGCAAAAACCATCCCTATCCATGGAAAATCTGGATGATCTGCAGGTAAAAACATGTTAAAGTGCGATGGTCCTACGCTTGAAACAAGATTATTCCATCCACCAATCTTCATCAACCCAATTACGGATATAGTTATGGAACCAACTATTAATACGATAGCCTGTAATGCATCAGTATAAATAACTGCCCTAAGTCCTCCTAGAATAGTATAACATCCCGTAATGAGTACAATAAGTAACGCGCCAGACCAAAATTCAATTCCCATAAGTGTTTCAAAGACAACTGCACCTGCATACACAGTAACAGAAACTTTTGTAAGTACGTAGCTCACCAAGGTAATAATTGTTAGTATCCAACGTGAGCTTTCTGAAAATCGTTTTTCTAAAAATTCTGGCATAGTAAAAACGGTGCTTCTCAAGTATAAAGGGACAAAAAACCATCCTAAAAGAAGGATAATCCAAGAATGGAGTTCATAATGGCCCATAACCATTCCACTATTTGCAGCTGTTCCTGCTAGTCCGACAATATGTTCGGATCCAATATTAGAGGCAAATATGGAAGCACCTATAACAAACCATCCAAGGTTTCTACCCGCTAAGAAGTACTGCTCCGGAGAATCTTGCTTTTGGTTAACTACTTTCCAAATTATATAACCTAGAACTGAAAAGAAAAGAGTGAGAATTACCCAATCAAGAACTGTAAATATTTTCATTGTATTAACTCATTTAATTCGGTTTGAATTGTCACTAATTCTAATAATAAATTATCATAACCAAAAGGTTTTCAACCTAATCTTAAAATATCTTAATTCAACAATAAAATACTTGCAAAAAAAAAGTAATATTAAAATATACCTTAATGATTTAGGAAATATCGACATATTTGCTTAAATAAATTTTAAAATAATTGATTTGACTGATCAATTCAACCTTATGTATACTAGTGTTACCTTGGATCCCGTTATTTGGGTACAATAATTGCGGGCCTAAAGTTAAATTACTTAATTATTTTTATTAATCTTGCAAGGAGAAACAATGAAAAAATTGTTATCAATCTTTATCTTAATTTCTAGTCTATACGCAGTAGATGTTACTTTTACTGTGGTAGACAATTCTTGGTCTAACATGGGTGTAATGTACAAAGGAACAGCGACCGAATGGGCGCCAGTCATGATGTATGATGATGGAACGAATGGTGATGCTACTGCTGATGATCATACATGGACTGTCGTAGTAGATGTGATGGCTGGAGACCATGAATGGGGTGCTTTTGATGTTGCTAATGGTGATGGCACATCTTGTGTTGCTTGTGATGGTACCGATGGATACGGCACATGGCTTATCAATGGAAGTAATCCTTCATATTCTGTAGACGATGCAATGAACGTAACTGGAACAACTAGTTATACGATAGATGCATATACTACGGACGTAGCTGGCTCTCTTGTTTTTACAGTTGATGATAGATCCCAAGCAAATGTTGCTGTGGAATATAAAGGTGCAGCTACAAATTGGGAAACGGTACCAATGTTTGATGACGGTACCAATGGAGACGCTGTAGCAGGTGATAATGTATGGTCTGTTACCATAGAAAATATTCCGGCAGGCACACATGAGTGGGGTGCTATTGAAAATGATGGTTCTGAGTATGGTATTTGGCTTATCAATGGCCCTAATCCAGCATTTACTTTAGATGACGATTTGGTTACCTATCATGGGCATACTAATTATACCATTCCAGTTCCTGCTGGTGAAATGGAAGTAGCTTTTACCCTAACCGATCATACGTGGATGATTGAAGATGTAATGTTTAAAGGATCTATGTCTGGTTGGGGTGTTTTTCAAGCGTATGACGATGGCACCAATGGTGATGTAACAGCTGGAGACCACGTTTGGACTGCACATTATACAACGGCTAATGGTGATTATCAGTGGGGTGCTATTGATACCGAAAATCCAGATGGCACAATTTGTGTGGCTTGTGATGGAACAGATGGATATGGAACTTGGTTAATGGAAGGTGATCCTAATCCAGAATTTTCTGTATTAAATGGAGAACTTACTGGAGTTACAAGTTGGGTTCTCCCTCCCGATAGTGCTGTTTCCGAGGGTGTAGTGATGTTTACTGTTCATGACGGAACAGAAGAATGGACCGATCTTATGTTCAAAGGAACTCCTACAGATTGGTCTGTAGTACAAATGTATGATGATGGAACTAATGGAGATGAAACCGCTGGTGATCATGTATGGTCTGCAGTAGTGCCTGCTGTTATGGCTGGAGAGCATTCCTGGGGCGTAATTGATACGGATAATGGAGATGATACTGAGTGCGAAGCATGTGATGGAACTGATGGGTATGGTACATGGCTTATCGATGGTGATAACCCTGGATTTACGTTGGACACAGATATGTTAACACTCCACGGACAAACAGATTATGAGATCGTTCCTGCAGGTGGTAATGAAGTAACCAAAACTGTCCTTTTCAATGTAGATTTAACAGAATGGCTAGATGAGGAAGGTAATATGGGTATGAGGGTTTTTAATATTGCCAATGGTGATGAGATGCAGGTAAGAGGAAGTTTTAATAATTGGGACAATTGCACTGAGTGTACTATGACAAGAACTCCAGGTACAAACATCTTTAGTCATGCTATTGAGGTATCTGCTTTAGAAGATGCCGAGCAGCAGTTTGCATATTATATGCATCTTTCAGAGGCTTCTCTTGCTGCAGCAGCGGAAAGATTTAATGCATATGACAGTGAAGGAAATCCAGCAATTGTCGATTGGATTGGCTGGGAGACCTCTCCTCAAAATAATGGAAACCGAAATTTTATGTTGGGAGAAGATGATGGAACAGGTTTAGTTGAACTACCAGAAGAGTCTTTTTATGATGCTTTCCCTGGGTCAGTGGTACCTGAAGGAACTAGCGTAACCGCTGTTTTTTCCATTGATATGAGTAATGTTGTTGATTTTAATGCTGCAGAAGATTCCGTTTATTTGCGTACTCACGATAAATGGTTAAACCTCTCTCAAGGATATTCAGATGGTCAAGATTTAAATCATTACTCAGCTGCTGCAGTTGGCGATGGTGTATATGAATTTCCTGTAACTTTATCGGGTCCAGTGACTTGGAATCTATATTATAAATGGGGTTGGTATGACCTATCCGAAGCTACGGAAAATGATGAAGCAG
The DNA here is from genome assembly GCA_045568995.1 of Fidelibacterota bacterium. GTDB lineage: Bacteria > Fidelibacterota > Marinisomatia > Marinisomatales > UBA1611. The sequence goes on along the minus strand of JBJKZY010000038.1, from coordinate 59,151 downwards.
GTGGTGGATTAGGAGGAGCACCTAGGATCAGATATTTGCATCAAGATATGGACGCGAATTGTGAGTGGCCAATGACTTTCCGATTCCCATTAGATACAGAGTTTTTGCTTGAAGAAAATGATGCTCAAGAAGAGTGGGATCCAGAAGGAATTTGTATGGTTCTCATGGCAGTAGATGGCAATGGAGGAGCTTCTCTTCCTTCTGCTTTTAGCATAAGTGACAATTATCCAAATCCATTTAATCCTTCTACAGAAATGGAATTCAGATTACCAATGGAATCAGATATAAGCTTTACTGTTTATTCATTGACTGGTAAGGAAATGTATTCTTATACGCAAAGCGCTGTTTCTGGAGGTACGTATAAAATTACTTGGAATGGAAAGAGTAAAGATGGCCGATCACTTCCAAGTGGGGTTTATCTTTATGAGTTCAGAGCTGGTAATGAGTTTCGTCAAGTAAAGAAGATGACGCTTTTAAAATAAAGTATGCTGAGAAGGGCTCGGAAAAACGGGCCCTTCTCATTTTTAGTATCTAATCCCTTTTAATTGCGGGTTGATGGGGAAGGATATAAAAGCCTTCATACCGTGAAAATTAAATAAATATGGAAGATCTTTATGCAGGACTGGACGTATCTACGCAAGGCCAAAAAATTGTAGTTGTAGACCTTGAGAAAAGATCAGTTATTTATTCCGATTCTATTAACTATGACGTTGATCTTCCAAAATATAGTACTATGAATGGAGTATTAAAGGATACTGAGTTTGGCGTTTCTGAATCCAATCCTAATATGTGGATTGATTCATTGCATCTTCTCTTTGAAAGGTTAAAGACTTCATCAGATATTATTCAGTCCATAAAAGCCATCTCTATTGCTGGACAACAGCACGGACTCGTAGCAATCGATAAGGACGGCAATCTCGCAAAACCAACTTCTAAATTGTGGAATGATTTTTCAACCTCAGAAGAATGTGAAATTCTTACCAAACAGATAGGAGGACCTGAAAAAATGATTACCGAGGTCGCAAATAGTCAGAGAACAGGATATACTGCCTCTAAAATTTTTCATATGTACAGAAATGAAAGAGAATTATATGATAATACAGATCACTTTTTATTAGTTCACAATTATATCAATTGGTACCTAACAGGAGGAAAAATAGCAATGGAAGAGGGAGATGCCTCTGGAACGGGTATTTGGGATCCAGTAACAAAAACTTGGTCCAAAAATTTGATGGATATTATTTCGGATGATTTAGCTTCCAAACTTCCTGTTGTTTCTAGTGCTACCAAAAGCATTGGTTATATATCTAACAGTTTAGCAAATCAGTATGGTTTTGATATGGAATGCATAATTGATGCGGGTTCAGGGGATAATATGTATAGTGCAATTGGAACGGGTAATATAGAACCTGGAACGGTAACTATCAGTTTAGGAACAAGTGGAACCGCATTTACTATTTTAGATAAACCTTTTGTAGATAAAGATGGTGAAATAGCTTGTTTTTGCGATAGTACTGGGAAATACTTACCTCTTCTTTGTATCTCGAATATGGCAGGAGGATATAATACATTTTTGGAAGAAAATAATTTATCTCACGCCGATTTTGAAACCTTACTAACTCATACTCCTCCAGGGAATAATGGAAATATTATTATTCCTTGGTACAGTGGAGAAAGGACACCTGATATCCCAGAAGCGTGTCCTACTTATTTTGGGTTTCAGTACGAAGAAATGAATAAAAAGTCTATAGCAAGAGGGCTTATTGAGGGACATGTTTTAAATCTCTTTAATGGGTTTTCTAAAATGCCGGTTAATCCAAATATTATACATTTAACAGGAGGATTGTCTCAATCAAAATCATGGTGTCAAATGATAGCGGATATCTTCAATTGTGAAACTGTACCAGTTAAGGGCGAAGGTGCTGCTCTTGGTGCTGCAATTCATGCAACATGGGTGTGGAAAAATGAAAATGGATTTAGTTGTGATTTATCTCAATTGGTTGATTCCTTTATTATATTTGAAGAGGATTTACGCTGCAAGCCGGACAAAAAAAATGCGAAAGCTTATCGAAACCTTATTCTGCTATATGAAGCGCTGGTAAAAAGAATTCGTGGTCTTGAGGGGCCTGACCCTTTCAAATTAAAAAAGGAGTTTTTTTAATTTGAAGAAATTATATTTTTATAGAATATTTATTTTGTTGCTAGCTGTCTGGATAGGCTCATGTGGAAAACTCAAGAAAGAAACTATTGCAAAAGTAAATAATGAAGGTATCCCCTTATCAGTTTATAAATCAGAGTACCAAGCTTTTTTATTAAAAATATTCCAAGAAGATAATTTAATAAACAGATATGCATTCTTAAATAATCTTATCGATGAAAAATTAATCCTTAAATATGCAGATGAAAACCAGTTGTATAACGATTCATTATTTTCTGAAATAGCAGAGAGTATTTTTGATCAGCTACTATTAAACTTCCTTTTTAATGAAAATATAAATAAAAGTTTTAATCCTACCGATTCAGAATTAAGGAAATTTTTCTCTTGGCAAAATACAACCATTCATGTTAGACATTTATTTGCCCAAACTAAGGAAAATATTGAAGATTTAAATAATAGGCTTTCTCGCTCTCAGGATACTTGGGAAAACCTAGCCTTAGAATGTTTTCAAGATTCTATCCTTAAAGTAAATGGTGGAAATATAGGGTGGTATGATTACAATGATTTAGATCCTTTATTTGCCTACCATGCTTTTTCTACTGGTATTGGAAATATTTCTAAACCAATACGAACTAAAAAAGGATATAGCATAATTCATGTTTTAGAAAAAAAGCATAATAATTTTCTATTAGAAAAAGATTTTCAACTGAAAAGAGATGAAATGGTAAACCTTATTTCAAATTTTAATCAGAATAAACTCTTACTTGACTATACAGATAACACAATGGAGGCATTGTCTATTCATTTCAACAAAGGGAATCTTTTAGATTTACATCAATTTTTAACCTTTGTAAATCACAAGAACTTAGAATCTATCCAAGAAAAACATATTGTTTCTTATCAAGGTATAGATTTAAACGTTTCTCAAATTTTAAATAAGCTTACTAAGTTATCTGATATGCAACTTGCGAAAATATCTACTCCTTTAGACTTAGAGCAAAGTATTGAAGGTGTTTTGTGTAGGGAAAAATTTTTGTCAGACGCTTTGCTACAAAAAATTCATAAAAAAAATAGTTTTCAAAAGGAGTTTTCAGACTCTAAAAACAAATCAATGATTAATTATGTGTTAAATAGATTAAGTAATAGACAATCAACCAGTTCAGAAGAAAATATAAAAAGTGAAAAAGAGAAATATTTCCAATTCAGAAACGTTTTGCTTTCCAAATCAAATGTGACCGTTGATAGTTCAATGGTTAAAAACTTTATTTTGTGAGATAACTATGAAATCAATTTTAAATATTACATGTATTCTAATTTTGCATCAGATCCTCTTTGGAGGCACAACAGGAAAGTTGTCAGGCACCTTGATAGATAAAGAAACTGGAGAGCCACTTATAGGTTGTAATATTATTATTGAAAATACGTATCTTGGTACCTCTTCGAATGAAAAAGGTGAGTATATCTTGCTAAATATTCCGCCAAAAAGTTATTCAATACGATTTGAAATGATTGGTTACAAAAAATTAGTGAATGAGGGCGTGACTATTATTTCCGATAAAACAACTTCATTAAATGGAGAATTAGTTAGCAGTGTAATTGCTGGAGAAGAGGTAGTAGTAGTTGCGGAAAAAAAATTGATTCAGTTTGATGTTACTCAATCCGAAGCTATTATAACATCAGAAGAGTTAGAAGGAATGCCTGTCACGGAAGTTTCAGAAGTCTTGCGTCTCCAGGGAGGCGTGACGGTTGACTCCGATGGAGGTATCCATATGCGTGGTGGAAGAACGAGTGAAGTCTCTTACATGGTAGATGGCGTTCCTATGTCGGATTTATATGATGGCGGTATTGGAGTGCAAATCGAAAATGACAATATTCAGGAATTACAGGTGATCAGTGGCACGTTCAATGCTGAATATGGTAGGGCTCTTACTGGTGTAGTAAATATGGTAACCAAAGATGGAGGGAATCAATTTGAAGGATCTCTTCACACATACGCCGGAGATTATCAAAGTTCAGATAAAGCCTATAATAATTTGAATAATCTAAATATTGAAGATGACTATAGTGTTTCAGCTAGTTTAAGTGGCCCAATTCTAAAAGATAAAATCACTTTTTATTCAAGTGGTAGAGTTAATCAATCAAAGGGATGGCTTAATGGGCTACAAACATTTACTATTTATGGAGATACTATTTTTAATGACCAAAATAACAATCGATATTTAGATGGTAGTGAACAGCAAAAAGATCCATACTACAAGGGATTAAATTGGCATTCTTCGTGGTCCTCTCAAAATAAGATCACTTTTAACATTTTGAAAGGAACCACTTTTAAAATTAATACGATATTAAATTCTCGAGAGAGTCAAGATTATAACTTTGCACTTCAATTACTTGAAGACGCCCAAATAACCAATTTTAATCAAGGAAGGTTTTTGGGTCTAAGTATATCGCATACATTATCTCCTACATCATTTGTTCAGTTTAATGTAAGTGAAAACAAATACAATTATGAATCCTACCTATTTGAAGATCCTTTAGATAATAGATATATCACACCAGACAGCTTATTTCTAGCCCGGTTAGAAAACCGGATACCGGACCATATAATTGAGCAATATGGAGATCAAGTACAATACTTCCCAGCATATTCCCTATATAGAGCAGGTGTTGACAATAGACGCTTTGAAAGGGAAACAAAAACAAATAACTATAAATTGGACTTTACCAGTCAAGTGAATAAATACAATCAAATAAAGTTAGGTTTAGATTTTTCATCTCACTCTCTGATGCTTGACAAATATTCTCTCCTAGATTCCACTTTGACGGATCAAGTGTATACACCTCTCATTCCAGATAAAGAAAGTTTTACTAGATCATATTATGCACGTAAACCAACTGAATTTGCCATATATGCTCAGGATAAAATAGAGTATGGAGATATGATCATAAACTTAGGTTTGAGATATGAGAGCTTCAATCCTAATTCAAAAATTCCTAACAATATTCATGAACCTTATATCAAAGACCCTAGAAACCCTGCTCTGGACACCCTTTCTCTAAGCCAATTAGAAGCAATCAATTGGGGAGATATATCTTATACTGAAATTGATACTAATGGAAATGAGGTCAGTTATACGTACGCGGATTATTACAGTAGGTTTAATGATCAACCAAATCTAAATCAAAAAACAGGTTGGTGGAAAAATACAACAGTTAAGTCTTTGCTTAGCCCAAGGGCAGCAGTTGCGTATCCAATCTCGGATAAAGGTGTAATTCATTTTGCTTATGGATATTTTTTTAAAATTCCTGATTTTTCCCTTCTCTATGATGAAACAGACTATAAACTAAGCGAGACTGGATCCAATTTTGGAATTTTCGGTAATCCGGACCTCAAGCCAGAGACGACAGTGAGTTATGAGCTTGGTTTGAAACAAGAAGTAGCTTTGAATACGAGATTGGAATTAAAGGCTTTTTATCGAGATGCTAGAAACTATGTATCTAGTGGTATCCCTATTGATTTAGGCGATGGAAAAGCGTACTATACTTTCGTAAATAAAGACTACTCAAATTCTCGCGGAATTATCGTTACTGCATATCGCCGGTTTAGCAATTTTATTGGAGGTCAGCTAGACTATACCTATCAAGTTGCAGAGGGTGCTAATTCAAACCCAGTAGAGGAATTTGGTGCAGTTCTTGCTGGGAATGAACCTACCCGGTCCATAATACCTTTAGATTGGGACCAAACTCATAGTCTTAATGGTTCTATTTTTGCAAACTATAAGGAATGGGGGGCGAACACAGTTTTTCAATTTGGAGCTGGTTATCCATACACCCCTCAGATTACTAATTATGAGAGCCAGGGAGAAGTTTTGTCCACTGTTTTGCTTCGCAACAGTAGAAGAAAGCCATCCACATTTCGAATGGATGTGAAACTTCATCGAGATATTAAGATAGGCGAATTAAATGGAAAATTTTATATTCGAATTCAAAACCTAACTGATAGACGAAACCAGATTTCTGTGTATGGAGATTCGGGCAAAGCAAATCAAACGATTGAACAAGCAAGGGCTCAAGCGATCAGTCCTTTTGAACCTATGAGACCCAATACGCTTGAACAATTTTTCAATAGGCCGGATTGGTACGATCCTCCAAGACAGATCCAAATGGGATTACAAATTGCATGGTGAAACTTTTAATCTATATTTTTTTGATTGGTAACTTGTTTTCCCAATCTAGCGATAGAGGAGACCCAAATTATAGACGGGTTACCAACGTGGATGTAAATAAAATTCGAGTTTCCATTCAAAATTATGGATCCAGTGGTAATGATCTTTCAGGACCTAGTGTATTTTTTTACGAGTGGCCAACCAATAGTGGTAGGGGTTACGTTGCCTATCAAGCTTTGTATGTGGGAGCAATGGTGACTACGGATGGTGGAGAAGAGAGACCTCTGGTAACCATAACGCATCGGAGCGATCAGGAGGGCAACTCCATGATGTGGGAACCGGTACCGGGCTACATGAACCCCAATTCTACCAAGATAGCTATTAGCGATGACGAGAGTACCTGGCCACCTACCTGGCCGGATAAGTACGCAGACGAGAACGATCCCGGCTGGTCTGGATCCTGGAACGGATACTTTGGAAAAAATCAGTTCAATGCAGGTCAGGAAGTCTTTTACAAGGTGTCGGATGATCGGAATTACATTGTAGGACATCCTTATACACCTGATACTACCGATGTGACCCGCAAAGGAGCGGGTATTTTGGTAGGGGTAAGAGCGATGGAGTGGAAGCAGATTTTAATCGAGGATGTTATCTTTTTGCTTCACGAAGTGCAGAACGATGGATCTTACGATTATGACCAAGTTGCATTCGGTCAATGGCTTGCAGATTGTGTAGGAGGTAATGGGGACTGTGATGACGATCTAAGAGATTTTGATTTAATCAATGATATTGCCTGGTCCTTGGATGATGATAATATCGGCGGTCCTGCCTTTGGCTCGGATCCTGTGGGAGTTGTAGCCACTTCTTTTATTGAGACTCCTGGTAATGATAAAGATCGTATTGATAATGATAGTGATGGAGAAACAGGAGGGCCGATCATTCAAGAGTCTATGATTGTGGGGGAGATTTTAGGGAACAGTATCGATGACAATGGGAATGGACTGGTGGATGAGAACTTGAGTCATGTTCCGGTAGGAAGTCAGACAGGAGTCAGTTATTCGGATCGTATTGATAACAATAATAATGGCGAAGATGGAAGTCCCCTGGTATCGCAAGAGATGATTGACGCTTCGTTATCTCAGCAGTGGAATATATGGCCCTTACCCAATGATGGTTTTCAAAATGGTATCATTCATGTAATCAGTTTAGAAGAGAGTGACATAGACGCACGGTATGCCGATGGTATTGATAACAATGCAGACCCAGAGGATCCGTATGCGTTGGAGTATCCAGTAGGGTTAGGAGCAGATGTGAACTCACCGTTAATAGATGAGGCTATGGTAGCTGCCGCATCTCTAGACACGTGGAAGCGGTACAGAGTTCCGGGTACCGACATTATATTGTATGATGTGGGAGAAGAAGATCTTGGGAAGCCTTATCGGGACGGAGTAGATAATGATGGCGATGGAGCAGTGGATGAAGGGATCGATGAAGGGATCGATGAGATGATTGATGAGTCCCGAGATGATTTTATTGATAACGATGGAGACTGGAGTTTAGCAGATGATGTGGGTCTTAACGGAGATGAGTCTGGTGGACTATCTGCTGGAGTGCTCGATAACATGCCTACTTCCGGTTCAGGAACCGGTTTTCCTGGGGAACCCAACATTGATAAGACCGATGTATCCGAGTCTGATCAGATGGGACTGACTTCAGTACAAAAAAATGATGCAGGATTCAATACCTCAAGCGATAATTCTATATGGAGTTTTTATCTTACTCCTGGAAATTTTTGGGATCCTCCTCCTGGAGGAGATGATCCTGGAAGCGTCGATATGCAAATTTCTTCTGGATATTTCCCATTAGAGGCCGGGCAAACGGAGCGTATTGCCATGGCGATTATGATGGGAAATGATCAACAGGATGCTATACGAAACAAAAATGTTGCTCAGCTTACCTATGAAAGCGACTATCAGTTTGCCAAAGCTCCCAATCCACCAAAGGTTACAGCGGTTCCTGGAGACGGAGTGGTTACCTTATATTGGGATCGTTCTGCAGAGAGCACGCAAGATAAGTATATGGGGAACATCACGAACGGTGCTGACTTGTATGACTTTGAAGGGTACAAAATTTATCGTGCTACAGACTTTGAGTTTAATGACGCGTATAATATCACAGACGGAGATGGAAATCCTACCTTCTTAGAGCCGTATGTTCAAAATGGAGTGAGAGCTCAGTGGGATTTAGTAGATGGAAAGAGCGGCTGGCATCCAGTGGATCTTAATGGAATTAAGTTCTATCTTGGAGATGATACTGGGTTAACACATTCCTATGTTGATCATAATGTAGTAAACGGACAGCGATATTATTATGCGGTGGTCTCCTATGACTATGGTGGAGACTTATCGAATAATATTATTCCCAGTGACTCGCCTATGAAACTGCGGGTGAACCCTCTTACGGGAGCGGTGAGTTTGGGTCCCAATGTTGTGGAAGTAGTTCCCTCACCTCCATCTGCTGGTTTTGTGGATGCTTCTTTTGCTGGAGATCAGGTGGATCATGTCCTTGGTGCATCAAGCGGTGAGGTATTTCTAGAGATCGTAGATCCTCAAATGGTTCAGGATGCTCACACCTATCAAATTACGTTTGATGATACTCTCTTTTTAAATCAGCAGGGTCTGGCAGGGTACGATACTGCTACCACAAAGTCGTATTATCTGGTAGATATTACCAACGAAAATAATCCCGATACGTTAATTAATAACTCTTTTGATTTACCTGAATCGGACGCAGATGTGATCGATGGCTTTCGACTCACATTTAAAAATGTGGAGTCTTTGGGTTTTAACCGATCGTTATCTTCCTGGAACACAGATAGCGTGTGGACGTTTGATGTTGCTCGTTATTATACTTTTAATGTGGTGGGGTCTATGTTACCGTTTGACTACCGAGTAGTATTTACCGATGGGATAACCGATACCAGTTTGGATGTGTGCATGCGTACCCTTCCTAATGGGAACTGCTATCCTGGATTTTTACAAGTAGGTAGACCGGTTAATTTTAAGGTGCAGAGGCAAGTAAGTCTTACGGGAGATGATAACATAGACTGGGAACAGATCCCGATTGGGTTTATTGATGTAATACCGTTTGGAGATCCGGACAGTGTCTTCAATGCAGACGGGACTAGAGAAAGTGATTGGATCGTTTTTATGGATCATGAGGACAGTCTAGGCAATCCAATGCCTTCCTGGAGGCTTTTATTAAACCTGATGCCCGATGATGAAACTCGAATTTATAGTGAGCCGAGGGCAGGAGATACGGCACACATTGTAGTAGACAAACCTTTTTTAAAGGACGATGTATATGAGTTTACCACCTATGCTCCTATTATTGATAAGAATCAGGCTATCCAAGATATGGACAAAATTAAGGTGGTCCCGAATCCATATTTTGCTGCAAGTGCTTTTGAAGGTCAGAATACATTTAACTCAGGACGCGGACCTCGAGAAATACAATTTAGATATCTTCCCAGTGAGTGTACGATACGGATATATAGTATCGCAGGGGAACTGGTGAAGACCATTCAACATTCTTCTCCTTTGGAGTCGGGTACAGGAAAGTGGGATCTACTTACCGAAGATAATTTATCGGCTGCGTATGGTATGTACATCTACCACGTAGATGCACCCAACATTGGAGAAAAAATAGGAAAACTAGCTATAGTGAAATGATATGAAACAATATAAATATATAATAAAGACAATATTTATCATCGGTTTGCTTTACGGTGTAAATAAAACAGGAACAACAGCTGCCAAATTTCTTTCTATTGAAGTTGGTTCAAATGCAGTTGGTATGGGTGGAGCCTATACCTCTATTGCAAAGGATGCTACTGCGATGTATTGGAATCCTGCAGGCTTAAGTTTTCACGATATTAAAGAGGTGTATTTTAATCATGCAAATTGGATTGCAGATATATCTTTTGATTATTTTGGGATTACCTTTCCGATGAACAATAAATCTGTTTTGGGGTTCAATATTACTTCAGTTACTATGGATGAAATGGAAGTGACCCGGTACGGGAACGAAAATACAGGAGAAACATTTCGTGCTGCAGATTATGCAATCGGATCTACGTATGCACTGGATTTAACCGATCGCTTTTCTGTTGGTTTTAATGGAAAATATATTCAACAGAGTATCGCAAATAGCCATGCAAAGGGTTTTGCTGTAGATTTTGGAACCCTTTTTATTACACCATTTGGTTTTACATTAGGTACGAGCATTAGCAATTTTGGTCCAAAACTAAGAATGTCAGGAGACGATTTATTAATTGGAGCAGATGTGGATGAAAACATAGAAGGCAACAATGAAAGTGTTACAGGAATATTATCTACCGATTATTTTGACCTACCTTTGGTGCTAAGAATCGGTATTTCAGATGAATTTCAAATAGGTACTAGAAATAAGCTTGTTGCATCTTTAGATGCAATCAGTCCTAATGATAATGCAAATTATATTAATACTGGAGCGAAAATTCATCTTTTCGATGGGCTGATTTCTTTATACGCGGGAGTGAATTCTCTTTTTCTAGAAAAAGCTGAGAGTGAATTTTCATTTGGAGGTGGACTTACTATCCCGCAAATATTGAATAATTCTCTATCTATATATTTCACGCATGAGCAAATGAAATTTTTAGGCAACTCTCAACAGCTAAGTATTTCCTTTAACTATTAACCGTATCAATTAAAAATGAAGAAAAATATAGTAGGAATCTTTCTTTTATTAGTTCTTCATTTTTTCAGTGCATGTGAAGATCCATATTTCTCTTTTGACAAATCTAAGCTGGACAGTATTGTTAATAAATATGCTCAGAATAATTCACATCCTTTTATCCATGTAAGATTTGAAGATAAATCAGGTAATGTAATTTATGAGCATAATTCAATTAATAGAAAATTTCTCCCTAAAGAAAAAATTAATGGACAGACATTAATGCGAATTTGGTCCATGAGTAAGATTGTAACTATTTCGTTATTTATGGATCTTGTGGAGGAGGATATAGTAAGTCTAGATGATTTGGTGGAGAAATATATACCTGAATTTTCTAGTCTTTCAGTTGCAACAGATGAGCAGGGCGCGTCTCTTACTCTTGTGGATTCTATGAAAAATTTTTGTCCTTTTGAATTGAAAGCAAATACTACGCAAATGACTGTAAGACACCTTATCAATCATGAGGCAGGTTTTTATTACGCTACCACCCAAAACAAATGTATTAATGAAGAAATGGCGAAAGTAAATCTACCCAAAGCAAAAAATAGTGATGATTTAATAAGTAGGTTTGCGAAGTTGCCTCTGATCCAAAACCCAGGGGATTCTCATTTTTATGGCACAAACACAACTATTCTAGGTTTGGTTGCAGAGCGTGCAACCGGAAAGACACTTAATGAGCTTATTAAATCAAGAATGACAACACCGCTTAAAATAAATGGTTTAAAATATAATCTCAATCTAAATGAAAGCTTGCTTCCTAGGTTTTCTGGGAAAAATGATTCTTTACGATTCGCTCATGATGGTGATTTTGATATTTTTGGTCCAGACTTCCCTTCCAATAGTCTAGATAACAATATTTTTTTAGGAGGAGAGGGGATGATTGCTAGTGCTGATGGGTATTGTGATTTTCTTAGAATGTTAATGAATTATGGGACTCTTAATAATGAACAATTCTTAAATCCAAAAACCGTGAAAGAAATGACGAGTCCTCAAACTCAGCTTAAAAATGATTGGGGGTATAATGGATACAACCTTTGGGTTACGTCTGATACTCTTCGCAAGTTAGGAGTTGGAGATAGTGATTTATGGCAGGGAGGAGGATATGAAGGCACTGAATTTTGGATTGATAGCAAAAGGGGTTTTGTTGGTGTAAAAATGTCCCAGCTACATCCTATTCCGAAAGGAGGACATGAATTTTACAATGAATTTAGAGGTGAAGTTTATAGACAAATTTTTTCATATGAGGAACAATACGGTGAAGCGATTCAGTTTTAATTTTCACACTACTATTTTTGTTTTATTTTTATCCGTCTTTTTTTCATGTGTTGATAGAAAAACTAAAAGTATCGACCTTGACCCAGTACCATTAAATCAAATTTTAGATAAGTATGTGGACGAAGGAATCTGGCCATTTTTGTATTCAAAAATTGTACATGGTATAACTGGAGAATTGGTATATGAACATCTTGCTATAAACAAAAGTTTATTGCCTAATCAAAATATTGATGGAAACACGTGGATGAGAATATGGTCTATGAGCAAATTAGTTACTATTTCACTTGCAATGGATTTAATGGAAGAGGGACTATTCAAAATTGATGATCCGGTGTCTAAATATATTCCAGAGTTTTCAAATTTAAAGGTAGCAGTAGATATCAACGGGAAAAGTGTAGCAAGTTCAGAGAATAAAACATTTAATTGTCCGCATAAGTTAGTAAAAATGGATTCCATTATGCTGGTAGAGCATCTGCTAAATCATAGAGCCGGGTTTTATTATGCTTTAACACCTTCCAAATGTTTGAATGCCAACTTAGCATTAAAAAGAATTTTACAAGCAGAAAATGGAGATCAACTCATTGATATACTCTCCATGTTACCTCTCGCTCAACAACCAGGTGAAAGATACTTTTATGGTATGAATACCTCGGTTTTAGGGTTACTTATTGAGAGAGTTACTGGCAAATCGCTTCATCAAAACCTAATAGAAAGAGTAACAAACGTTTACAACATTGAAGGTCTTGATTATATCAAACCTAAAGGAGTAGAGCTGATTCCATCTTTCACAGGTAGAGATGGTCAATTAAGGCAAGTTTTAGAAAACGAACTAAATATTTTTGGAGGGGAAGTACCAAATTATTCTAAAGCTAATAATCTTTTTTTAGGGGGAGAAGGAATGCTGGGTACTGCGGATGGATATATTCAATTTATGCGACTTTTGTTTTTCAATGATGGAAATACATTTTTAAAAAAAGAGACCATTCAGAAAATGTCTTCAAAGCCAAATGTAGATAACAATAATTATGGATATAATACAGGGTTTGGAATGTATTTAACGAGTCAAAATCATACATTCGAAAAAGATATATTAAGAGTGGGTGGATATGAAAAAACTAAATGTTGGGTAGATAGGAAGAATAACTTAATTGGGACTTTGTTTTCACAGGCAAATGAAACTCAGGATAGCGATGGACTGAGCAATCAAATGGAGCAAGATTTTAAAAAAGAATTATTTAGTCAATTAAATCAATAAATTAAAAAAAGGAATCCAATGAAAAAATTATTAATCTTATTCTTTCAAATATTTGTCTTTCTCATAGCAAAAGAGGGTTTTTACATCAACCCAATTATTTCTGGAGCACATCCAGATCCATCTATTTGCCGAGCAGGGGATGATTACTACATCGTAAATTCTTCTTTCGAATATTTTCCTGGATTACCTATCCATCATAGTAGAGATTTAGTGAATTGGGAACTGATAGGATATGGTTTACACAGGGAAGATCAGTGCAATGGCGATATGAACCTGGTAGATGTTCAATCAGATGGAGGAATACACGCCCCAACCATAAGGTACCATAAAGGTACATTTTATATAATCACCACAAACGTGTATAATTCAGGTGATGGTAAACCTGGATTGATGAGAAATTTTGTAATTACTGCAAAAGATCCATCTGGACCATGGTCTGAGCCTCATATTATTGAGGGTGCCCCTGGAATTGATCCAGATATATTTTTCGATACAAATGGTAAAGTCTACTTTACTGGAACTCACTCTCCAGGTGATATGAATGCAAATGGTATTGGTGAAATATGGATTCAGGAATTGGATATAAAAAAATGGAAACTCACTGGAGATAGGCATACTATTTGGGATGGCGTGTTTGGTTGTTGTACTGAAGGGCCGCACATTTACAAAGAGCATGGTTTGTATTATTTATTAGTCGCAGAAGGTGGGACAGGAAAGAATCATGCGGTTATGATGGCAGCAAGTGAAAATATATTTGGTCCTTACGAGGAGAATCAGAGAAATCCTGTTCTTACAACTCGCCATGTGACGAATGACTATTTTGTAAATAGCACTGGACATGCGGATATGATCCAGTTGGCCGATGGACGCTGGTACATGGTCTCTCTTGGGAAAAGAAATGATTTGGATGGAGATGCTAACATGGGAAGGGAAACGTATTTAATCCCCATGAAGTGGGAGCCTACTATTGTAAAATGGGAGCAGGTATCTGAAACAAAGTGGCAACCCGTCCAATATTTATTCCCTGTAGCTGCTCCTATGACTGGAAAAGTAGAACGATTTTTCCCATTACCTTTTCCAGAAAAACCACAATATATAGATAATTCCTATATAGATGACTTCACATCAAGTAACTTGAAATTAGATTGGACATTTATTCGCGTTCCAAAAAAAAATACTATTTCTTTAACTGATAATCCTGGACATTTACGACTATATCCAAAGCCAACTACAGTTGAAAATAGAAAGAATTTCAGTATGATTGGTTTTCGTCAAAGAGAAAGCGATTTTGATTATCAGGTAAAAATGAATTTTATGCCAAAAAAGAATAAAGTTGAATCTGGAATTATCCACTATCAGAAAGAACGTAATTATCTTACCAGCGTAGTGTATAAAGTTGGTAAAAAATTCTTTTTAGAGCAGAAGCTAAAAGAAAAGGATAAAAGTTTAACTTCGCTAAAGAAAGTTCATTTAAAGAAATACAGTGGAAGTATAATATTCAAAACTGCATCTAGAGAAGACAGATATACTTTTTATTATTCATTAGATAATGGGGAAACATTCACAAGTTTTAGTTCCTTAGATGCCATAAAAATGCTTGATAGAAATTATACGGGAGCATTACTGGGTATGTATGCTACGAGTAATGGTGTATCATCTAAGGATTATGCAGACTTTGATTGGATACGATATAATGATTTCATCAGGTAGGTAATGAAGGAAAGAATGGGCAGGTTTTTTATAAAGAAGAAATTCCTTGTAGTTGTTGTTTTTACAATTTTAGGCTGTAGTAATAAAGAAGATTTTTTTACTATGAACAGTTACATACATGATTTTTATGTTTCTAAAGCATATTATCCTGATCAAGGAAAAAAAGTGGAACCTATTGAATTGCTTGAAGTAAACTTTATTCAAAAT
Organism: Fidelibacterota bacterium; assembly: GCA_045568995.1. Taxonomy (GTDB): domain Bacteria; phylum Fidelibacterota; class Marinisomatia; order Marinisomatales; family UBA1611. Next base: position 43,607 of record JBJKZY010000038.1, on the reverse strand, counting down.
GAAGGAAAGTTCAATAACAATGTTTTAGATGGTCAATGGATCCGATCTAAAAATGGTGAACATAATATAAATTCTTTTGTAGAAGACTCTTCCTATGCGGCAGTATATTTGTATAAGAAGATAAAAATTTCGAGACTACAGAAAGCCTTCTTTTTACTTTCGGTTACAGATGGGGTAAAAATATTTGTAAATGAAAATCTTGTTTCCGCTCACTATGGAAATAATTTTAATGGAAAAGAGAAAATCATTCCATTTGAGCTTAAGGAAGGAGCTAATCATATTGTAATAAAAGCGATAAATAAGGATTGGGATTGGAAAATAAAATGTAAAATTTTAAGTGAAAAGCAAGGTCGGGCTGTTATTACTGAAAGAAGTAAATCGCATGAATTCAATGAGTTTTTATCTATGAAAATCAAGCCAGCTCATTATAGACATACATATAATTCTAGAGTCGGTACTTTTCCTAGGTTGGTACCGGATAAACCAGGTCTTGTAAGAGAATTATTAGGAGGATCCTATTCTATTAAAGTGAGATGGTTTAATACAGATGTAAAAGAAGTCTTTTACCCAAAACTTGAAGGTCGTTATGGATTTTATGCTGAAATTTTAGGTTCGAATGGGACCATTTTAAAGCGAGGTGGTACCTTATTTTTCCTGGATAACAATTGGATGGTTTGGAACAATAAATTAGAAGTATTACCGGAATATTTTCCAATTAGTAACATTCCTAAAGAAGTTTGGGAAGAGCACAATAAGGCTATTAAATCTTACATGGGACACGTAACCCTGGAATCTATATTCTTTCAAGAAAAATCGATTTTGTTACTTTCTTTTTTACACGAAATGGCAAAGAATAACTATAAAAGTGATAAAAAGCTAACCCCGCTTATTCACAATGGTGATTATCATGCACAAATTAAGCAGGTAATATTGGGCAAAGAAAATGTATATCCAAAACTTAAACTTCCAGAAAAAACACTTCTAAATTCAGGTAAGCTAAAGGATATTCAAAGAACATATCAAAATAACAATCCTGAATTCATAAAAAATCTTCGAAAGATATGTGATGATTGGATAGCGGATCAAGGTTCTCCATTTGATATGGTTCTTGCTAAAGATGGAAAAATTCTTTTCCATGATGCTTTTGGTGAAGACGACTATGGTGATTTCACCACTAATACACCATCTGAGATAGCTTCTATAACAAAACTATTAACAGGTATTTTATTTGCTCAGTTTGTGGACCAAAATATTATTGGTATTGATGATCCTGTAGGAAAATATTTACCAGATTTTCCTCTAAAAGGGCCTCGAGCTGTGACCATGAGGCATTGCTTTACGCATACAAGTGGGTTAGATGGTCATGGTCTTTTCGATGGTGTCCATAATCCTTGGTTAGAGAATACATTATTTCAGACCATTAAAAATGATACTGTTGGGACACGTTATACTTACAATGGCATGGGTTTTGATTTGGCTGGGAAAGTAATGGAGCTAGTATCTGGGAAAAGTATTTTTCGATTATTTCATGAGTATCTCTATGGTCCTTTAGGCATGAAAAATACATATCACACTTGGGATCTAGGTTATAGCGTGCACAGTACTGCTTATGATCTTTCGATATTAGCTCAAATGGTTTTAAATCAAGGAACCTATGATGGGAAAAAATATTTTTCAAAGAATACCTATGAGAAAATTCTTCCAAAGGATTTGAAGCAATATTTTCCAAATATTACTTATTTTAATGATTGGGATAGAGGTAGGCCTATGGGTATTGGAACAACAATTCAAGATTGGAAAGTTAAGGATGAAGAAACAGGTGAAGATAGATATATGCTTAGTAAAAATGTTATCGGTCATGGCTCCGCTACCTCATCACAGCTTAGAATAGACTTGGATAATAATATTATTATCACTCAAACAAGGAGAAGAGGAAAGTCACGGTTTGGCCCAAATTTTGAAAAATTATACAAACACATTGATAATTATTTAGTGAGAGGGGTGAATTGAAGTGAAGTTGTTTTTTAAACCATCTGGTTGGATTGTTTTTACTTTCCTTATTTTATTCTCATGTGAAAAGAACGAAGAATTAAAAAAACCAAATTTTATTATCATTTTTACTGATGATTTGGGATATGGAGATCTTGGTTCTTATGGACATCCAACTATCAAAACACCTTATCTTGATCAGATGGCAAAAGAGGGAATGAGATTTACTCAATTTTATGTTGGATCTTCTATTTGTACACCGAGTAGAGCCGCACTCTTAACTGGAAAGTTACCAGTGCAAACTGGTATGTATGGGAAACGAAGTGTATTATTTCCAGATAACGCAGGTGGTCTAGATCCCAAGGAAATAACAATTGCTTCAGCTCTCAAAAAAAATGGCTATAGAACTGCATGTATTGGTAAATGGCACCTAGGGCATTTAAAAAAGTATATGCCTTTGAATCACGGGTTTGATTCTTTTTATGGTATACCATACTCAAATGATATGAGGCCAGAAGGTAAATGGGACTATGCCAGAGATAATTTCCCTCCTTTACCTTTTTTGGATGGTCATGACACAATCGGAGTTAGTTTAGATCAGGGAAATTTTATTGAAATGTTCACACAAAAATCAGTTGATTTTTTGCATCAGAATAAGAATAATCCATTTTTCCTTTATTTAGCACACACTGCTCCTCATACACCTTTAGTCCTCACAGATGAAAATAAAGACCTTAGCATGAGAGGAGCTTATGGAGATGTTGTTGAGGAGATAGATAGAAGCGTGGGTAAAATCTTAAAAACTTTGAAAGACCTGAAAATTGCAGAAAATACTTTTGTTATTTTTACAAGTGATAATGGGCCATGGGGATGGGCAAATATTAATGGTGGTTCTTCTGGTTTACTAAAAGGGAATAAGGGTAGTGTATATGAAGGAGGATATCGGGTACCTGCGATTGCTTGGATGCCTGGAAGGATACCTGAAGTAACAACAACTGCTTTGGCCTCCACACTTGATTTTTTTCCTACCTTAGTATCTTTAGCAGGCGGAGAGTATGAAAAGAAATCTTTAGATGGTGTAGATATAAGGAAAACATTTTTTGAGAATAGTAATGTTAGAACGGATATTCATTATTATAGACAGGACACATTAATTGCACTTAGGCATAAAGAATGGAAAATGTATATAAAAGATCCAAATCCATGGGATGATGGACCTACTCAAAAAGATATGCCTTTGTTATACAATATTGAGCATGATCCCTCAGAAAAATATGATATTGCGAAAGATAATCAAAAAATTGTAAGTATGTTAGAGGATTTATCCTTAAATCATATTGAATCTACTAGAAGAGCTCCATCGCAATATGAAAAGATCTTACCTTCATACCAAGCAGCATATGATGAGAATAATAAAAAGAAGTAGTATATTATTTTTTCTACTGATAATTGCATGCTCTAATGAAAAGAATATAGATAAAAGACCAAATATTGTTTGGTTGGTTGCAGAAGATTTAGGCCTTTATATTCCATCTTTCGGAGATTCAACAATTAGCACTCCTAACCTAAGTCGGTTGGCTGAAGAAGGGGTGCGTTATAATAATGTTTATTCTGTTTCAGGCGTATGTTCTCCTAGTAGAGCATCTATAGTGACAGGAATGTATCCAACGAGTATTGGTGCACATCATATGAGGACACTTTCCCAGCAACCAGCTGCGAAAAAAAAGGGTCTTATCAATTACGAGGTAGTTCCATCTCCACAAATAAAAATGGTAAGCCAAATTCTTAGGGAAAAGGGATACTATTGTACGAATAATAAGAAAGAAGATTATCAGTTTTACAAGTCCTTAACAGCATGGGATGAATCAAGCATTTATGCTCATTGGAGGAATAGGGATAAAGATCAAAATTTTTATTCTATTTTTAATTTTGGAGTTACCCATGAGTCGAATCTGTGGGATCCATGGTACCGTCATTTTGATTTGGATACATTCCCTCCTGGAAGAGGAATTGGTAAATGGTGGGAGCAATTTGCTGGAATTGAAAAACCATTATACCTATCGGATAACATTCAAATTTCTGTTCCTCCGTATTTACCAAATAATGATATTGTGAGAAAGGATATGAAACGAATGTACTCCAATATTGTTGAAATGGATGGGAAAGTTGGCCTGATTCTCAAACAACTCGAAGATGATGATTTATTGGAGGAGACAATTGTAGTATTCTATACAGATCATGGGGGGCCACTACCAAGGGAGAAAAGGTTATTGTATGACTCTGGGATTCGAGTGCCTATGATTATTAGGTACCCTAATCAGGTACGTGCTGGTGAGGTAGATAATCAACTGATTAGTTTTGTAGATTTTGCACCTACCCTTCTTTCTTTGGCTAATATTCCTTCTCGTAAATATCATCAAGGGAGATCCTTCGAGGGAAAATACAAATCAAAAAATAATAGGAAATATATTCATGCTGCTGCTGACAGGTTTGACGAGCATTATGATATGATTCGTGCGGTGAGAGATAATCGATATAAATATTTAAAAAATTTCAACCCTGAAAAACCTTATTACCTTCCCTTAGAATACAGAGAAAAAATGGATTCAATGCAAGAGCTTTTGATAATGAACCAAAATGGTCAGTTAGACAACCTCCAATTGCTGTGGTTTAGAGATGAAAAGCCTGAAGAAGAGTTATTTGATACATATTCAGATCCTTATGAATTACGTAACCTTGCAGATGATCCTAAATATCAGGACAAATTATATGAGTTAAGAAAAGAGTGTTCAGAGTGGATGAAAGAGGTTAATGATAAAGGACATATATCAGAAGAAGAATTAATTAAATCGTTTTGGCCAAATAAAATTCAACCGGTAACTAGCGATCCTGTAATAACCAAAGTTGGTGACAATTTGGTTGTTAGTTGTCAAACAGAAGGTGCGAATATAGGATTTAAGTTTTCCCAACAAGATACAATGTCTTGGAAAGGATGGAGGCCCTATACAAATCCAATTGCTTATAAAAAAGGGATGAAGATTCAATTTAAAGCCCATAGGATAGGATATTTACCTAGTAAAAAGGTAGTTTTCTCAAATGTTAAATAAAATTAGTTTTTTAGTAATCTTTTTTTGCTTGAGCTGTAGTAGTAAAGAAGTTATTCCTACGAAAAAAAATATTCTTATGATTATTGTTGATGATATGAGGCCTGAAATTCATTCTTGGGGAAACAGTATTGCAGTTACACCAAATATTGACAAATTAGTAAAAAGGGGAGTATCATTTAAGCGCGCTTATGCGCAGTACGCAAACTGTAGCCCCTCTCGAATGAGCTTTTTGACTGGGCTAAGTCCCGAAAAATTAGGTCACAAAGGTAATTATAATGACAAATCTCAATTCCAATCCCATTTGACTTTGCCTGGCTATTTGAAAAATCATGGTTACAAAACATATTCCTTTGGGAAAGTATACCATGATATACGTGATGATAGCCTTTCTTGGGACTATATTTATGATATTGAGCGGATTAATGGTGATTTACAGTGGGAGTCTTATGGCTTACCAGGTAATCAAACTTTGGAAAAGGAAGAAAGACCTGCTATTGAAAAAGAAGATTTACCTCTAGATAACTACAATGATGGTCATATTTCTCAATCTTTAGAGAACCATCTGGAAAAACATAAAGAAGATTTATTCTTTTACGTGGTTGGATTTCGAAAGCCTCACCTTCCTTTTGTAGCTCCAAAGAGGTTTTGGGAATTATATAATAGGAGTGAAATAAAAGTATCGGACTATGATATCGCTCCATTAGATGGGGATACTATCGTATATCAGTGGTCTGAGTTAGCAGCTTATAAAGCATACTCTGAAAACTATTTTGACACAAATTACCGCAATAAGAAGGTTAAAAATAAAGATGCTAAAGAATTAATCCATGGCTATATGGCCTCGATAAGCTTCATTGATAGTCTTGTAGGAAGAATAGTTGGCAAGTTGAAAAAGTTAGATCTTGATGAAGACACTATCATAGTTCTTATGAGCGATCACGGATTTCATCTTGGAGATCAACAGATTTGGGGGAAACATTCCTCTTACGAAAAAAGTACACACAGTCCTTTGATAATTATAGACCCTTCTAACCCTAATAGTGGTCAGTGTATGAATTTTGTGGAATTATTAGATATATATCCCACACTTATTGATTTGAATGGAATTGAAGAGAACCCTGCTCTCGATGGAAAAAGTTTAGCTATTTTTGTAAAAGAACCATCTCTTAAAAGTCCTAGATTGGCATTTAGCCAATATCAAACTTTTCAGAAAGATCGATCCTTTTCGAATTATATGGCCTATGCAGTCTACACAAAGGATTTCAACTATATTGAGTGGCAGGATCTGGATAATAATAGAAATGTGGTAAAAAAAGAATTGTACCAGATGGATGAGGTAAGAGCAGAAATAACGAACTTAAGTGAACATCCAAGATATTCTACGTTGCAGCATGCTTTGTCTAGTAAAATTAAGAAAAACTTTAATTTTTAAGTCCTTAGTGCCTGGAACATGCAAAATAAACTAATTAAAAACTGTTTTTTTTATTTAAAGAAAAGACATTTTCTAATTTTGTCTTTTATTTTGAGTTTTTCATGCAACTCGAGTAAAGGATCGGGCGAGAAGAAACCGAATATCATTTTGTTGTTAGCTGATGATTTAGGATACAACGAACTAGGATCGTACGGTCAAAAAATTATTAGAACACCTAATCTAGATTTATTAGCCAAAGAAGGTATGATTTTTAAAAATTTTTATGCTGGAAACGCTGCATGCGCACCCTCAAGAGCAGTTTTACTTACTGGGAAAAAATCTTCAAGGGTCTCTATTCGAGGAAATGCGGGTTTTTACGGCAATGATAGGTGGGAGGGTGCTGCGTTAGGAAAAGATGAATTTACTATGGGAAGAATGTTTCAGACGGTTGGGTATCAAACTGCATTTATAGGGAAGTGGCATTTAGATAAACCAGATGATGTAGACACTTGGGCGGTTGGCCATGGTTTTGATTTTGCAGTGCAAGAGCAGTGGTCTGGTAGGTTTGGTGGTAGAACATTTTTTCCTAATAGATTATGGGTAAATGGTGACCAGGAATTCATCCCCTATGATTACAAAAACTATGATTGTAAAGATCATTTAAGGACAAACGTTGCGTTTGATTTTCTTGATAAAAAAAGTTCAAAGGAACCATTTTTTTTATTCATGTCATATAGGGCTCCACATAGTTTTGAGGGACCCATTAGAGATACACTTGATTATAAAGAAGAAGATTGGCCAGATATTGAGAAAGCTCATGCTGCAAAAATTACATTACTAGATCGACAGATAGGTCGACTGATCAATAAGTTAAAGGAACTAGGTGAACTGGATAACACCTTGATTTTATTTACAAGTGATAACGGACCGCATTTTGATAATGGTGGGCACGAATTAGAGTTTTTCAATAGTAATGGAAATTTAAAAGGAGGCAAAAGAGATTTATATGAAGGAGGAATTCGAGTTCCGCTTATTGCTTACTGGAAAAATAAAATTAAGTCTCAAAGTACATCCTATCACATTTCAGGTTTTCAAGATATTATGTCTACTTTCGCTGAAATAATTGGATATAAAACTCTAAAAGATCTAGATGGAATTTCATTTCTACCTACTCTTTTATTCAAACATCAAAAAAAGCATGAATATCTTAATTGGGAATATCAACTAAGTGGTTGGTTTCAAAATTTACCTAATGGAGGATTTAGGCAGTCGGTAAGGATTGGTGATTATAAAGCGGTCCGTTATAACCTCAACTCCGAAATTGAGCTTTATGATGTAAAACAAGATGAAGGGGAAACAAATAATCTGGCAAATTCTCATCCTGGGATTATAAAAAAAGCTCAGGATATTTTTCAAAATTCTAGAAAGGAGGCAAACGGATTTCCTTATGGAGGTGTGGTCCAAGATTATAAATCTATGTATAAATTTGAAAGGTAATTTTAAATATTATGCAGGAATGGGACTTCTGCTAATCATATTTGCTCTGTATAAATTTGAAATATTTGAAAATCGTTTAGCTCCTCAAAATATTCCGAACAATATGGTACTTATTCCAGGCGGTGAGTATCTTATGGGAAGCGATAAATCAGAGTCTTACACTAATGAAAAACCTGTACATCGAGTTGTTGTTAGCTCATTTTTCATGGACAAGTATGAAGTAACTAATCAACAATTCTTACAATTTGTAAATGAAACAGGCTATACCACTACTGCTGAAAAAAAAATAAATTGGGATGAAATGATGAGCCAATTACGTCCTGGAACTTCAAGGCCTCCTGACTCTTTGTTAGAGCCGGGGTCATTAATCTTCAAAGCAAGCAGTTATTCAATACCTTTGAATGATGAATCAAGTTGGTGGGAATGGGAAAAAGGTGCTTCTTGGAAACATCCTTCTGGCAAAAATAGTTTAATAAATGAGATTATGGATCATCCTGTTGTGCACATATCCTGGGATGATGCAGTCGCCTATGCACAATGGGCAGGGAAAAGACTGCCAACGGAGGCCGAATGGGAGTGGGCAGCGCGAGGAAAAAAGACCGATGCGATCTACCCTTGGGGTAACGAGTCTATTAATGAAACACCTATGAAGGCAAATTTTTGGCAAGGTCATTTTCCTTACAAGAATACTAAGCAGGATGGATATTATTTAACTGCACCTGTTGGGTCTTTTATATCTAATGAATATGGTTTATTTGATATGTCTGGTAATGTTTGGGAATGGTGTTCCGATTTCTACCATATAAATAGCTATAGCTACGATAAAGAAAAAGGAATCTGTATTAATCCGAAAGGACCGAAAACATCCTACGATCCATCAGAACCATTTGCGATAAAAAAAATACTACGAGGGGGATCCTTTTTATGTAATGATAGTTATTGTTCTGGGTATCGTGTTTCGAGGCGGATGAGTTCCAGTAAAGATACTGGCTTGATGCACACAGGTTTTCGATGTGTTAAAGATATTAGGGGCTAAAGATGGAAATACATCATAGCTTAATTTGATTTAAATATCTGATTTAAATTTTCTTGATTTACTGTAATTAAAAATTGGTCCTTTAGTTTTTCCGTTAGTTCTCTTATTTCTTTTTTTGAAAAATTGGTATTGTTTTTTTTATTTGATACCGAAAGTAAAAATTCTCTAGCCATATATTGATCTTTTGAAGATTGAATTTTCCATTGCACGTGCTTTTTCTTTTCTAAACCAAGATTTATTGCCTCTGTTGTTAAAATGTTATCTCTAAGAGCGATATGAAATGCCTGAATGGGGTTATCTAAAAATATTTTAGGACTAGAGTTTCTTAGATTATGTAAAAGATCGTTTACAGTGAATTTTTCTAAACCATATGTCGCTAAAACACTCTCTGAGTTTAATTTCAAGTCAATAATATATTTTGTTAATTTTTCACCCATCTGTTGCGCCATTTTATCCTTGTTTTTATTTTTATGAAAAACAATTTCATGTATTTGATTTAGTGTATTTATTACCACAGGATCATCTATAGCAATATTATTAGTTACTAAATCATTTACATAATCATTGGCTGTTATTTGTGCTTGTTTTTTTGATATAGTATTGATCAAACCCTTTTTTGCATTTTGATAATCTTCTTCGCTTATAATGATTTGTTTTCGTTCATCTTTTTTTAGAAGAATATGCCAACCGTAGCTTGATCTAACCGGACCAATTACTTTATTCAATGGCATCGAAAATGCCACTTCTTCTAGTTGTGGGTCTATAGTGCTGTAGGATATCCATCCAAGATCGCCGCCTGAACTTTTAAGTAGATTATTTTTAAATAATATTTTTGCATAGTGATCAAAATCATTAGGACTACTAATAAGTATGGGTAAAATTGTATCTAAAACTTCTTTTTGATTGTGATAGATGTGTTTTAAATAGACCTCTGTATTTTTCCATTGAAAATGTTTTCTAGAAATACTATCATTAATAACAGGCCTATTCTGCGTTATGACCTCCGAGTATAGTTCCTCCCTAAGTGCAACTTCCTTTGCTAATTGGATTTTATTTAGTCCAATAGAATCTATGGGTAGATTTTTGGATCTAGCAGCTTCAGCAAACAACTTGGTACGGATCAATTCATTAAGTGTTCTGTTCCGTTCAAATTCAGAGTCTTGTGCGCTAGTGTGAATTAACTTATTTGAATACGCTTCAATAAAATCATCTTGAGTAATAAAAGTTGAGCCTATTGTTGCGATTATCTCAGGATCAATCTGTCTTTCACAGGTAGTGAAAAAAGAAATTCCTAATATAACGAATATAAAATTAGCTTTACTCACAGCGGTAAAGTATCAATAGATATAGATAAAAAAAAAGGGGGAGTGAAAACTCCCCCTTTTTACTAATATAAGCAAACTGCTATTTCATTAATAGCATCTTACCGGTTAAGATTCTATTATCTGAAGTAACCTTGTATAGGTACAATCCAGAAGGAACCTTTTGCCCGTATGTGTTATTTGCATTCCACTGTATAGCATGCCTTCCTGCCATTAATTCTCCATTTTGTAAAGTAATAATTTCATTACCCAAAATGTTGTAAACAGTAACATTGACTTTTGAAGTATAATCAAGGTCAAAACGTAGTGTTGTAACAGGGTTAAATGGGTTAGGATAATTTCCTAATAATGCAAATTCCTTTGGAGTAATCACTTGATCTTCATCAGAGGATAATACATCTGTAGAAATCATCATACCTAGATTATCAAAATAGATTGCACCAGCATCCGCTTCAGGACCTTGCCATAACTCACAACCTGCATTGATATTAACAGTACCTTCAGGAACCATTCCTGAAACCATAAGCTCATGCCACATATCGGTTGTTGCAGAAGCATCTACAACATTCGATGTGTATTTAGCAAGCTGAGACCAGTTTCCATCAAAAAACTCAATGAATAGATACCCATTATTGTTTCCAGTAACTGGGTTTCCAGAAAGAGTCATGGAATGACCGTGCATGTGCATATAATTACCAGCTTCTAGATTCAACCCTTCAAAAGAAAAAGATTGATATACTGGTGTCCACTCTGGATTAGCATCAGAGGCATCTGTCCTAGGTGTAATTTGAAGGCTATGCATTCCTTCGAACGGATGCAGATCGTTCACTTCCCAATTCTCTAGTTCAGGTGGCCAAGAACTCCAAGCAAAAGGACCTTCTTCAAATCCTCCATTTGCTAAGTATCCACCAGGACCAGCCCATGGGTTTTGCGGATTATTATCCCCAAAAACGGTTTCTAGAACAACTGTTCCGCTTGCATCGGTATCCATGTAGAATGTTTTATCCGCTCCAAATCCTGCCTCATTGTCTAGAGCTCCATTATCACCACCTTCATTTTCAATTCCAGGATAATAAGCACCTAGTTTGAAAGTGAAAACATTTCCATGCCCAGCAGGTAACAATAACTCTCCAGTAAATACGCCATCTCCATCTGGATCTGTAAGTCTAGGAACATCTGGAGAACATGGCGCTGAGCAATCTGGTCCCATGCAGTCACCCCAGGTGCACCAGCAGTTTAAAAAGGATCCGTTCATAATCAATGTATCAGGATGCTCGAGAAAATGTTCTCCTGTATTGACATTGTGAGTGTTCATCATCCACATAGCATGAATCTCAACTGTTACATCACTACCTAGTTCCCCGATAGGTAATATAGCAGGCACCTCTGCAGGAAGGACTACGTCCTCTCCGGTAAATTCAAACAATCTATTTGCCGCAGTTTCCCATCCCCCATTGTTGAAGTTTTCATCAGGGTTTGCTTTAAATTTCCATTCGTGCTGACTTCCAGGAGTTGCCATGATTGTTTTCGTGAGAGTGTACAGGTTTGGATCTGTTAGATCTTCTTGAAAAACGTCTCCTTCACCCCATCCATTCATTCCACCTCTCAGCTCCATAAAATGTGTATTAACATCCCATCCTTGAGATAAAAGGGTTGTCATGTCAGCTTGGAATGTGACATTGGCTTCCACGGGGTCACCACCACATGTATAGCATGAGCTAAAACAGAAAGGAGGTGTCATGGAATCTTCTTCACCTACTACAATAGTACGGTCACCCCAGTTATCACCATCACCACAACCTTCGTTTGTAAGGTTGCCTCCATCTTCATAACTATCACCATTTCCACCATTGTTAAATTTGTAGTAGTGTGAGCCTTCAGGAAGAACCATCTTTACACTGTAAATTGTTTCTTCACCTTCTATCAATGTCATTGGTACCCAGTTATCATGCCACTGTCCTCCACCTAAGAAGACACCTTCGGCAGCAACAGTTGTTTCTTCCATATCTACATGGAAAACTACATAAGACTCCTCACAGGATATACATTCACCAAAGCAAACAGGTGGGAGCATGGTGTCCACATCAGGAACAACCAAAAATCTATCACTTCCGAATCCTCCTGCGCCGCCACAAGCTAGATCAGGAACGGATTCATCTGTGCCCCAAGAATTTCCATTAAGGAATTTGTAATATAATGTATCTCCAGCTTCAGCCTCAATATCGACAGCGTAAATACCGTCCATATCGGGATCAAGTAGCTCTGTTGCTGCAGGGTCCCATCCTTGGAAACTACCTGCTACATGAACACCATCACTTGAAACTTCTTGGTTGTTCATATCAACATGGAGTGTAATAGTACGAGGTAGGAAGGGGTTCGCTGGATTATTATCTCCGAATACAGTTTCCAATGTCACAGTTCCGCTAGCATCAGTTGGAATGTAGTATGTTTTATCTGCTCCGAAACCTGCTTCATTATCCATGGAACCGTTTTCACCTAATATTTCTTCAACGCCTGGGTAGTATGCACCAAGTTTGTAAGTGAATACATTTCCATGGCCCGCTGGTAGACTTAAGATACCGGTATAGACACCATCTCCGTCACCATCAACCAAACGAGGTACATCAGGAGATACTTTTTCAGCACAGGTTGATCCCATACAATTTCCCCATGTACACCAACAATTTAAGAAAGAACCATTTATTATTAATGTATCAGGCGTCACTGGAAACGGTTCATTGTTGTTAGAGTTTAAAGTTCCTTCTAAGAAAGTAGCATGGATTTCTACAGTCACATCATTAGTAAGAGGTCCAACAGGAAGAATCGCAGGTACTTCCGGATCTAAAACTATATCCTCTCCCCAAAAATAAAAGGTTCTATTTGCTGCAGTTTCCCAACCATTGTTATTAAAATTTTCATCAGGATTTGCTTTAAATTTCCATTCCTGAACAGAACCAGGAACAGCAGTTATTTCTTTGGTAATAGTATAAAGTGCAGGGTCTGTTAGATCTTCTTGAAAATTGTCACCAGCAGCCCATCCATTTACACCGCCTCTGAGTTCTATAAAATGTGTGTTAACGTCCCAACCTTGCGATAGCAATACGCTCATATCTGCTTGAAAAGTAACTGATGCAGTTAAAGGTGCACCACCACATTCGTAACAGGAGGAAAAACATGGAACTGGGTCAAACATCATATCACCTTCAGAGACAGTTACCGTTCTGTTAATGTATCCACCACCAGTAGTACAAACATCCTCACCTAATTCTTCCCATGTTGTACCGTTAAGAACATATTTCCATTCAATGGTGCTTCCCTCTTCGAAGGCTTTAGCCATGGTATAAACACCTTCTCCTGCATCCATCATGAAGTCTACATTTGCATCCCAAGAGTTAAAAGATCCAGCAACTCTCACACCATCAGTAATATCATATCCATCTGCATCTACAGCAAAATGGACATAAGACTCATCACAACCAATACATTCGCTAAAACATACTGGGTCAAGAACCGTATCTGCATCAGGTACATCTAAAAATCTATCACTAGCATTACCGCCAGCTCCTCCACATACAGGATCAGAAACAGTTTCATCATTACCCCATGCGTTACCATTTAAATATTTAAAAAACACTGTTTCATCTGTTACTCCAGACATATCAACAACAACAGTGTACACTCCATCACCATCTTCATCTGTTAGCATAGTAGCAGCAGGGTCCCAGCCCTGAAAACTTCCGGCAACATGAACCCCATTTTCTGAAACAGTTACATTGGACATATCCACATTCAAAGTAACATTAACAGCAAATAGGGAAGATGTGATTGCTACAAGTAAGTATAAGGAGAAATTCCTTATTTCATTTATCATAGTTAGCTCCATTTTTACTATGTTGAATTATAAAATATAGTATCTCTATTTAGAGTTACTATTACTAAATGTTAAATAAACAATATAGCAGTCGAATATAAAGTATTAAAGGAAAAAATTCCAGAAAGAAATTTTAAACTAAAATGAGGTAGTCAGAGTCAGTTTTTTTGGATTTCCAAGTGCTCCCATCTCCATGTAGGTGTAGTCTATGTAATAAAAAGAATTGGATAATTTTAACTTTATCCCACATCCTACGGATACACCAGAGATGTTATCTCTTTGATATAAATTTGCTAGTCCAGATCTTAAAAAAACAAAATCTTTAAAGGACAATTCAGAGCCTAGGTTAATACTTTCTGTGTTATCGTTTGGATGAAGGGCGTCAGCAGCAATCAAAAAAGTGAGATTGTTTTTCAATAATTTTTTATAGGCTAATCCAAAACGAAAAATAAGAGGAAGTTCAAAAGCATCTGTAGCGAAATTGGCGTTGATATTAATGGGGTCTGATTCAAGACTTGGATCGACTTCTGTTTGTAAAAGTAAATCACGCCCTTCCATTTTCATTTTCGTTCCATAGTTTGATATACTCATCCCCATGGTTAGTCCAGAAATTTGAGTTTTGTATAAAGTACCTAAATCTATTGCTAAACCATTGGCTTTTGAGTTGTAGATACTTTCACGAATTAATTTCGTTGTTATGCCAAAAGAAAACCTATCAGTAAGAGATCTGGAAAAGGTTAGCTGACTCATAATAGATCCAGCATTGAATTTTTCACCCGTACCTTCTGGGTTGTGGGTGGTTGTTACTTCCATCTCTCCCATGTACATAGCACTAATTGCAGCGCCTATAGTGCCAAATGGAGTTCTATAGGTTGCTCCAATGAAATCAAGATCGACATCTAAAATCCAGTCTTGATGATCCAGTAAAATTTCATTTTTTTTCAATGAAGATAATCCAGCGGGGTTCCAATAAAGAGCCGTAGCATCATCTGAAACGGCAGAGTAAGCTCCCCCCATAGCAAGTGCACGGGCACCAATACCTATTTTTAAAAATTGTCCTGCTGTGGTACCTGTTTTAGAAACAGTTTGAGAAAAACATAGAGATGTAAGTACAATTAAAAGAGAAAATGATTTGAATAGAATTTTCATTTTATTACAGCAAATTTTCCTAAATGTGGTTTGAAATTATAAAGAGCCTCATTCATAGGTTCTACGTGGAAAAAATAGACACCATATGCGATGTCAAGATTGTCTTTTGTAAGCATATTCCACTCAAACGACCCATCATCAAAGCTAGTGTCGTGAATTAAAGTATTTACTAATTCTCCAGAGAGTGTGAAGATCTGAATTTTGCACTGTGGGGGTAAGTGATTAAAATGGATAGATCTTGGACCTCTGCCATCTGCATAGGGATTTTGTCCCTCCCAGCTTGTAGCTACAATATAGGGGTTAGGAACAACTTTTATATTCTTTGATAAATAATTTAATTGCTCTGGGTCAAAAGATGTTCCCTTAGAAATAAATTCATACACATCGGAACTAGAGAATGGTTTTGTAGTAAACAAGGATAATGTATCACCATTTGTTGGCATATGTTGGTTTGGAATATTGTCGTGTCCAGGTGTGACATTCCAGGTTACAAAAGATGTGTCCCCAACATTTTCTAAAAAAATAATGCGATCAGAATAAGAAAAATGACCTGGTTTTGCAAGTTCAAGTTTTAATGCATAATCAGAACCAAACAGAGAAACCGCAAATCCAAAATCTGACCAGGTCCCTGCTACCGTATCAACAATATTGTAGAAGTCAAATTGATCTGGAGTTAAATAGAATTCACTGTTGATAATAGAGTCAAGCGGAATGGAGTCAGGAAGACCTGTGGCCTTGCTATAATAGTTCCAAGTACGATCTATAATTGCTAAATCAACATCTACATCAGGATTATCTAGATCAATGATTTTGAAATTTGCTACGGAGGAATCAATCGTAATTGTTTGTCCATTTTCTCTTAGTAATGTAACAGATGCAGTAGAATAAATAGAAGAATCTGAAAATACTAAACCATAATTTCTTGGGAAAGAGACGCCTTGAGTAGCTATTCCTCCAAAACTAAAAGGACTAAAAGTAAAAGCATAATCAAAATCTGAACTAGGATAAAAGCTTGATAGATCAGTATTAGGTTGTATCAAATTCTGATTTTGGATATCTAAAACCATACCATCGAACTGAGCCAGATCACCATCTAGGTTGTTACTCCAAGTTACAACTGTGTCTAACTGATTGCTATTTGTTACATTCACAACCATAAAGTCAGTGGTAACCGGTATTACTTCATCCAAATCAAAAATATCTAAATTGGGTTCCCCTACGTCTGGAACACCGTTATTTTCGGTATTTTCTCCTAAATCAAATTCTCCGTTACCTTCCGTACCATATGGATTTAGATTGTAATCATAGTCATCATTATTTGGATCGGAGTTTTGTAATGCATCAAATCCAACTTCCTGATCATTGCATAGGCCATCTGATCCACAATCGCTCCAATTATCTTCATTTTCATCATTTGCCCCAGGATTTGCAAACTCATTACATCCACCAAGACCATCTTCAAAATAGTCAGAGCATCCATCAATCCCAACATCATGAGTATCTGGATCCCAGTCACCATCATCATCAACCATATTCATTCTTGTATCTTTGAAATAGATTTGATAGATATTGCTATCAGGAATTTTAGATGGGTCAAGGGTGCGAATTTTCATAGAACCAGTTCCTACGGGTGTCATTACTGGATAGACTTCCTTTTCAAGGGGAGCATCAATATGGCCAACAGCAGGTGCGTCAGGAACTACGGTAATTACGTTTTTTGCTGTAATGACATTTCCCCCTCTATCCATGGTTACAAACTTAGAAGTTTCCGCAGGGAGAATTTCTTTTTCTATAGATCCATGGTCGTATGCTGTTACTGCATAAAAATAGCGATGCCCATTGATTACATTTGTATCTGTCCATGAATGAACTAATCCAGTATTACTTCCTAGGAAAAATTGTATTCCATCAACGTGACCGGGGTAAAAATCTTCGTACTCATTAATTTTATCATATTGTTTGATTGGAATATTAAACTTTGCTGTGCCGAATGCATCTGTGACTACACCCGCATCGGTAAATTGTGTATCCGTGGCTTTATAAATTTTATATCCTTCGAAATCTTCACCTGTAATTCTATCTACAGATTGCTCGGCATTATCATTCCAGTAAAGAGTTATATATCCATCACCAGCATATGCCCATACGCTAGGTAAATCAGGCGCCTTTGCAAAATTATAATTTTGATTATATATAGTTTGAACTGTCTGTTTATTTCTAACCAAATCAGGAAGATTATCTCCAAATAATAATGCGATAGAAAAACGTTCAGTAAGATCTTTTTTTAAAGGAAAATATCCTGAACTAAACAGAAAATCTGCATCTGTATTTGATATTGAATTATTAAAATAGCCAGGCAGCATTTCCTCCCATAGCCTTGGGTCATCATCCATTTGAGGCCCTACACCAAAGTTAAAATAATAAAAACTAGAAAGTCCAATTTGATCGGACTCGTCCACGTCTGTTTTATCAATATTTGGTTCACCAGGGAGTTCAGTACCCATTCCAGATGTTGGAAGCCCATCTCCTTCACCTAGATCACCACTTCCAGGCATTCCGTCAATACCCACATCATCGGTTGCAATATCCCAGTCACCATCATTATCGATTCCATCTTCTCTACTTTCATCAATAAGAGTATTGGTCAATCCAATGCCCGTGAAATAGTCAATGTATTTAAGTCCTTCTCCAGCTAAAGCATCCAAATACAGATATGTATCTTCAAATATACCTGGAGCAAGCTCAATAGAGGCTCCATTATTTTCATCAATCAAACCATTTAAATTATCATCGATAAGATTACGAGGTATTTCTTCGAGAATATCCCCAGGCATGAAAATATATTGGCTGTTTGACTTTTGAATGGTGATACCATCGGCAGGCATACTTACTAATGCTCTTTCATAGGTATCATAATTTATAGTTACCACCGTATCTCCAATACCGTAAGACCGGCTAGAAAAAACATCTTCTGACAATACCATGCCTTGCCCACTTGACCCGTCTCCATCATTGTCAATACCATCATAAGGATTACCCGGGCTTTCAAGAAAGGCATATCCTGCTAGCCCAACTGGAGACCATCCACTTGCTCCAACACCACCCAAACCAGTTTCTAGATCTGTTCCGTTGTCGTAAGAGAAAGCTATATCATCAGACTTTTCAAAATCAGCCCAGTCATCTCCGCTATCTCCATCTCCACCTGTTATTGTTCCTACTATATACCCAAAAACCACTTTCTCCATATCATAATCACTAATGTTCTTTATGTCATATAGCCAAAAAAGTACATCTTCAGCTAGGATATGGTTCCACTGAAGACCTCTTTGCGTACATCGTAGGCCCATGCCCCTTCTTTCTAGATCGTTTGAATCAGGATAATAAAAAAATTCAGCATCCTGAGCGTCATCCATTACAAAATAACTTTCTTGCTCAGCATTTTTTTGATTTTTACCGAAATAGCCATTCCATTTACCTGCCCAGCCTGGGTCAAGTGGATCATCTAATTTATCGGGCCATTGATTTGGCCACGTGTTTGTATTTGCATTCTCTCCATCGGAAGGCCCCATATGGCTCATGGCAATAAGAGGTGTGTCTGGATTATTGTAGCCTGATAATGGTTCCCAGCCCCAATGAGTGTCCAGGTTAAATTCGCTTCCTCGAGGGCTATCAATAGTAATAACGCTTTTCTTTTTTATATTCTCAAGATTTACAAATTCTGTGCCAACCATATGTCCAACGTCACCAATGTACTCGTGACCCGAATTTATAGGCCACTCACCACCAATGTCTTCAGGTTCATTAGACCAACGACCCACTAGTCCATAGTTATAAAATGTAGTACGCACCTTATTACCAGAGTGATCGTTTTTAGCACGCGCCAATGAATTCCCTTTCGGAGTTCCGCTGTAGCCAAAGGTTATGAATAAGGGTAAAAAAAGTAAAATTTTAAGATATCTCATCATCTATAAAGATACATTTAAACCAATATTTATTCTTCTTGGATCGCCAAACCATTCCGGACGTAGAAGATGTTCATTTAGGTGTCCAATCCTTCCAGAGTCTGTTAGAGGTACATCTTTTGCAGTAAGCGTATAGGTCGATCTTCCAGTATCATTCCAAACAGAGAACTCATTTCTAATATCAAGTAAATTATAAATATTGCAATATATTTTAGAGTTTAGGCCAAGTAACGAAAGCGAGTAGGATGCTCGCAAATCCAAGTCAAATATATTTGGTTTTCTTTCACTATTATCCGCAAACCCAGCAAATGCACCTGCTCCAGATATCGAACCTGTTTTAAATTCAGGGGTATAAGGTTTTCCGGTCCAAATTTTTCCAATGGAACTCACGATCCAATTTTTTCCACCAAGGGTTGCACGAAGATTTAGGGTGTGAGTTTGATCCCAATTTAGTGGTAGCATACTCAGCCTAGGGGCCTGATTATCTTGAGCATCAAAATATGCATCTTGTGGATTCGAGTAGGTTCCCTCTGCGATCATCCAGGTGTAATCTATGCCACCTCCAAAGCCACCTGAAAATTGCCTATCTAATACTAATGTGAACCCTCTGGTATTTGCATAGTCTTTATTTTCATATTTTCTGTAATTCCCAACTGGATATTTTTTTATAGTGGTGGATACGCCAACCCAATCCCTGGTGTCTCGGTAAAACACAGTAAGATCTATAGCAGTTCTATATGCGATTTCTTGTTTAAACCCTATTTCATACATTACTGTTTTTTCAGGTTTTAAATCCGCATTGCCAAGGATTCCACCATTGTTATTATTTGTAATTTCAAATTCTGGATTTTCATATAAAAAGCTAAAATTAGGAACTTGAAAAAAGTGACCATACGAAACATGAATAACACCTCTGTCTGTGATAGGGTAAGCGATACCTATTCTAGGGCTTAATTGAAAGGAAGGTTTTACTTTATTATATCCATATTCCCAGCGAAATGTTTCCCTATAGGAAGATAGCTGCTCTTCAAATGCCTCTGTATATGTTTGGATGGTTGAGTCGAATTCAACACCTGTTGTAAATAGATTTTCTAAGGCAACGGCTCCTTGCTCGTTTAGTGAATCTAAGATTACTACTCCATTATGCATTGAAGAGAATTCGTTTTCCCAGAAAACTGATGTATCACTTTCGGTTGCCGCTAGATAGTATTTAAGATTGCCTGGTAGTCTGTCATTTTTAGGTATTTTCCAGTCTGGGTCAAAATAATCAAATCGCACACCTGCATTGATTATTAATTCATCCAATTCTATTTTATCTTGCAAAAATAAAGAAATTTCTTTTGGTTGTACTCTGAAGTAATCATGCTCTGAGGTATAAGAGGGATTAATGATTGGCGTAAAAGGATTCATGCGCGCTCCCGCAAGAGGATTGTATCCTAACGTATCACCATTCTGTGTAACAGACCACTCACCAACTGTTTTATAATTTAAAAATTTATCATCTGCCCACATATCATAAACCTTAAACAAAATACCTGTTTTGATAAAATGCGTAGGGTTTATTTGGCTGGAGAGATCAAACTTAAATTGCTTAAAAGATGTATTCCTGCTGAATCGTCCGTTTTGTGTCCCGCCAATACCAAAAGACCATGCTGGGGTAATAAACTGATCGTTAGCAACATACCCTGTTTGATCGGAAAAATCTACAACTTCATAGGATCCATCTTCGAGCATTGTGATAGAATATCTAGGTATGTCTTGAAAAATATCATACCCCGTTCGAATGCTTATAGAGTCCCTCAAGTCATAAGATTCTAAACCATTCTCACTAACAACGTTTGTTGAATAGGGTACATTGCTCGGATCAAATAAGGATTGTCGATAACCGCTGCTAAAATCAATGTATTTAACTTCATAAAATGTGTTTTGACTAATACTATGAGTTAAAGAAAGCATATGAGATTGATCAGATTCATAATTGTTAAGTACGCCATCAGGATTGTATTTAAAGTAACTATCATAGTTTTTATATGATTTTTCTGTTAAGTAACTAGTATAGCTTGCCTTCATTCCAGATTTTATTTTGTAGGTAAGTTTCAGTTGCCCAGATAGTTTTGAAAATGGGGACAGTGGAACAATAGATTCATTTCCAAAGGAACCGGTAGGGGTGAATAATTTTCTTCCGTAATACCGGCCAGATGATTGATAATATCTAAATGTTGAATAAAACGTAAGTCGACTTTTTGAAAATGGTATGGGACCACTAAGGCTGCCAGATAAATTAGATTGCTGAAATGTATTTTCAAAAATATTCAGGTATTTTGTATAGCCATTTTTATCTTGGCTGAATTCATGTTCTCCCCAGTCTTTACGACCATTTCCTTCTCCAGGGCTCGGTTGAGTTGTTTTTCCATCGCCGTTGTAGTCATAGTAGTCGCCGAGATACCCATCATATCCAAGATCATCGTTCAATGGTTCGGATCCTTCATCACCATCCCATGACTGATTGCCATTTCTATCCCAATATATTTCCCCTTCATCCCATGTTCCATTATTATTTAAATCATAGAGAATTTCCCCATAATCCCAATTGCCATCGTTATTAAGATCCGAAAAGGATTGCCATTGAGAAAAAGGAGAAGAAATAGAATAGATATCTGAATGATTCGTTTGGTAGCCTCCACTATAGATTTCCAAATTCCCTTCATAGTTTTCACCGCCATCTTTTGTAACAACGTTTACAATGCCTGACATGGCCTGTCCATACTCTGCATTGAAGGTTCCAGAAATAATCTGGACTTCCTGAATACCTGCATTTTCAATTTCAAGACCAGAGCTACCGTCATAAGAATCTGTGGTCGCTACCCCATCTACCCAAAAAGAGACTTCACTACTTCTTCCTCCTCGAACATGAAAACCTCCATTTGGATCGCGAACAATGCCAGCCTGGAGTTCGATAATATCACCCACTTCTGTCACTGGTAAATTTTCTATATCTTCAGAACTTACAACTGCAGACATAGATGTTTGATCAAGTCTAACTGTGGGCTTTTCTGCCGTTACAATGATTTCTTCACCTTCAATAGATTCTGGGTTTAAAAAGAAATCGGCTTTTGCTGTAAGGTCTACCATCACCTGTGTGCCTTCTATAGTTACAGTACTATAGCCGATCATGGAGGCAGAGATATCATAAGATCCAGGGGGAATATTAATAATGAAATATTCACCTTCGAGGTTAGTTGCTGCACCAAGAGAGGTGTTTTTTATAATAATATTACATCCAATAAGCGGTTGATTTTTTTCGTCAACAACCTTCCCAGATATTTTCCCTGTCGTTCCTGCTGAAACAAATTGAACGACCAAAATTAAAAGGAAACTAAATTTTAAAATTTTTTGAACATATTTCATTAAAAATATATTTTCTCCAACAAATTTTTTTTAATTACTTATTAGTAACTCTGATTAGAGTTATTAATTTTAGTGCAAATTACTTTAATCTAAAATTACTTTTTAACCAAAGTGACAAGATGTAATTATATGATTTTACTTTTCTAGTTAAAATGAAAAAAATACATAGCCTACTTCAAGAATTTGGTCTTACTTCCAACGCGGCAAAAGCGTATACTGCGCTTTTAAAGAACAACCCTTCTACAGGATATGAAATAAGTTCACAGACGGATATCCCTCGATCGGCTATATATAATGTCCTTAATAAACTAGCAACACTTGGTTTTGTAAACAGCGTTGGTGATTCTCCAAAAAAATATATTCCTCTGCCAATAAATGCTTTGCTTGAGCATTTAAATCAATCTCATAGCGAAAAAATTGACAACCTAGAAGAAGCCTTCAATACTCTTGATGTTGAAGATAAATCTTTTGATTTTTGGCATTTACATGGTTACAAAAATATTATTCTTAAGGCGAAAGAATTAATTAATAATGCTAAAACAAAAATTGTAATAAGTGGTTGGCGACGTGAAATTAAAGAGATGGAGAAAGAATTACTTGCTGCTGAAAAGAGAGGAGTTAAAAATACACTTTTCTCATTTACAAATATAAGTGAAAAATTGGGTCGAGTTGTTTCTTACAATTTAAATGAAAAAGATTTACGTAAAATTTGGACTTCAAAAATAATTATGGTAGTAGATAGTAAATACACTATAATGGGAAGCACAAAAACAACAGAAAGTACAAAAGCAATTTTAACTCAAAATACAGCAATCAATGAAATAGCGATGAACCATATCATTCTAGATATTACGCTTGCAGGACAACGTTTGGGTTTTGATCCTACATCTTATGTGAAAGATATCATGAGAAACTCCGCAGAAGATCTTCAAGGTCTTTTAAAATCATAAATGTTATAAAGGAATGTATAAGCTCGTGAATATCGTATCCATATAATGCAAAAGACATTTAAAAAGAAAAGAGGAAGTGGGGTTTTACTTCATATAACATCTTTACCTGGAAAATATGGTATAGGAGAGATAGGAGAAGAGGCTAAAATATTTATTGATAATCTTATCCAAATGAATCAAAGTTATTGGCAGATACTACCTACAAACTTCCCTGAGAATTGTGATAGTCCTTATGATACAAATTCAGCTTTTGCTCAGAACCCTTATCTAATTAGTCTCGATTCTCTTATTAAGGATGAACTAATAAGTCGCGCTGATTTAGAACCAATTCCAAAATTTAAAAAAGATGTTATCGATTTTAAAAAATTAAAAGACTGGAAAAATCCTATCCTTAAAAAAGCTGCTTATAATTTCTCAATTCAAAAAAATAATGATGAAGAGCAAAATTATAAAACATTTTGCATAAAAAATGATTTTTGGCTTAATGATTATGCTTTTTTTATGGTAATTAAGAGGTTTCAGAAAAAAAAGAGCTGGGAGGAATGGGATCATCAATACAAAAATTTAGATAAAAAATCTTTAAAGCAGATTGGAATTAAATTTGATGATAAGATACAAGAAATAAAGATACTTCAATATCTATTTAATAAACAGTGGAAGGTTTTGAAGTCATACGCATATGATAAAGGATTGGAAATCATTGGAGATATCCCAATCTATATTTCTTTTAATAGTGCAGATGTGTGGAAAAATCAGTCTCTTTTTAAGTTGGATGATAATCATAAAATGAAATATCAATCAGGATGCCCTCCTGACCATTTTATGGAAGATGGACAACTCTGGGGCCATCCTATTTACAATTGGGATGCTCATATGAAAACGGGATTTAAGTGGTGGATCAATAGAATAAAATTTCTTACAGATCATGTAGATATTGTTCGAGTAGATCATTTTAATGGGTTTGCAAAATATTGGGAAGTTCCTGTAAAGCATTCTACTGCGGTTAATGGTAAATGGAAGAAAGCAAAGGGGATGGAATTACTTAGGGAAGTATACAAAAGTAATAATAAAGCTTACCTCATAGCAGAAGATTTGGGCGAAGCTACTTTGGATGCTGCTGTGATTCGAAAGGAATACAATATCCCAGGTATGGAGGTACTTCAATATGCGTTGTATGATGAACACCCTTTAAAGAATATGCAAGAAAATACTGTGCTCTACACTGGTACTCATGATAACGATACCTCCTTAGGGTGGTACAAGTCTATTTTGAAAGATATGGATCAAAAAAAAATTAAGCATGTTGAAAATATTTTAAATATAGATGTTAAAGAAGTGAATTGGTCCATGATAGAATACTCGCTTGAATCAAAAGCTTTACTAGTAATGGTTCCAATTCAAGATCTCTTAGGAATCTCTTCCGAAGGGCGAATGAATACACCCGGTACTATAAGTAATCAAAATTGGTCTTGGAGGATGGAATCAAATAATTTGCAAGCTTCCATTAAAGAGAAAATGAAAAAAATAACCAAAAAAGCGAATAGAGTATGAAAGAACAATTCGAAATTGCATATTTTTCTGCAGAAATAGGAATCTCATCTAGTATACCTACTTATAGTGGAGGACTTGGTGTTTTAGCAGGAGATCACATAAAAGCAGCGGGTGATAAAAGTATAAAAATGTGTGCTATCACCTTACTATATAGAGAAGGCTATTTCAAACAACGAGTTGACGAAGAAGGAATCCAAACAGAAACGTATCCAAGGTTTGATCCTGAGCCATTAATTAAACAGTTAGATTTAAATTTTAGAATTCGATTAAAAAATAGGGATGTTTTTATTCAAGTATATAAGTACGAGTACTTAGGTGAATCCGGGCATAATGTTCCAATATATTTTTTGGATACAGATTTTGAAAAAAACCAAGAAAATGATAAAAATATTACTCGTAGACTGTACTCAGGAGATAAAGATCATCGTATTCTTCAAGAAGCTATATTGGGCTTTGGAGGAATAAAACTTCTTAAAAAACTTAAGCAGAATAGCATCAAAACTTTTCACATGAATGAAGGTCATTGTTCTTTTTTAGTTCTTGGATTATTGAATCAGTATAATGGAGATATTGAAAAGGTTCGTTCCTTTTGTCATTTCACCACCCATACCCCCGTACCTGCAGGCCATGATCATTTTTCATTAAAACGCGTGGAAGATATTTTGGGAAATATGATTCCTGCAAATTTAGAATTACCATCCATTAAAAATAAGAAAAGGCTTCACATGACGGAGTTGGGTCTTATGTACAGTAGAAGTGCAAATGGTGTATCTAGCTTACATGGAGACGTTGCCCAAAACCAATTTCCTTGGACTCCAATTAGCTATATTACTAATGGTGTTCACCATAGTTACTGGATGGGAGAGACCTTTAGAAATACATTCGACAAATTTCTGCCTGAATGGAGGATAAATCCAGATACATTATTAGAAATAGATAAAGTCCCAGACAATATATTATTACAAGCACATCAAGAAAGAAAGCGAGATTTGTTAGCCTATACCAATTCGCAAACCGGTCAAATATTGGACCCAGGAACTCTTACAATCGGGTTTGCAAGACGTTCTGCTACTTATAAGAGGGCTCAATTACTTTTTTATAATCTTGAAAGGTTAAGAGAACTGGGGCATAAAAAAATACAAGTTATATATTCAGGAAAAGCTCATCCAAAAGACGATGGAGGCAAAGAGTTAATTCAAAAAATTGTGACAAAATCAAAAAGTCTTTTCGGATCAATCAAAGTCGTTTATCTTGAAAATTATAATATGTGGCTAGGTAAGCAAATTACCTCTGGGGTTGATGTTTGGTTGAATACTCCTCTTAGACCCAATGAAGCATCAGGGACTAGTGGAATGAAAGCAACTTTGAATGGTATACCCAATCTTTCTGTTCTAGATGGATGGTGGGCCGAAGGCTGTGATCATGATGTCAATGGTTGGGCTATTGGTGACCCTAGCCATCCGGATGACCAAAAAGATGCAGAACACTTATATTCTCTACTTGAAAATCAAATCATACCGATGTTTTACGATGATAGGACAAAATGGGTTGCTGTAATGAAACAAGCAATTAAAACTGGAGTCCGATTTACTGCTTCTCGTATGATCAATGAATACAACAATAAATACTATAAGGTATAGGGTATAATTATGGAAACAATTGATCTTATTATTGTCATAGTTTACTTGCTCGCAATAGTTATTGTCGGGCTTGTCATGCAGAAGAAGGCTTCTCGCGATATTGATTCATATTTTTTAGGCAATAGAAAACTACCATGGTGGGTTCTTGGTGCATCTGGTATGACTTCTAATACGGATATAGCTGGTACAATGATTAATACTGCATTTATCTACGCTCTTGGGACAAAAGGTTTCTTCATTGAAATTCGAGGTGGAGTAACCCTTATTATGGCCTTCTTGATGGTCTTTATGGGTAAGTGGAATCGACGATCGAAAGTGATGACTCAGGCAGAATGGATGCATTTTAGATTCGGAAAAGGAAGAGAAGGAGATACCGCTAGAATAATCGCTGCATTTGCTTCTATTGTTATGACGATTGCGATGGTTACTTACTTTGTTATTGGTGCTGGAAAATTTGTAGGAGAATTTTTAGGTATTGAGTCTATATACGCTTCTTTATTGATGGTTGTATTGGCAATGACCTACACAGTTGCTAGTGGCCTTTATGGTGTTGTATGGACAGATGTTTTTCAAGGTGTATTTATTTTTGGTGTTATTGTTTATATCTGTGGCTTGGCAATGAGCACAGTAACCTTGCCTGAAGAGTTTATGGTATCCGTACCCATGCTCGATGGTTCTTTTACGGCAATTAAAACTAGTCTTTCTGAGTGGTCAAGAATTACCCCGCCCAGTGAGATGAATATGCCTGCAGGTTCTACATTTGAGATTTATAATCTTTTTGGAATCGCAATTATGTTCTATCTATTCAAAGTAACATTGGAAGGATCAAGCGGAGCTGGTGGTTATATGCTTCAGAGATATTTTGCCGCTCAAAGTGATCGAGAGGCTGGACTCCTTTCTTTATTCTGGACATCTCTTCTCGCTTTTCGCTGGCCTCTAATAGCCTCTTTTGCTATGCTAGGTATTCATCATGGTTTGAACCCTGAATTTAGTGTAATTGCAGATCCTGAACTTGTGTTGCCTACTGTGATCAAGCACTATATCCCTACTGGTGTTAAAGGCTTTTTAATTGCAGGTTTAATGGCAGCAGCAATGTCAACCTTTGATTCAACTGTGAATGCTGGGGCTGCATATTGGGTGAAGGATTTGTATCAGACGTATTTACGTCCCAACGCTACCGAAAAGGATTTGATGCTTCAGGGTCGTATTGCTTCCCTGGTTATAGTGGCTTTTGCACTTCTTTTTAGTCTTACTATAAAAAATATTAACGAAATATGGGGATGGATAACCATGGGCATTGGTGCCGGTATGTTTATTCCTCAAGTGATTCGATGGTATTGGTGGAGATTTAATGGCTATGGTTTTGCGGTAGGAACAGCTTTTGGTATGATTGCAGCAGTTTTAACAAAAGCATTTGGTGGTCCACTCCCAGAGTATACTTCTTTTTTAATTGCAAGCGGAAGTTCTTTGGTTGGTTGTATTATTGGAACCTTCTATACGAAAGCTACGGATGAAGAAGTTTTATACAATTTTTATAAGATTACCCGTCCATTTGGTATTTGGGATAGCGTACGCAATAAGCTTCCAAAAGAGATACTTGTAAAAATAAACGAAGAAAATAGAAGAGATATTATTGCAACCTTTTTCGCGGTACCTTGGCAAGTAGTATTATTTTTAACTGGAATGATGATTGTCTTGAAACAATGGTCTAATGTTTTAAATTTGTTAGTTTTATTGATTGTACTTTCCTTTGGTCTATATTGGTTTTGGTTTAGGCATTTATCTAAAGAGGTTAAAATCGAGTCTTGAGAGTATTCTTATTCTTTTTCGTTTATCTCTACGGCCAATCCGTTGACGTTACATTTAGATATGTAGAGAGCCAGAATAATGATTTTGTTCGAGTTTTTGTACCGGGTACTATGCCGAATGGTACTTCAAATGATTGGGGGCCTAATTCAAATGGAATAATTAGTCCCAATGCTCTTTCAAAAATGGTTTATAATGAGGGTACAGATTCATATGAAAAAACATATTCATTGGATGTCGGACAGGAGCACTTATACAAAATCCATTTTCATTACAACAACTCAGGAACAGATAATTCATGGATACCTGATCCTCTTAATCCTTTGACAACAGATGATAATTGGACGAATTCAATTTTGAATGTTGTAGACCCTCTAATTTTTCAACCTGCAAAACATATAAATGAAAATGGAGGTATTGATGGTTTTAGCGTTGGTATTTTTTCTTTAAATGGAATCGACTCTATACGTTATTCTGTTGGAGTGGATACATTACTTGGAACACAATTTTTACAGAATAATGGAGTATTATATATCCCATTTTCCCCTTCTTTGTCTGTCTACGACCCAATTTGGGTACAGGCATATATAAATGGAGAATGGATGACTACTTATGATTTTGGCGCAATAGATATTATTGAAGAGCCAAAACCAGAGGGAATCAATATGGGACCTACATGGTTTAATAATAGTATGTATTTAGCTATTTATGCTCCATCGCAACCAGTTGTGAAGGTCCTTATTAGCACTCCAGGGAATTCAACAGAAGATTCAGATGCACTAAATATGTATAAAGATCCAAATTTGCAAGACATATGGTGGATTGAATTAGATTTGCCAAGTGGTGAATATGAATATGAATATTTATTAATTAATGGGAATAGAATTGCAGATCCGCTATCAAGAAGATTAACAAATGGAAAAACCAGAATAGAGATTGGCCCAGGAGGTATTTCTACAGCTGATAATTATCAGTGGCAATCGTTGAATTATACTCGCCCGTCTTTAGACACACTGGTTATTTATGAATTGCATGTAGATGATTTTGCAGCTCAAGGCAATGGGCAAGGGAAATTCACAGATGTGATTACCAGATTAGATCATTTAAAAAATGCTGGGGTAAATGCAATTGAATTATTGCCAATTACTGAATTTCCAGGAACACATTCTTGGGGATATAACCCTTATCTTATATCATCAGTTGAGGAAAACTACGGGACCCCTTTTGAATTAAAATTATTAGTAGATGAAGCTCATTCTAGAGGTATGGCGGTTATAATGGATATGATCTGGAATCATATAATGTCCACCAGTCCTATTTGGGAAATTCAGCCTGACTATGATCTGAATCCTTATATAAAAATACATACAGACTTAAATCCTAATGAGGCAGAAGGTTCATGGGGCATGTTAGATTGGGATCATTTTAATTTGAAGACAATAGAGTATATTAATACAGTAAATAGAATATGGGTGGATGAATATAAAATTGATGGATTCAGGTTTGATGCTATGTATATGATTGGCTGGGATATGCAACAGCAAGAGTTTGGTATTCCAGGATGGTCCACGGCCTTATACAATTATGACTCAACTATTTACCAAATTGCAGAGCATTTACCCTCCAATCCATGGCTCATTGATAATACTGATTTATCTTCTGGATGGCATGATAGCTTCCATGATCGACTTTTGAATGATGTTCATGGTCAAAGTCTTGGAACGATATCTATTATGAGACAAATCGTTGGATTACATGAATATTCAGATTGGGGAGATCCATATAGTGACCGTACTCAGGCTGTAAAATATATGGTCAGTCATGATGAACAATCCATTCTACAGGAAATGGTTACGTTTAATAATTATTCTATTGAAGAGGCTAGGGAAAGAGATAAGTTTTATGCGACAATATTATTTACTTCTCTTGGTATCCCAATGCTTTTTCAAGGACAAGAATTTGGTTTACAGACAGGTTGGGATGATGATAATAATAATGGTAATTACGATGAAGAAAAATTACAATACCGTCCAGTGGATTGGTCTTTATTAGATACAGATATTGGCCAGTCTCACCTTGAGCATTACTCAATTTTAGCTAGGCTTAGAAAATCGAATCCTGCATTTTATAATGGTACTTTTTATGATTTATATCGATATACAAATGAGAAAGTTATTGTCTATGGGTATAAGGACGAGTCTGAGAATAATAATAACAATCAGATCGTTGTAGTTGCTAATTTTTCTTCAATTGAAAGAACTGTAGAAAATGTACCATTTTTTTCTCCAGGAGAATGGTATAATGTGCTAGAGCCAAATGATATTATCAGTATTAACGAGGATAATACATACGGTGAATATTCTATTCCTGCTAAATCTGCAGCGGTTTATTCGAATAGTGATTTACAGCTTTCCACAAGCAAAGAATCAACTATTCCAAGTAAATATCAAACTTTAAAATGTTATCCAAACCCATTTAATCGGAATTTAAAAATTCAATATAATATAGATTTTGCATCGGATGTAAATATAGAAGTGCATGGTGTAGATGGAAGGTTTGTAAAAGGCTTCAATATGGGAAAATTGGCATCAGGGAAGCACTCTTTTCTTTGGGATGGTACGGACAGTAATGGCAAGTTACTTTCAACAGGGATTTATATTATTTCCTTAAATACAAAGAACAATATTGTAAATAAAAAAGTACTGTTCTTAAAATAAAATAATTCTTTTTTACGTGACTTTAGTCTCCACAAAAAATAATATGAAATTATATCTTTTTGTTATATCAACTGTTTTATTGCTCTTTGCATCATGTAGTAATAATGCGAAGAGTAATATTCTTAGCTATGGATCGTTTGTAAAAAAAGACGGTATTCAATTTAAACTATATGCTCCAAGCTCATCCAAAGTTGAATTAATTATATTTAAAAAATTTGATGACATAAAAGGTTCTGCTTATGATATGATTAAAGATGAATTTGGGAACTGGGAATTATTTTTAAAAGATCTAGGTGCAGGGACAATATATGGATATAGGCTAGAAGGTCCATTAAATAATGATAGTTTGATAATTGCAGATCCCTATTCAAAAGCAGCTATTACGCAAAATACATGGAGGCATGTTGCCAAAACCTTAGTGGTTAATGAATCTTTTAATTGGGAAGGTGATACTTGGCAAAATAGGAATCCCA
Source organism: Fidelibacterota bacterium (assembly GCA_045568995.1). Classification (GTDB taxonomy): domain Bacteria; phylum Fidelibacterota; class Marinisomatia; order Marinisomatales; family UBA1611. The sequence continues at coordinate 11,718 of JBJKZY010000038.1, read as the reverse complement.
TGGATCTTATTATATATGAAGCCCATCTTAGAGATATGACAAGACATCCTTCCTCTGGAACTGAATCACCAGGAACATACAAAGGTTTTATTGAACCTTTTCAAAAAGGTGGAATACAGCATCTAAAAAAAATTGGTGTAAATGCGGTTCAATTTCTGCCATTGTGGGATTATGCAAATATAGAAATACCTTACAAAAAAGAAGTCGATGGTATGTTCAATGACTGGAATCCTCATGAACGAAATCATTGGGGTTATATGCCTACTTTTTTTATGGCACCAGAAACATACTATGCTTCAGATGGTAGCCGTTATCCAGGAAAATGGAATGGTAAAGATGGAAGAGCGGTTAATGAGCTAAAAACATTGGTAAAAGAATTACATAAAAACAATATATCTGTCATATTAGATGTGGTTATTAATCATGTTTCTAATTACGATTGGCATCCGCTTAAGTATATAGATAAGGAGGTTTATTTTCATCTTGATAACAATGGAAATTATATTAGTCAATGTTGTGGAAATCTCTTAGATACAGAAAATAAATATGTTCAGAATTATATTATTGAAAGTTTGAAATACTGGATGAGGGAATATCATATTGATGGTTTTAGGTTTGACCAAGCTCATTTACTTTCTTTGGAAACAGCAAAACTTATTTCTCATGAACTTCGATCCGTAAACCCTGGTGTGATCATATATGGAGAAGCCTGGGACAATAGGAGTAGGGAATTCTCTAAAATTGAATGGGGTTCTTTCAATGCCCATTTTAGAGATGTCTTAAGAGGTGATTTACATGATTACAGCAAAAAGGGTTTTTTATTCTCTTCATACCGACCAAATGAAAATAAAAAAGATTTAAAATCAATTATAAGCGGTAGTCCATATAATTTTGGAGGTGTATATGAAAACCCCTCCCATTCCATTAATTTTTTAGAAGTCCACGACGATTATTGCTTTAGTGATTTCCTACGTTTATCAAGTGGTGAAAATAATAAAAATGATATCATTCTTAATAAATCAAATCATATTTTACTTTCTGCAGAACTAAATAAAATGAACAAGTTGGGAGCATTTATACTTTTCACTAGTCAAGGAGTGCCGTTGATTCATCAGGGGCAGGAGTGGGGGCACACCAAAATCATTCAGAAAACTGATATTATGGATTCGAATGCGAATAAGATGGATCCTAATTCGTATAATAAAGATAATAAAACAAACTGGGTTAACTGGGATGAACTAAAACAGAATGAGGACTTAGTTATTTTTTATGAGGAGTTAATTAAAATAAGAAAAGAAAATGCTTCGGTTAGGAAAACAAATTATGAAATAGTAGAGTTTTTTGAATTTGAAAATAGATACTGTTTAGGATATAAAATTGATCAAAAAATGATTGCTTTAATTAATGGAGATAATAAAAATAGGATTGATATCCCTTTGCCAAAAGGAGTATGGGATGTGTTAGTTAGTACGAATAATAATATGAATAATAAATTCAAGGAATTTGAAGATCAAATTACTTTAAGTCCCACAAGCGCTATCTTACTTTTTCAAAAATGAGATTTTTAAATTATTTACTGCTTTCATGTTTTATTTTTAATTGCCGAGGAGTTGAAATGCACACAAACAATACTGATTGGGCAAAAAATCAGACAATTTATGAAGTGAATTTGCGTCAATATACAGAGGATGGAACAATATCTTCTTTTCGAATGCATTTACCAAGATTAAAAGAAATGGGTTTTGGAATTTTATGGTTCATGCCTCTTCATCCCATAGGAGAAAAAAATAGAAAAGGGGAATTAGGTAGCTATTATTCTGTGAAAGACTATTTTGCTATAAATCCTGAATTTGGAACAGCTGAAGAGTTTAAATCTTTAGTTGATGAGATTCATAAGATGGGAATGTATGTAATTATTGATTGGGTTGCTAACCATACTGCCTGTGATAATGAAATGGTATTTGCAAATCCTACATGGTATACCAAAGATAAAAATGGCGATTTTCAACCGCCCTCAGGAACAGATTGGAGTGATGTCTATGATTTGGATTATACAAATTTAGAATTAAGAGAATATATGATTGATGCCATGGAATTTTGGGTAAAAGAATATGATATTGATGGGTTTCGTTGCGATGTTGCCGGTATGGTACCTACCGATTTTTGGGAATCTGCTGTAGAGCGAATAAATTCAATAAAACCTGTATTTATGCTAGCAGAATGGGAAGATCCAGACTTATTGGTAAAAGCATTTAAGGCAGATTATAATTGGAGTTTTTATCATCTCCTAAAGGATATTGCCTCATCAAAAAAGGAGAACAATAGCATACGAGAATATTTCGAAAAACCTAAAAAGAAGTATCCTGAAAATGCTTTAAAAATGAACTTTTTAGACAATCATGATGAAAATAGCTGGAATAGAGTGATGGTAGAGCATTTTGGAGATAGAGTATATCCATTATCAGCAATGTTATTTACATTGCCAGGAATACCAATGATATATTCAGGACAAGAATCAAGAGTTGAGAAAAAACTAAAATTTTTTGAAAAAGATACTATTGAATGGAATAATTTTCCTGATGGAAATTTTTATAAACAATTAATTCGTTTAAGAAAGAAACATCCTGTTTTTTGGAGCAATAATACTACGTTAGAGTTCCTAGATGGTTTACCAAAAGAGGTTGTAGGTTTTAAGAGATGGGATAGTAAGAATACTTATTATGTTATATTAAATTTTTCAAATCAAGCAGAAGAAATCGATTCGGAATTGCTATCTGAGAAATATATTGCTAAGGATGAAAATTCCTCTCCTCATATACTTGCAAGTAATGGTTATTTTATTTTCAAAACAGACCACTAAAAATATGTTCAAGAATTGCAGTTTATGATTTTCAAAAAAACATTGATATTTATTGTTTTTACAAATTTTATCTTCCCTGATGAATCCTGGAAAGTGTATGATGAATCAGAGTTAGCTGTTATTCAAATTATTGTAGATCAAGAGGATTTAGAGTGGATGTATGATAATGTAGAAAGTGATTCAATACACCCTGCATCTATACATTTTCAAAATGCATATTTAGATGAAACGATAGATTCTATTGGGTTTCGTTTACGTGGAAATACCTCACGTAATGCTGCTAAAAAATCTTTTAAAATTGATTTTAATCATTTTATTTCTGGCAGGGACTTTTATGATGTGCAAAAATTAAACTTAAATGGTGAGCATAATGACCCTTCTATCATGCGCTCAAAATTATGCTGGGACTTTTATCAAGATATTGGGATGGCAAGCAGTAGGGCTTCTCATGCACTGTTATATATCAATGATGAATATTTTGGTTTATACATATCTGTAGAACATATTGATGATAGATTTTTATCAAAAAATTTTGAAAATGATGCTGGAAATTTGTGGAAATGTATTTGGCCTGCTGATTTAACATACCGAGGAAATGATCCCGAGGATTATCACCCATATTATAGCGAAACAAGACCATATGATTTAAAAACAAATGAAGGTCAATATGATTATTCAAAATTAGCCAGGCTAATTCGTATTGTTCATAACACACCAGACTCTTTGAATATGGTTCTGGATATCAAAACAACTCTACAATATTTTGCAATGAATATTCTTACTGGTAGTTGGGATGATTATCGTTTTCTTCGAAATAATTTTTACTTATATCATAATCCTGATAATGATTTAATACACTGGATTCCCTATGATTACGATAATTCTTTTAGTATTGACTGGTTTAACATTGATTGGTCAAACATCGATCCATATGAATATGCAGTTATTGATGGTGATGGCCGACCTCTAACCGAATATCTATTTTCTCAGGTTAGATATCGAAATTTATTTTCTCATTTTTTACAATTTTATAATGAGCAGTTATTTGATTTAGACAGTATGCATCAAAAGCTAAATTATTATGTGGACTTTTTATATAGTGCAGCTCAATATGATACATACAGAACTTTAGATTATGGCTTTAGTTTTAATGACTTCTTAAATAGTTATGGAAGTAACTTTGAAAATGCACATGTGAAACAGGGAATTTTAGAATTTATTGCAAGCAGAAAAGAATCGCTTTCCAATCAAATAGTTTTTAGTGGTGATGATCCCATTATTTATGAAGGTGAGATAGTGAATAATATTATTTTTGTTGGGGAATTAGTCAGTGTGAAAACCGCTATATTTGGAGATATTGTGGATGCAGAATTTTTTTATAAGCATGAAAATGAAGAGGAATGGAACTCTGTATTTTTAACACATCAGCCTATTACGAATAGTAAGCATGTAGAAGATCATGATCGTTGGATTATTGACCTTTCATTTGAAGAACCAGGGAATTATGATTGGTATATTTTCGCGTCCAACAATTCGACTTATGATAAATTCCCAGTATATGATTACAAAACATTAGAAGTCCTTGATGTAGCTGAGAATCAATCAGTATGGATAAATGAACTACTTGCCAACAACGAATCTATAAATGTAGATGAAACAGGTGATTATGATGATTGGGTTGAACTATGGAACTATGATCAATTTGAGATTGACTTAGCTAACTACTACTTAACAGATAAGCCTGATAATTTAACAAAGTGGAAATTCCCAGATTCTTCCGCTCAAATTTTACCCAATGAATATATGGTAATATGGTGTGATGAAGACCAAGAGGATGGAGCTATTCATACAAATTTTAAATTATCATCTGGGGGAGAATTTTTAGCTCTAGTGCACCCGGATGGAGAAACCATTATTGATTCATTATCTTTCCCTTCACAATCCGAAGATATTTCTTATGGTAGAATTCTCTCATCAAATAATGAAGTTGAATGGGATTATCTTTCCCCAACTCCTGGATTTCTGAATAATACTCTTCACATTTCAAAAACAGAATTTCTAGAAAATTCATTTAAATTAAATAGTGTTTATCCTAATCCATTTAATTCAAATTTTAAAATTAGTTTAGATGTTTATGATGATTCAGATCAATTTAGGATTGATTTAGTATCAATAATGGGAAGAACAATATTATCAAAAACTGTTCTTCCCTCTTCTTCTGGTACTATAATTGTCCCAATGAATATTGATAAAACATATGCTTCAGGAACATACTTTATAAGAATAATTAAAAATGATACTGCCATCTCAAAGAAAATCATATTATTAAAATAAGAGAGATGTTAAAAAATGCTTTTCTATTCCTTTTATTATCATTTGGATATGCATCTAATGGTAGTAAATATTCGTATACTATTCTTTTCACTAATGAGAAAATAAATATCGATGGGGTTTTGGATGAGGTTGTTTGGAAAACTGGAAATCCAATCTCAAAATTTTCTCAAAAAGACCCTAAACCTGGTGAGCCGGCAAGACAAAAAACAGAGGTTAGAGTTGCCATAGATAACGAATTTATTTATGTTGGAGCATATCTTTATGATAATTCACCCGATTCAATAGCCAAACAAATTTTAAAAAGAGATGGTTGGGGGTATTCAGATTGGTTTGCAATAGGTTTGGATAGTTATTTTGATAAGCGAACGTGTTTTGGATTCCATGTAAGCCCAAGTGGTTCAATAAGGGATATGTTACATTTTAATGATACAGATTCAGATGACTCTTGGGATGCTGTTTGGGAATCAAAGTCTGTTATTAATAATGATGGCTGGTCTACAGAAATGAAAATTCCTCTTTCACAATTGCGATATAATCCATCAGAGGAAGAGCAAGTCTGGGGATTGAATTTTTATAGAAGAACTGCAAGATATGGAGAGGAAAGTTTTTGGGCACCTATACTCATGGAGTCCAAAGGATTTGTATCGCAGTTCGGAATACTTAAAGGTATTATATTACAAAAACAAAAAAGAAGAATAGAAATATTACCATACATATCTTCTACAGATAAATTAGAGCCTGGAGACAGTGAGGACCCTTATTGGAATAAACATAATATAATTGGAAATACAGGAGTGGATTTTAAAATTGGGTTAGGATCTAATTTTACTTTGACAGGCACCATTAATCCTGATTTTGGTCAGGTCGAAGCTGACCCCGCAGATTTAAATTTATCAGCATTTGAAACCTTTTTTGAAGAACGACGCCCTTTTTTCTTGGAAGGGACAGATATTTTTCAGTTCGGTAAGACCCGAGCATTTCGAGCAGGTTCTCCTTCCATATTCTATTCACGGAGAATTGGAAGGAATCCTAGAGGATCTATTACAGATAACAGTGAGTACGAAGATTATCCTTCCCAAACAAAGATTATTTCTGCATTAAAATTTAGCGGAAAGACAAATAGTGGATTATCTGTAGGAATACTAGATGCTGTAACTGCAAAAGAGAATGCAAAATATAGAGATTCAACAAACACCGAGTCAGTTCAGGCTATTGAGCCATTTGCAAATTCATTAGTTCTTCGACTAAAGCAGGATCTAAATGATGGGAAAGTAATTTTTGGTGGATTTTTTACAAATAAGCAGCAAGTATTAAATACAAATTATTTTAAGTCATCCTTTCTATCTAAAGCAAATGTAATAGGAGCAGATTTTGAATATGCTCTTCCTGACCCTGCATGGGTATTGAGCGGATATACAGCGAACTCAACTTTATTGGGAACTGAGAAAATTATTTCGGAGATCCAAAGAAATTCTACTCATTATTTTCAAAGGCCAGATGATGAGATTATGTTGGATACTACTAAGACTCAATTAAATGGCACTAGCTCAGAAATAAGTTTAACAAAAATATCAGGTAAAAATATTAAAGGATCCTTTACCTATAGACAAATATCTCCAGGGTATGATATAAATGAGTTAGGTTATATACGATCTGCAAATACAAAACAATTAAAAAGCTATATTGAATATGAAGACTTTGTGCCAAAGAAATATTGGCAGTTATTATCCTTTAGTTTTGGTACTTGGAATGATAGGGATTATCAATGGAAAAATGGAAGTCAAGGTTTGTGGGCTGATTTTTGGGTACGTTTAAATAATTGGTACTCTTTTTCATTAGATTTTGAAAGATCCGAAGGTGGGATAAATAGAACTTTAACTAGAGGTGGTCCTTTGGCAGGTTTGCCTGCCTATAATAAATTTGGATTTCGATTAAGATCAGATAGAAGAAAATCTTTAGATGGTTATTTTGGGATGGATAATAGAAATGCTGTAGATGGAGAATATGATAGGTCATTTAGGACAGGAATTAATTATAGGGCGAATGAACAATGGAAAATTGAGTTAGATGTTTTTACGAATAAAGAATTTGATACAGACCAATTCATTACTTCAATTGATGATGAATTAGCTATATATACTTTCTCTAAACGATATATATTTTCTGATATAACGAATGATTCAAAAGGATTTAGCTTTGAAGCGAATATGATAGCCTCGCCTCAATTATCTTTCCAGTTTTTTTTGAGACCTGAAATTTCACAGTATGAATATCAAGGTTTAAAAGAGTTTTTAGAGCCCAAAAAATATAAGTTTAATTACTTTAATGAGGATCAAATTGTTGAAATTGATGATGAAATGATTGAGATTGATCCGGATAGAGATGGTGCTGCTTCATCATTTCAATTATCTAGTGATTATATCAAAGGTTTCAATTTTTTATCCCTGAGATCAAATTTTATCATAAAATGGGAATACAGACCAGGATCAGCTTTGTTTTTAGTTTGGCAACAGCAAAGAGATCATTATGAGGTAGCAGAATCTCAATTGAAATTAAGTTCTGGACTAGATAAATTAATGAGGTCTAATGAAATTAATACAATTATGCTCAAAGTAGCTTACTGGTTTAGTTCTTAATCTCTACAACATGATCCAATAGTAAAATTTCTGTAATTGGATCATATCTGACACACCTTCCTTTTAATGTTATTTTTTTGCCTTCAGAAGATAAAAAATCTGAGATTTTATCAGGTGTGCATATAATTTTATAATGCAGTATAAAATTAGAAGAATCAACTTTTGTTATATTTCCATTAACTTGTATCACATTGTATAGAAGATCTTCTCCTTCATTCATTTGGAATCTCCAAAGAATATCATGAGCAGTTGTTTTTAAGATTGGATCTAATTTTGTGTAGTCTGTTTTAAGATTTTTTGTATAATAAACAAAAAAGATCATAGCAATAATAGGTATTACTGATCGTACTATTTTCCAATTCATTTCACCTCGGGTCATATGAAATTCTAGATTTAATATGGGACATTAAGCAAATTATTTTCTAAAAAGATCCATAGGAATTATTTATAATAATTGAAAACTAAATATTAAATAAAAGTGTTTGGTTCCATAAATTAATTTATGGGAAAAAACAAATTATTGATACGAAATGCTAAAGAAGAAGATTCGCTTCAAATTGCTGATGTTCTTTTAGATTTTTACAATATGGAGGATCAGGAAGAAGCCAAAAAAGTGTTTTTTAATGAGTTAGAAAAAGAATTTCACTATATAGTAGCTATTGAAGATAATGAAATTTTAGGTTTGGTAACTTGGTTGGCGCACGGCTTACCTAAGCATGGCTTATTTGAATTAGATAGGATATGTATATTAGGAAATTCACGGGGAAAAGGTATTGGAAAAAAGCTTGTGAATGCATTAATTGATGATGCCAAAGGATGGTATATGAATAGAAATGGAAAAGCAAGAAAACTCTATCTTTTGACTCATGAAGATAACATAAATGCTCATCTGTTTTATGAGAAGGTAGGATTCAAACATGAAACTACTTTAAAAGATCATTATTACAAAAATCAAGACGAACGTGTATATACTATATTTTTATAAAAAATAATTAATAAGAGAAAATTTTATGTGTGGTATTGTAAGCTATATTGGTCCGAAAGATCCTGTGCCAATATTATTAAAAGGTCTAAGAAGATTAGAATACCGTGGATATGATTCTGCAGGAATTGCATTATTAAATAAAAAGAATCTACAATGCTTGAAGAAAGCTGGGAAGGTTTCTTATCTTGAATCGGTTATTGATGACTCTCCGATAAAAGGATTTTGTGGTATTGCTCATACTAGATGGGCAACACATGGTGAACCTAGTGATATTAATTCTCACCCTCATTTAGATCAAAAGAAAAAAATAGCATTAGTACATAATGGAATTATTGAAAACTATGATGTACTAAAAGAAATGCTTAAAAAAAGAGGGGTGTCTTTTACTAGTGCAACAGACTCTGAAGTTCTAGTACAGCTTATTTCAGAATTGTATTTCAATAGTAAAGAAAAATTAAGTTTTGAAGATGCTGTAAGAGCTGCATTGCAAGAAGTCGTTGGTGCCTATGGAATTGTTGTTATTTGTGAAGATGAACCTGGAAAAATTATCGCTGCTAGAATGGGGAGCCCATTGGTTTTAGGTGTTGGTGAAGGCGAATTCCTAATTGCAAGTGATGCCTCTCCAATTGTCGAACATACTCGAAATGTTATTTATTTAGATGATAATGAATTAGTAACTATTAAAGATGAAAAATTTTCTATTTCAAAAATTGATTCAAAGAAAATAGTTAATAAAACTCTTACAAAAATTGATCTAACAATTGAAGAAATTGAAAAAGGTGAGTTCCCACATTTTATGCTGAAAGAGATCTATGATCAAAGGCACTCAATCTCAGATACAATGCGTGGTAGATTTAATTTGGATGATGGCACAACTCAATTAGGAGGGATAGCTGATTACTTTGCAAATATTTTATCGGCTTCAAGAATTTATATTACTGCTTGTGGGACTTCTTGGCACGCTGGATTAATAGGGAAACATCTTATTGAAGAATATTCTAGAGTACCTGTACATGTTGAATATGCTTCAGAATTTCGTTACAGAAATGTTATTATTGATAGTAATACTATTATCATAGCTATAAGTCAATCCGGGGAGACTGCTGATACATTAGCAGCGATAAGAAAAGCAAAAGAACTTGGTGCGATTACACTTGGAATTTGTAATGTGGTTGGTAGTACAATTTCAAGAGAAACAGATGCAGGTATATTTACCCATACAGGGCCAGAAATTGGTGTTGCTTCTACAAAAGCTTTTACATCGCAATTAACAATTTTAATTATGTTAGCCTTAAAACTCGGAAGGAAAAAAGGTGTTTCTAAAGAAAGGGGTAAAAAACTTATAGGGGCATTAAGACATATTGATCAAGATGTTGTATCTATTCTGAATAATTCTAAAGATGTTAAGAAAGTTGCAGAAACTATCTGGAAAGCTGATAACTTTTTATATTTAGGTCGAGGTGTGAACTTTCCTGTTGCTCTAGAAGGTGCATTGAAATTGAAAGAGATTTCATATATTCATGCAGAGGGTTACCCCGCAGCTGAAATGAAACATGGTCCAATAGCTTTAATAGATGAAAATATGCCGGTCGTATTTATAGCTCCTCAAGATGAAAGTTTTCCTAAAATTTTAGCCAACATAGAAGAAGTAAAAGCTCGGAAAGGAATAATAATTACCATCACAGATAAAATTAATAATTCATTAAAATCCTTATCCGATCATACTTTAGTTATTCCGCAAACTCATAAGCATGTATTTCCAATTACATGTTCCATAGTTCTTCAAATGTTAGCATATGAACTAGCGGTTTTCAGAGATTGTGAGATAGATCAGCCAAGAAATTTAGCCAAGTCTGTTACTGTAGAGTAGTTGAAGTCAACACAAAGAGTTTAAACTCAATTAACTTATTAAGGGATATTTTTGAAACATATGAAAATCTTAAACAGAAAAATATTTTATAGTTCTATCAGTTTTATAGTAATAACTTTTCTAATTAGTAATTTCTTTCCCCATCAAGTCATTAAGTATCTACTCTATTCATTTGGTTTTATCTTAATGAGTTTATCTTTTTTAAAAGGTTCTCAGACAAAAAATAGTTTAAATACTAATTCTTGATTGAATTGGTGGATTATTCGGGTTAATTCAGATTGTTAGACTGAGAATATATTTACAAATTGTATATTAAAATCTCTGTACTCATTTATGATTGGTTGGTTTAGAATCATTTGTTTTCGTTCAATGTTTTTCCAAATAACTGAAACCAAGGATGGATAAAATTTTTTACCCTTATAACTTCTAATTCCTTGGTTGTTTAATTCTTTTGAAATCTTTCGGTATCCTAATCCATCAGACTTCAACTTTGATATTAGGTTGTGTAGATTCTGATGTGATTCAGATAACTTTTTACGATAAACAAACTCATGTGTCCTATGACGATAAACAAACTTCAGATAAGGAACTTGTGTTGACTTTGACAAGTCGGTGACGGTTGAGTAAATAATTGAGTGTTAAATGGTAAATATTTTTAGTAATTATGGAATGGAAATTGTTGTTGGAATGATTATTTCTGTTTTAGTGTTTATTTTTTCAAGAGTTCTATATTTTGGTTATTTTAAAAAAGATATAAAAAATTAGACTAATGTTTGAATGGATTGGTGGAATATTTGGGTTAAGTGAAGGATGGGGTTTCTCTATTTTTTTAATTCTACTTCTAAGTCTTGTTGGATTCATCAGTTGGAAAATGGGCGATGATGACTTTGGTGAACACAAGTAAAATAAATAGATAGAAAATTTTTATTGGAGAATAAATGTCAAAAGTAACTGTGCAATTTGAGAAGAATTGGTCAATAATAGGGATGACTATTTGTATACTACTAAATATTCTAAGTAGTATAGATGTAAT
>JBJKZY010000037.1:0-28310 GCA_045568995.1 Fidelibacterota bacterium | reverse complement strand
TATCCGGTAATGCCGCTAAGGAATACCGTTTTATTTCCTCAGCAGGTAATTCCAATCTATATTGGAAGAAATAGAAGTTTAAAGCTTATTAACGATCTTAGTTCTGATTCAAAATATATTGTAGTCGTAGCACAGGAGGATGGGTCTATTGAAGATCCAAAACCAGAAGATCTCTATTCATATGGTACGCTTGCTCAAGTACTTAAAGTTTTTGATATGCCAGACAATAGCAAATCTGCCATTGTACAGGGTATATCAAGAGTTAAGATAATTAAATATCTTCAAAAAGATCCTTATTTTACAGTTTCCATAAATTTATTAGAAGATGAAAAATTAACGGATCCTCTTGAAGTAGACGCATTAACAACAAACTTAAGACAGTCGTTTGAAGAATTAATGAAAGTTGCACCAAACCTAACAGAAGAACATTCAGGTATGCTTAAAAACATACAAAAGCCGAATAGACTTACGGATCGAGCTATATCTGTTATCACTATTTCCAATCAAGAAAAACAAGAGATACTAGAAGAATTAAATATTAAAACTAGGATTGAAAAGGCTCTTAATCTAATCTCTAGAGAAATACAGAGAATTAAGCTGGGTGAAGAAATACAATCAGAAGTTCATGACGAAATTACTAAAACCCAAAGAGAATACTATCTTCGTGAACAAATGAAGGCAATTAAAAAAGAACTTGGAGAGGATGAAGGCACAGTTGAATCAAAAGAGCTTGAAGAAAAAATAAAATCTGCAAAATTGCCAAAAGCAGCAGAAAAAGTAGCGATGAAAGAGTTGGATAGATTAGCTAGGATTCCGACCCAATCTCCTGAGTACAATGTTTCCAGAACATATATTGAGTGGTTAGCAGATCTTCCCTGGAGCAATTTAACAAAAGATAGAATTGATCTGAAAGAAGCTATGAGAATTTTAGATGAAGATCATTTTGGGCTAAATAAGGTTAAAGATAGAATTATTGAATATCTAGCAGTTAGAAACTTGAAGCAAAAGAAAGACCCTAAAGGTGTTTTAAGAGGACCTATTTTATGTTTTGGAGGGCCACCAGGAGTTGGAAAGACTTCTCTTGGTAAATCTATTGCAAGATCAATGGGAAGAGAATTTGTTCGTTTGTCTCTTGGTGGAGTCAGGGATGAAGCTGAGATAAGAGGTCACCGTAGGACTTATATTGGTGCTTTACCAGGAAGAGTCATCCAAAGTATAAAAAAAGCAGGTACTAATAACCCGGTATTCATGCTTGATGAAATTGATAAGTTAGGGTCTGATTTTAGAGGCGATCCCTCTTCCGCTCTTTTAGAGGTCCTTGATCCTGAACAAAATCATTCATTTAGTGATCATTATTTAGAGGTTGATTTTGATCTAAGCAATGTAATGTTTATTGCTACAGCTAATTACCAAGATGCTATTCCGCCTGCTTTAAGGGATAGAATGGAAATTCTTGATTTTACTGGATATATTGAAGATGAAAAAGTACAAATTGCAAAGCGGCATATACTTCCAAAGCAAATTGAAGAAAATGGTCTTACGAAAAATGAAGTTTCCTTTGATATGAATTCTCTCAAAGAATTAATTAGATCATATACTAGAGAAGCAGGAGTTAGAAATCTTGAAAGGGAAGTAGCAAATGTCTTAAGAAAAGTAGCTAGGGACTTAGTTGAAGAAAATGATAATAATATTAAAATCACAAAAAAAAAGGTAGGTGAATACTTAGGAGCTCCAAGATTTCATTCTGAAATAGCTGAGCGTTCTACTAAACCAGGAGTAGTAACCGGACTTGCTTGGACTGCTGCTGGTGGAGATATCCTCTTTATAGAATCAACAAAGATGAAGGGAAAGGGTAATTTAACTTTAACCGGTCAATTAGGTGACGTTATGAAAGAATCAGCAACTGCTGCTTTAACTTTTGTTAGATCACATGCTGAGGAATTTGGTATTGAGATAAGTTTCAATCAAGAAAATGATATTCATATACATGTTCCTGCTGGAGCAATTCCAAAGGACGGACCATCAGCTGGAGTTAGCATGGTTACGTCTTTAGTATCATTACTTACAGATTTTCCCGTAAAAGAGAAAGTTGCAATGACTGGAGAAATTACCTTAAGAGGTAATGTCTTGCCAATCGGTGGTGTAAAAGAAAAAGTGACAGCTGCACATAGATCAAGTATTAAAGAAATTATCCTACCTGAGCATAATAGAAAAGACTTAGAAGATGTCCCAAGTCATGTGGCCAAAGATTTAAAATTTCATTTTGCAAAAGAAATCAAAGATGTTCTCAAAGTAGCGGTACCTCAAGTTTTTAAAAAACAAAATAATACAAAAATTAAATAATAGAATTCTTTAATATTTGTTATTGATACTTAGGGCGATTAGCTCAGTTGGTTAGAGCACTGCGTTTACACCGCAGGTGTCGGGAGTTCGAATCTCTCATCGCCCACTTTAAATTTTATAAATATCATTCGTAGAAATAAGCTTCCTAGGTTTCTAAAACTAGTAAAAAGCATTTTAAAATAAATCTTTCATACTTTTTTTGTATAAAAACTCAATTTATTTATTTTTGTAAAACATAAAAAACAAGGTTAATTAAACAGCCGAAAAAATGTAATAAAATATTATATATCTAAATTATAGTTTTAAAGTCTTTTTAAAGAAATATTCATTAGTATTTCTTAATTTTTTCGTAGATTATTAAAGTTATCCGTGCGTTTTGATACTTTAATATGAATGAAATATTTTATTTTTTCGAAAATATAACTAGTCAAACAAGAGTTCTTTTTTTAGTTGGTGGGCTTTTCTTTTTTTTGACACTTGAGTTTGGAATACCTTTTTTCAAATCTCCTTATAATAAGTTAAATCATGCTAAAATAAATATTACCTTCACTCTAATAACCTTAATAATTAATTTATTTGGTGCAATTGGAATATTAAAAGCTGTTGATTTTGTAAATGTTCATAATTTTGGTTTATTAAATATTATAGAAATTCCATTATGGCTATATGTTCCAACAGGAATAGTTTTACTAGATTTTATTGGTGCCTGGTTTGTTCATTGGATTCAGCATAAGGTAAGATGGATGTGGAAATTCCATATTATTCACCATAGTGATCCTAATGTTGATGTAACAAGTGGGCTTAGACATCATCCCGGAGAGAATATTTTCAGGCTATTTTTTACTATTTTAGCTATTTTGATTTCTGGTGCAAATTTTGGTTTGGTTATGATTTATCAAACTGTTTCTGCGTTTTTTGCTCATTTTTCACATGCAAACATTCGTATCCCAATAAAAATTGAATATTTTCTATCTTATTTCTTTGTTACTCCTGCATTTCATAGAATACATCATCATTACAAGCAACCTCAGACAGATAGTAATTATGGAAATATTTTTTCTTTTTGGGACTATATTTTTCAAACTAAGAAAGATTTTAAAAATTCAAATAATATTCGATACGGAGTTGATACTCATATGAAAAAAGAGGAAGTATCAAGCTTTATAAATTTACTCACAATTCCATTTCGACCGTACCGTTCTTCACCAAAATAAATTATTTGGTTTAATTATTTAAAAATTATTAAGGAAATATTATTAAAAAATTAAAAAAAGTTAATATTAAACAAACTTTTTCAAAAATTTCAGAATATTGGGCGCCTAAGGTTTTAACAGAAATGAATGACTACCAATTTAAAATTGCTAAAATTAAAGGTGAGTTTATTTGGCATAATCATGAAGATACGGATGAAGCATTCATCGTTGTAGAGGGAAGTATGAAAATAGCGTTTAATGATAGGATAATAAATTTGTCTGAAGGGGATCTTTATGTTGTACCAAAAGGAGTAGAACATAAACCCTTCGCTGAAAAAGAATGTAAAATAATGCTTGTTGAGTTAAAAGGAACACAAAATACAGGCGGAAAAACCTGTAGTCTTACTGCTAAGAATAATCAATGGATATAAACATATCATATAAAAACTGAGGGATATAATGAGTGAGAAAAAACTAATAAAAAAACAGTATGAAAAAAAAATGGAAGAGTTACAAATTGAACTCGTTAGGTTGCAAGATTGGGTAATTGATAAAGGGAAAAAAGTGGCTATTATTTTTGAAGGAAGAGATGCTGCGGGTAAAGGCGGTGTAATAAAACGGATTGCTGAACATTTAAATCCTAGATATTGTAAAATAGTAGCTTTAGCAGCTCCAACAGAACGAGAAAAGTCACAATGGTATTTTCAAAGATATGTAACTCATTTACCTGCCGCTGGTGAAATCGTGATTTTTGATCGAAGCTGGTATAATAGATCTGGAGTTGAACGTGTAATGGGATTTTGCTCAGAAAAACAATATATTAATTTTTTACAAACTTGTCCGGAGTTTGAAAGGATGATAATTAGTTCAGGTATTCAACTGATAAAATACTGGTTCTCGGTAAGCCCAGAAGAACAAATGAAGAGGTTTAACGCAAGAGCTGAAGACCCTACTAAGGGCTGGAAGCTAAGCCCAATGGATTTAGAATCCGTTAAACGATGGGATGATTATTCAAAAGCAAAAGATAATATGTTTGAGCATACAGACACTCAATTTTCTCCTTGGAATGTGGTTGAATCAGATAATAAGAAAAAGGCTAGAATAAATTGTATAAATCATTTTTTAGATCAAGTTAAATATTCTCCCATTGATATGCCAGAAGTTGTTATGCCGGACAGAGTACAGCAAAAACACTATGAAAGGCCTCCAAGATCAATATACAATTATGTAAAAGAAGTACTTTAATTTATCAATGTTCAAAATTTTTTTGGGGCATAGCTTTCTAATTCATGATTGAAAAAGTTAGATATGCCCCTCTTCCTACATACCAAGAGAGATTTTACATGCTCTCAATAAAATATACGTCTGAAGCATTAATACTCCCTATTCAAAATTTTTAAAAGGTGACCGAAATCACATTAAAAAAGAAAATAAAAAATTTAAATACGAATCCAAGAATTCATCACAAATTAAGATGATGTTTTACAGATTAATTTTATCAACTTTTGATACAAGAAGAATTTTAATAGTAATACCAAGGTTAGTTTCTATTTTTTTTGTTATTTTTCAAGGATTGGGAATGATGTCATATCCAGGAGGAACTATTCATGATTTATCAACTATTGGATATTCATTCACATTAAATTTTTTTTCAGATATGGGTGCATATGCAGCAAGAAATGGAGATCCAAACTATTTATCCATGATCTTTTTTTCTATATCTTTGATATTGGTTGGAGTGACTTTCGCACTTTATTATTTAGTTTTACCAAAAGTTTTTGGAAATAATAATAGGAATTACTATTTATCGTGGATAGGGACATTTTTTGCTTTTGGTGGATCTATATGTTTAATAGGAACAGGTTTAACTCCTACCGATCTAGTTTTTGATTCTCATGTTTATTTTGCAAATAATATATTTTACAGTTTTCTTGGAACTTCTTTTTTTTATTCTATTGTTATTTTTAATACAAATATTTTAGAAAAACATTATGCCATTGGATATGTCTTTTTTTTTATTTCTATTTTATTATATGTAGGAGTTTTACAATTCGGTCCCTCAGTTAGTACTGGACAATCAGAATTGATATTTCAAGTTGTAGCTCAAAAATTAATTGTCATTATTTTTTTTTTAACAGTAATTCATCAAACATTTGGATTAAGTAAACTTAAAATTCATGAGCAGCTTTCAAGAAATAACTGAACTAAAACGAAAAAATATTCTTTCGTTTTATCCATCGATTGATAAAGAAAAAAGACTTGATCTTAGAGATGTCCTATTGAATTCTACTTTGGAAAAAAAATATTCTCATAAAATAAATGGTAGGTGGGAAAATCAATATATAGATTTAGATTTGATACCTGACATAAAATCTATTTTTTCAATGGCATGTAAAATTGGAAAGTCAATAATTAAGAAACCGTTAGTTATTCCTCATAAAGAATTAGGGTTCTCTTATAATGAATTTTGGTTTAATATATCAAATCCTGGAGATAATACTGGTTGGCATGATCATAAAAAAAATGCAGAAATTTCTGGTGTGTATTATATAAGCATTCCTAAAAAGTCTGGGAATTTAATTTTTAGAAAAAACAATGGAAATAATTTTGAAAAATGGTTTGTAAAACCAAAGGATGGAATGATGATATTATTTTCATCTAAACTAGAACATTGTGTTGAAATAAATAAGAGTAGTGATCCTAGAATATCATTAGCATTTAACCTTTACACCTTACCAATTCAAATTAACGAAACAAAAAATGCATATTCTTCAAAAAAATTCTTTTCATAAATAAGAATGTTAAGTGCATATATTTATAGTGGATGGAACTGAAAATTAGAAAGATATGTGTTGTAAATTGAATTTTTTAAAAATATTTGTTTCCTTTACATTTGTTATGATTAAAGCTGTTACTATAACTTTTTAATCTAAATATGAATATATCAAAAAGTTTAAGACTCGTTTTTGAATCACCTGGATGTTGTTCAAAAGTAGCTACAAATTTTGGAGATAATTTTTTGAAACAATGCTGTAAAAAAGTTTAAGTAAATATGCGATTTTTTTTAAAAAATTATTTTCTGCTATTTTACTTAATTACCTTCGCAAATGATAGTTTTGCACATGTTATACCAAAATCCAATCCGGTTAGCACTTACTCGATTGTTGCATATGATGAAAAAACAGGTGAATTTGGAGTAGCTGTTCAAAGTCATTGGTTTTCAGTGGGGTTTTTAGTTCCTTGGGCAAAAGCAGGTGTGGGTGCTGTTGCAACACAATCATTTGTGAAGGTAGAATATGGACCTGATGGCTTAGCGCTTATGGAAGATGGAAAATCAGCAAAAGAGGCATTAGGTCAACTTATATCTACAGATAAGGGACAAGCTGTAAGGCAAGTGGCCATGATTGATAGTAAAGGAGGTGTTGCAGCTCATACGGGAGAAAACTGTATTTTTGCTGCGGGTCATAAAATAGGGAAAAACTATTCAGTTCAAGCGAACCTTATGGAAAAAGAAACAGTATGGTCTTCTATGGCAAATGCTTTTGAAAAGGCTAGCGGAGACCTTGCGGATAGGATGATGGCCTCATTAGAGGCTGCTGAAAGAGAGGGTGGCGACATACGTGGTAAGCAATCTGCAGCTATGTTGATCGTTACTGGCGAACCTACTGGATTGCCTTGGAAGGATACTGTTATGAATATAAGAGTAGATGATAATCCTCATCCTTTAAAAGAATTAAAAAGGCTAATTAGAATTCATAAAGCTTACCAACACGCAAATCAAGGTGATCATTATCTTGAGATTAATGAAGTTGATAATGCTTTGATAGAATATGAGAAGGCATCTGATTTATACCCAGAAAATCCAGAGCTTCCTTACTGGTCTGCTGTAACATTAGTTGGCTTAGGTAATTTAGATAAAGCTCTACCAATTTTTTCAAAAGTGTTTAAAAAAGAACCTAGGTTAAAAATGATGACTCCTCGAATTGTGGATGCAGGATTACTGCCTAAAGATGATAAAATATTAAAATTAATAATGGAGTTAGATTAAAAATGAGATACTTAAAAAGCATATTTAAATATTTTTATATTATTTTAACTCCCATTATAAGTTTCTCAAATCCAGGGGATTTGGTTGAATATAATTTTCAAAATACATTTTCAATTTCCACTCTTAATATTTTTTTAAACAGTTTAGGAAATAATACCACGAATGTAATGTACCCAATTTCAGTTTATGATATAAAATACGAATCCATTGATCATAATGGAGAAGTGGATACACTTTCGGGTTTGATATCCTTTCCACAATCTAGTTTCGAAGCCTTTCCAATTTTGGCATATCAGCATGGGACCTTGATATTAGATAGCCAGGCACCATCTGTCACTGGTATGAGCGTTAATAATTATGAGATCCTTTTTGTTGGTTTAGGAACCACCCCAGCTGGTTTTGTAACTGTTATGCCAGACTATGTCGGGATAGGAAATCCTGAGAAGTTTCATCCCTATATGATTGCGGATCCCCATACGCGATCAGTGGTTGATATTTTAAGAGCGACTAAGCAATTGTCCTTAATTTTAGAAAATTCTTTTCAGGTTAATGATCAATTATTTTTAATCGGTTATTCGGATGGTGGTTATGCAACTTTAGCATCTCACAAGGGTATTGAACATCACTATAATAATGAGTTTAATATTACTGCATCCTTTCCAATGGCAGGTCCGTATGATCTAGCAGGTACGATGGTAGATTATTTTTTCTCTAGCCCAGAATATTCTCAGCCTTACTATGTTCCATACGTACTGACTAGCCAATTATGGTACTACCAAGGTTTAGAAGTTGATTTCAACACATATTTTGAACCGTTTTGGGCTGACACTCTTCCAGGATTATTTGATGGTACACATTCTGGTGATTTTATTAATAATTTAATGCCAGAAAATCCATTAGATATATTATTGTCAGAAGTTTTAGAAGAGTTTGAAAATAATGAGGACCATTTTTTTCGTCAAAAACTTGAGTTAAATACATTATTAGATTGGGTGCCTCAAAATCCTATCCATTTTTTTCATGGAATTGGAGATGACATTGTTCCATTTGAGAATTCTCAAATTGCTTACGATACATTTGTTGGACAAGGCGCACAAAATATTAGTTTAACTTTATATCCAGCCTCTTTTGGAGGCCATTCAGAAGTAGCTGGAATCGCCCTTAGCGCTGGATTAGAAGCTATATTTGATTATCAGGTAATATCTACAAAAGGTGATTTAAATGGAGACCAATTACTAACCTTGGATGATTTAGATCTATTATTGTTTGGTTTGCTTGGTGAAATCAATTTAACTCTGTTTCAGCAATGGGGTTCTGATATAGATTTTACAAATAGCATATCTGTACTTGATCTCATCTTATTATCAGACAATATACAGTAAAAAATGAAAAAAATCCTTATGAGAGTTTTGATTGTTTCTTTTTTAGGATATCTATTCTTTTATTATTTTCTTATTTGGTACACGCATGTAGGATGACTTCTCCGTTGAAAAAAATGATAGTAATGATTTTTTGGATGAGCATAGCTGCGGGACTTGTGATTGGATTAGATACTTTCTTTGAAATTCCAGATGAGGTTAGTGGAGTAACTTATTTTATTAGTATTGGTATTGCAGCATCGGGTACTTTGAACTACTATAAATGACTAGAAAAGCAACAGATATATTTAGTGAATGGGCTTTGCTTGAGAGAGATAAAGGCATGGAAAAAAATCACTGGAACGCAGTTACTAACATGCTGAAAACATTGATGAAAGATCAATCTCAACCTTTCTCATTTATTGATGCAGGTTGTGGAAATGGATGGGCGGTAAGAGAAATGCTGAAAAATCATTTATGTAAAGAGGCAATCGGTGTTGATGGTGCTATGGAAATGATTCAAAAAGCAAATAATATTGATCCAAAAGGTGATATATATTCTCGGATTTAATGGAATGGAAACCTAAAGTACCTGTTGATATTGTTCACAGTATGGAAGTAGTCTATTATTTTAGTGATCCTAAAAAATTAATATTACATGTAAAAGATGAATGGTTAAAACCAGGTGGCTCTATCATTATGGGACTTGATTTCTATAAAGAAAACTTTGCTAGTCATACTTGGCCAAAAGATTTAAACACAGAAATGACACTATTATCCATAAAAGAATGGGTTGATCTTTTGAAAAAATGTGATTTATGTGATGTGAAAAGTTACAAGACAAATTTTACAGATACTTTTGCTGGTACACTTGTTCTATATGCAAAAAAAGTAAATTAATTGAAAGTAAAATCTTTTATGTATTATTTATTTTTTTTTTCTTGTGATGTTTGTGTATGTTTTTTCATGTCAATATTCTCAAAATAAAACTCAAACAAGTACATTAAAAAAACAGAACATCTTAAATAAAATGAAAAAAACAGAAGCAGAATGGAAAAGAGTTCTAACTGATCAAGAATATAAAATTCTTAGGGAGAAGGGAACTGAAAGAGCATTTACGGGAAAATATGATGGACACTTTGAAGAAGGTCTATATGAATGTGCAGGCTGTGGGAGCCAACTTTTTCAATCTGAAACAAAATATAGATCTGGTTGTGGATGGCCAGCATTTTATGATGCTATTCCTGGAGCCATTGAAGAGAGCGATGATAGCTCATTCGGTATGAAGCGTATTGAAATTACTTGTAGTAAATGTGATGGACATTTAGGGCATGTATTTAATGATGGCCCAAATCCTACGGGACTAAGATATTGTATTAATTCAGTATCCATGGATTTTCAATCAAATACCGATAAAAAATGAAAAAAGGTATTGTTATAAAGAATTCGATGCAACTGAAGGGTTTGGTTTTATTTTTATAAACTTTGAAAAATCTTTTCTTTTATTAATTTATTTGCTCTTAATGGTATTTTGTGGCCTCCCTTTAAAATATGTATATCTGCTTTGTAACCTAAATCTTTAAAAATTCTGTAAGCTATTTTACTTTCTTTAGGATTTATAACATTATCTTTTTCTCCGTGCAAAAGTAAGACTGCCGTATTTTGACTTAGGATATTTCTTTCCTTTTTAAATTCATTTTTATGCTTAATAAAACCTGAGATAGCTACTATCGCACCTATAGAAAATTTTTGCCTAATCATGAATTCCATTGCAAGGCATGCGCCTTGGGAAAAACCTAGTATATAAATTTGATTATATTGATAACCATAATTTAGTAAGCTTTGAATTTCTTCTGTTAACTTTTGAAATGAATTTCGATGTTTCCATCCTTCTTTATCATTACCCTCAAACCAAGAATATCCACCGGGTTTTGCTTTGTAAGCTCCTTGAATATAAATCCAATCTGTTGCTGGAAAATTCCAGTGTTTAGCTAAATATTGGAGTGAAAAAATATTTCCTGTCCATCCATGAAGAGCTATAATAACTCGTTTTTTCTTTTCAAAGGATTGCATTTAAGATGTTTAATTTATTTAAATAGATTACAACAGCAATCTTCTACAACTTCAGCAGATTCAAAATCTTCATCATTCATTTTGAACCGTATACAATTTCTAATTTCTGTAGTAATTGCAATTTCATTTAGTTTAATTATATCTTGAAGAGTTACCTCTCTATATAAATAACCATCAAGTAACCCATCGTCGCAATTCAAACAATCCATATTGCTTGTTTCTGAAGCGCAATTCAGGCCGTAAAATAAAGTATACCTTTAGTCTTTTCATAACTATTTTCTTAATCTAGCTGTCTGATAATCGATTAGATTCATATTCTTTCATTCTTTCGATGAAGTCCTGGAGGTTTTTTGCTCTTAGCAAAGGACTAATACTTATATTATCTTTGATTTTTAGACTCGGATGTTTTCCGTAATCATGGCCTGGATAAATTCTTAATTCATTCGATAGGACTAATAATTTTTTATAAATAGAGTTATATAATTCTCGAATATCACTTTTTTTACTCTTGATTCGACCTGTTCTTCCTATAAATAAAGTATCACCGGTAAATATTGCCGGTTTCAATAAATAACATATGGAATCAAAATAATGTCCTGGTGTATGAATAGCTTTAAATAGTAAACGTCCTATTTTGAAATTTTGGTGGTTTTTAATAACTTTAAAATTATTTGTATCAAAAATAGAAGCGGATTCTGAATGCCCAAAAATCATTAAATCAGGGAAAATGGTAATATAATCATTAACATAACTAATATGATCTGAATGCGTGTGGGTAATTAACAATGCTGTCGGGGGATTTGAAACAAAAGGTAATATTTGATTACTTGGTAAGGATGCATCTACTATGACATTAGATCTTGTTTGATTGCAGGTTATTAAATATGTAAAATTTTTGTCATATCCGCCTAAAAAAGGGCGAATTGAAAAATCTGCTTCAGGGTTCATTAATTCTACGTTAGTTTGTTAAAATATCTTTAATTTTTGGAGTATAAGATACCAATAACAATTTATAAATAAATTTATTTTGCCATGAATAAAAAACAAATCGCATTGTATTTAATTTTTGGAGGGGCTACTATTGTTTTGCTAACCTTCATTTCTTCGATCTTTTCATTCATTGGTAACCATCCTTGGTTAGGGTTGGCATTTGTTTCGATTGGTGTGGGTATGTTTTTATTAGCTTTTGATTAATATTTAACCTATCGAGGTTTTAAATGAAGTATCTATTTTTTACACTTTTAGTTTTTGCAATAGTAAATTGTTCAAATGAAGGCTCTTCTAAATCTATTTCAACTTTATCTTCATTCAAAGATTCAACGAGTTATGCTTTAGGTGCTGATTTAGGTGAAAACCTTAAAAGGCAAAATGTCGAAATAGACTATGATGTTTTTATGGCAGGATTAACAGATGGTATGGAAACAGGTTTGATTAAATTAGATCAAAAACAAAGAAGAGAGGTAATGGCAACTCTTCAAACAAAATTAAGAGAGAAAGCAGATTCAGAAGGGAAAAACAATTTAAAACTAGCAGATGAATTCTTAAAAAAGAATAAAATAAAAGATAATGTTAAAGAAACTCCAACTGGTTTACAGTATAGAATTATCAATGAAGGAGATGGAGCTAGTCCTAAAAGAGAAGACAGAGTAAAAGTGCATTATGTTGGTAAGTTAATGGATGGAACAGAATTTGACAGCTCTATAAAAAGAGGGCAACCATCTGAGTTTGGATTAACGCAAGTGATAAAAGGTTGGACTGAAGGACTTCAGCTCATGAAATTAGGGGCTAAATATGAATTTTTCATTCATCCAAAAATTGCTTACGGATCAAGACCAAGGCCAACAATACCAGCAAATAGTTTATTAATTTTTGAAGTAGAATTATTAGATATTATTAGTAAGTAATTTTGATTTAATTGTTTCTATTGGTAATCATGAATGAAAAGAGATGAGTGCGTTTTAGTTATAAGTATAAATACTAGCGTTTTTCATCAAGTTTAGGTTTGTTTAAAGAATAGGCATCTTTTGCAAAATAAAATTCCAACCTTTATATTAATTATTTTTTTTGTATCCTGCAGTCCAGATATTCCTGAGAATGGAAATTTTCTTAAGTGGTCAACAAATATTGAGATCCCTTTATTTACAGATTTTATTACCCTTGAGACTCTTGCAGAAGATTCTCTTATATCTATAGAAAATTTTTCAAATTACTTTCAAGATGGAGATCTATCAGATTCTATTTTTGTATATCATAAAAAAATAAACATAGAAAAAGTAGAGGTAGGTAATAAATTAGAGCTTGATCCTATATCAACTAGCTTCAGCCAAAATATCGATGATGTGTCAGTAACATCTATTGAGAAGAATATTTCCTCTAAAATAGGTATGATGACTCTAAATGATATTGATCCCACAGATACGGATCCTTTTGTTTTTCGTGATATTTATCCTGAAATAGATGAGGTCCCAAATGGTACGATGGTTGCTATCCCTTCCTTTGAAATTATTCCAATATTTAAATCTTTTACCTTTGATGACTTTGCATCTGCTGATTTTTCTCAAGGATCTCTCGAGTTAACCATTAATAATAGTATGGTTATTCCTATTGGAAGTCCTTTACTAATTGAACTCTTACAAGTAACTCTAGATGATACGATTAATATATCAGGAGCTTCTTTACAGTTTAATGATATCATTGATGCTAATAGTGGCAGTGCAACTGGAACAATCGATTTAACAAATATTTCTCTTCCTGGAGAAATCCTGGTACAAGTATCAGGCAATTGCCAAGGAACTTCGGGTATAGAAATTTTTATTAACGAGCAGGCAAAAAATTCGGGGTTCGCTATTTCTATTGGTGGTTCGGGATTAGAGGTGTCTGAAGCAAATGCTAAAATTCCCCAACAATCTATTGAAGAAAATGGAACCATTTCACTTGAGCCTGATTCAAATAAAGTTGTCAATGCCTTAATTGAAAGCGGACAATTATTGATAGAGATTGATAATTATATGGATTTATCAAGTATCATTAACATTTCTATTCCAAATCTTGAAGATCCAACGGGAAATATATTTTCTACTTCTTTAGATATTCTGTCTAATACATTTGAAATTATCAATCAGACAAATTTAGCGGGTTATGCTCTTATGATGGACCCTAATGATCAGTCTGTGCAATATAACTATGATGTTTTGACTGTTGATTCCGGAGATAATTTTATTTTAGTAACATCCAACGATAGTATTAATGTCAAAATTGGTCTCCAGGGGCTAGAACAAGAATCGAATATAACTTTTTCTGAGTTTACCGGATATTTGAGCCAAGATGCTATGTTGGATTCTAATTCCATTAATTTAGAATCCGCTACAAAAGTTGATGAGGCGATGTTGAATTCAGGACAGTTAGAATTATCAATTATCAATAATATTGGAATTGAGGCATTGGTTAATTTTTCCATAGAGGAGTTAACAAAAAACGGATCTGCTTTGGACACTTCATTTTTAATTTCCGATCAGCCTTCATTTATTTTTTTAAATTTAGATGGATATACGCTAAATCTAGATCCTGACTTAAACCCTCAAACTGTAAATTATGTTTCTTCTATTGACATACCATCAGATGAATTAATCTCTCTTTCTTTTGGACAATCTATTGTAATAGATGTGAATATGGATAGCCTCTCTTTTTCACAATTGAGTGGTTATGTTGATCCAGTAATAGTTGAAATAGATAGTATTGAACAAGATATTGATATACCTAATGAGATTAGTGAGCTTGATTTTTCTATTATTAATATGGATTTTGCTTTCCAATCTAGTTTGATGTTGCCAGTGTTTCTAAATCTTGAACTTCTATCTGTTAATGATGAAACAGGGGAGACTTATAGAAAAATTATTGAGGACATAAATATTACTGAGACTCCAAACTTTTCTATTGATAGTATTGAACAATTAATTAATGTTAAACCAAATCGAATCATTGCAACAGGGAATGCTAAAGTTGGGTCCTTAAATGATTTTGGTTCTGTCTCTACTTCGGATTCATTAAGTGGGCTTCTTACAATTGCTGCTCCTTTGGCATTTGAGATCGATGAAAATAGTGAAATAGAATTAGATCCTGAGGAATTTCAAACTATAGAAATAGATGATTTAATTAGTGCTACATTATTCATTGATTATGAAAACAATTTAGAATTAGGGGCAGATGTTTCCATTCTTATGGCAACGGATACAAACTCTTTTCATATCGGTCAATCAGATACGCTTGCAAAACTAACAATACAGCCATCGCAGACAAATTTAGATAGTATAATTCTTGATGAAGCACATTTTGAATTACTGGCAAGGGAAGGGAACTATATTAAAACTCTTTTAAACGTTCTTGGAAATAATGATGGCCCAACTCGATTTTTATCTACGGACACTATAAGATTTTCTGCTTATCTAAAAAGCGAAGTAATTGTAGATCTTAATTCACCCGAATGAATAAATGAACAAAAGATATAATATTTTATTTTTCTTATTATCTACTTTTATTCATTCACAATATATTCAAGTAACTCCTGAAATAGCGACAGCAGGAGCATTTTTAGGTGGGAAGCTTGGAACTCACTCCATTCATTCGAATCCTGCTTTACTAGGTATCAAAACTGGAGAATTTTTGGAAAGATCTCTTGTTGACACTTTTGCAGTTTCATATGGTGTGAAACTTGCACAATCAATTGACAAAAAAGAATTACAAGAAATAAAGACCAGACTTAACCAAGATGGTTTTGAAAGAGATTATAAAATCGAAAAGAAAGATTCTTTATTTATTCTAGCAACAAAAGGGTTTAAAGACTCTTTTTCCGCATTCAATTTTTCAAGTAATCTACCTGCATCTATTCCACTAAAAACAATATATTCAGATACTACATTTACAATAATAGAAAAACCTAAAGTCATATATAGTATACAGGTCTTGGCAACTCCAAATCAAGACACCCTTAAATCTTTTAAAAAAAGATTCAAAAAAAGACTTAAAGAATTTCCGACTAAAGTTGTTTTTAAAGATTCTCTCTACAAATACTATGTAGGATCATTTGAATCTGAAGAAAAAGCAGTGATGCTAAAAAGCAATCCAACCATTCAGGGTATAGACGACAAATCATTTATTGTTTCTAGCTATGATAAGATTCCTGAGGGGATTTCTCCAAAGTTTAGTTTTACATTCCCACTTAGATTTACATTTAATCTGCAAAATAATTTTTTCAACACAAAGGAGTTAAATAAATACGTTGGCGCGGATATGATTCAGGTCCCATCAATTAAAAATGATTTAATTAATAGTCTCCCATCATCAGGAGTAAGCAGTGTGTTATGGCTAAATAGTGGACTTTTTGATATCACATACAAAAATTATGGTCTATCTTTATTGAACGTGAATATTTTTTCTAGAGTAAATATTCCTAAAGAATTAACGAAAATACTTTTCGAAGGAATTAGTTTTAATGAACCACAAAATATTTCGAGTTTTGACTCAAGAGGATTTATTTACAATGAAACTAAATTTTCTTTCGGAAGAAAATTAGATTTCAAACAGCTAGAATCTCCAATTTATGTTGGTTTTGGTTTTAAGTATTTAAATGGTCTTTTTTCTTACACAGATAAATATGATGGGATGATTACTACAAAAGAAGATAGTGTTTCTATTTTTTCCGATTTAGAGGTTGTGTATACTGATCTCAATCAGATAGCTTCTGGGTTTGGTATTGATTTGGGGCTTTATGGGCAAATCAATAATAAAGTATCTGCTCAATTAAGTATAATGAATTTAGGAAGCTTTTTAAAGAGCCAACAAGGTACCAACTGGAAAAGTATTAATAGAATAAATCTTTCAAGTAGCGACTTTAGTAATATTTTAGATTACAATGAGGCACAAAAAGATTCAATCAGCGATACTTTTTCAATTCTTGATACAACAACTTATGTTGAGAATGTTTCAATTAAACTTCCATTTAGGTTGAATATTTCTACTAATTATAATTATTCAAATAATCTTCATATAAAATCAGCAGTACAATATCTAGCTCAAACAGGTTTTGTAGGAGAGCTCGCTCCAAAAGTTTCATTAGGAGTAGTAGCCTTTCCACGCAAATCATTTTCAATACTTGGGGGTGTTTCTTTGGGAGGAATAAATAAATTTAATATTGGAAGTGGTTTCGATTTAAAAATACGAAACCTTTGTTTTCACTTTGCAGCTAGTCAATCAGGCGGTCTATTGAATTCAGCAAGAGGTATTAAAGTCTCATCTGAATTTAGATTTATATTTTAATCTTAAAGTGCAGACATTATAAATCAGAAGCATTTTTTTATATACTCTATACTCTTCTAAATCTACAGGTGTGCCCCAAGAGTTATAGTTTTTAACCTTAAAAAGCTTAATATTTCAACCTCCAATTACGCATTTATCTCTCCTATCCTCTTTAATCTTTGATATTTGCATAAGTTTTTCTAAGTGATATTGATCTCTATCTTCATTGAACGAGTTTAATAGAAATATCTTTATTCTACTTTTAGATATCAATTTATTTTTATGCGAAAAAAATATAATGTAGTTTAATAACAAATTTTTCACAATATGATATGCAAATTCTTTCTTGTCTTTATGGTTCATGGGCATATTTTTTTTTGAATTGTATAAATTCATTTTTATTTAATTCATATTCTCGAATAGAAATTGTATTTTTTTAGTCTTTAAGATAGTTTTCCGTGTTTCTACGAGCTTCTTTGAAATCTCTGTAATGAATTCTTCCAACAGGAAAAACTTGTTTTAAATAAAGTCCTACAAAATCTTTACTTCTCTCCCCAATCATAGCAGGTGAAAGGACTATTAATTACGTGATTTTGACGACCTTTGATATCATAAATCATTAGGTGAAGAACAGAAGTATTAGGTTTATCAAATTTTAGAGGGCCAAATGTAGAATTAATCTTTAGATTGTGATTGTCAAGACAGCATTTTTTTGTTTGAAGATTTACAAATAACAATTACATCAATATCGCTGATACTAGATAAATCATTTTTATCAATAAATGAACCGACTATCGTAATGGAAACAATTTCATCTGTTTCGGAAATTTTAATAAAACCTTCAAGTTTAATTTTTTTTAATTTTTAAAGTTTCTTCCGGTCTTCATATCTATTATTTATTTAAAGATCCATAGTTTGGTCATTCGAATCTGGAATTTTTAAAAAGATAGATCTGTATTTGAGAACCTATTTTATTGAAAATTTATTTGTCATCCATCTATTAACAAATTAATAGAAAGATTATTATTTTTGTAATATTTTCAATTTCATTTTTAATTCTGTACTGTGTACTCATATATCCCTAATATTTTCATATTACCTTTTTCAATGCTAAATAATTCATTTTCATATGGCGGGAAGGTATGGTCTTTTAATTTTTTATAATCTGAACCTGCCCACCTGAAATTTGTTATGTAATAATCTGCTTTCATGTCTAATACTGTAGGTCTAAGAGTAGCGGTGCTATCATGATGATGTTCCATATATAACCAAGCAAGCCTTTTCCGGTCATTCTTCTTGATGATTGGATAATTAATTTTAGCCATATTGTAATTACTTGCAATCCAAATCCTTTCGTTATCATCATTCTTTAATATCCATTCAATACCTTCACGCATACTTAGAGCCCAATAATCTCCTTCAAAATATTTCATTGGGTCTCTTCCAGCAAGCGAGTTGAAAAAAACGTTTTGATACGGATGTAGTTGTATAGTTTTTACAATAGGGCTTAGAAATGTTAATACGGGAATAATTATCATAATTTTTCGAAAAGTTAAAGAAAATTTATATTTTAAATAATTTATTGACCAAATAAATCCAACTCCCATAAAATAAGATAGAAATGGATAAATAAAAAACATATGTCGCCAACCATCATATAAGGTTGAATTAAGAATTATAATGACAAATATTGGAACTATAAAACCCATGAGCATAAAAAAATCAAAAAACATATTCTTCCGGAACCTTTTTAAAGATTTACGAAACGTTGTAGATATACCAAAAAAGAAAAAAATTATGAAGGATAATGGTGTTGTAATCAACACCCATAAAGGAATGTAGTGCCATGGTAAATTCCTAGAACTAATATAATGGCCAAGATAATAATTAAATCCATCCCATGGAAACTCCATAAAACTTAGAAATATCTTCTTTATATCATTAAATGAAATGCCCCAAAATACAGGCTGAAAAACAAACGCGCTAAAAAAGATTGATAAGAAGAATATTAAAATATTACTGAAAGTGCTTTTAGCAAAAAAATATTTCTTTTTAGCATCAAAATCTTTAGCAAACAACGCTATTAGATAAATAAATGGAAGATATATAATTGGAACTCTTACTACTATACTTAATCCAATAATTATGCCGGAAATGATAAACGAGTTCCGATTTGATGTTTTAAACGCTAAGTACAGAGGTAATAATGAACAAGCAACTAATGCTTGAGCAATGGAGTCCTTGCAATTAAAAAAACCATGTCCTAGTAGCCTTGGATTTATCAAATAGAACATACTAACAATAAAGCTGATAGATAAATTTTGGGTATGCTCTCTTATGAATAAAAAAAACATATAAGCCCCAAAAATATATATAGTAAAATTTAAAGCATGTCTTAGAATATAGATGTCCCTAGTATCTTCTATAAATAGTGATTTTTCAATCAAAATAAAAAACATTTCAAATAAAGCACTATATCCAAAAGTATCAAGATCAGAAATATGTTCAACGCTGCCCAGAATTTTGTCTATACCAAAAAGCCTAGCCAAAAAAGCTAAGGTACTTTTACCATGATTTCTATGCCATGTCTCATCATATGATATGCCAAAATCTTTTGCAAAATAAATCCCAACTGAAAAAAGAGATAGAAAAGCAATGTTAATTAAATTTTTATTATTTAAAGGAATTTTCATTCATAGTCATTATTATTTTTGTGCAATAAAATTTCTTTTTTTAGGAAATTCACTAAAAATTTAACCATATTAGATTGAAAGAATTCATTTATTAATGAATAATCTTATTTTAAGAGAAATTCGTGTTTTAGATTTGTTATTATTATGAGCAGCTCCATGAATTAAAAATGGAGAAAAGATCAAGGCGTGGTTTTTAGGTGGATTTGGTCGTGTTAATTTTATTCCTCCTTTTATTTTTGTAATTGCAGGAACGTTATAGGTTTTTTTGTTAAGCTTTGTATAAAAATATTTGTTTTTACAATATTTTTTACTTTCTAACCATATCCGGAATGAACACCTCTAAAGCTGTAATGAATTACGAAATCAAAGTCATCTTGTCCTTTTAATTCAAGTGGTATGTCGTTATACCTTTTAAATGATTTTTTTTCTCTAACTCTCTTTAGCAATTCGACATCTTGTAATTCCATTTGCAAATAAGATGATGCTCTCATACATAATACACCGGGATTATTTCTCTTAAACTCAGCAAAAGATTTAGGGCTATCCTTTACAATCAAACCCCTTTTTTTAAGTTCTCTTATTACTGGAAAAAACTTTTTTCTAAGTTGTGCTTCAACCAGTGATGATGCATTAAGGCAACAAGAAAATTTTATAAAAAATCATCCTACTTGGGAAAATCATCCACTTAATTTTGAAAAAAGAAAGCCAGAACTGAATGCTCTTGAGATAATTGAAAAAATTAATAATGAAAAGAAAATGAATGCAAAAATAGATTCAATTATTTTAAACCAAAGCAAACACTAAATGTTTAAAATCGTCTATTAAAATAGGTATGAGTTTAATCTGATTCATCCAATATAGTGTCCTTCTGTCCTTTTAAGACTTGAAGGGACAAAAGGACAGGTTTCCCTACACACATTCGTGGGGTTTTTTGTTTATGGGATGATGGTTAGATTCGGATATGAACAAATGGCTGACAATTTTAAAAGAATTCATTGGGTACTCCTTTAAAAAACTTGTAAAGATTTGGATAATCTTTGCAACCATAATTACCATAATAATCGTCTCTATCGGATGGAGCTGTTATCAATTTTGGAAAGACTATTCTCTCTCTAAACTAAAAAGGCTCATAAATTAATAAACATCTCATATTACTATATGATTAACCACCTCACATTAATACTAATTCTCGGCTTGGCTTTTTGGTCTTGTGAAGACCCCGCCACTATAGAAATTAAAAACGCTATTAATCTTTTAGATAATGATGCCTATTATTTTTTAGATGTAAGAACTGCAGAAGAACATAAAATAAACTCCATACCAGATACAGATTGTATCCCTGTACAAGAAATTGAGAAAAGAATTGTTGAATTAGATAAGTATCGAGATAAAAAGATAATTGTTTACTGTAGAAGCGGTAACCGTTCTGGAACTGCTGCTAAAATATTAAATGAGAATGGATTTACAGCTTTTAATATGCTTGGTGGAATGAATGGGTGGAAGGGCGAAGTAGTTAATCAGGAATCAGAATTACACCTAAATGACTAGATATATCACATTATTACTTTTCATTGGGTTGGCTTATTGGAAATGCGATATTAATGAAGGTTGTATAGATGAATCTAAAATATCAGATTCCTCTATTTGTATCCAAGAATATCAACCAGTTTGTGGATGTGATGGATTAACATATGGTAATGATTGTTACGCTGAAGCGGCAGGTGTAACAGAATGGACCGAAGGCGAATGTAACTAAATATGTTTCAATTTGAGTTCTAATCAAGCCCCACACTCGTGGGGTTT
Organism: Fidelibacterota bacterium; assembly: GCA_045568995.1. Taxonomy (GTDB): domain Bacteria; phylum Fidelibacterota; class Marinisomatia; order Marinisomatales; family UBA1611. The sequence goes on along the minus strand of JBJKZY010000037.1, from coordinate 6,508 downwards.
TTGTTTGTGGTATCATGGTTAAATTAATTGCTTTTAACTTTTTATATTGAACCCTTAAACAATTTTTCCTTGATTAATCCAGAGGTTGTATCTTTTTATAATTTTATCAAACCGAGTTTTAATAGATGATGTGCTTTTTAAAAGTACTAAGTTACTTGTAAGTATTCTTCTATAGGAAATTCCTTTTAACCTCGATCTTGCAATCTTTCTATTCTCTCATGATAGAGTTTTTATATACTTTCCCCAATTATCCCAATCTATTACATGACCGCCTTTTGTTCGGCTTTCATTATAATTAGATTATTTTTCTTGATAATTCTCTGTTTCTTGTTCTAAAACTTTTCTATCAAACTCATCTTCTAAAAACTTTATCTTTCGTTCATGGGTTATGATAAGAGGAGGTTAAATCAGGATGTGTAATACTCCCGTATGCTTTTTGTAAATCCTCTTCAGTAAGCCATATTCTTTTAGGGATGTGCTTTTTTTCTTTGGTCATTATTGGATAACTATGTCAAACAAAATGGTCATATTATGTCTTTATTTGGCATATTAGAATATAATAAAGTAGGGGAGCAAAAGCCCCCTATTTTCATGTAAAATCATCGTGAAAACATCTTTTTCTATTGGTGTACCCCGGACAGGATTCGAACCTGTGACCCTCTGCTTAGAAGGCAGATGCTCTATCCATCTGAGCTACCGGGGCATTATTTTAAAATACTATGAATTTTAACAAATTTAAATTAACCAGTTAAAGCTTGCGAAAACATAATAAAGACAAAGTAATTTTTCTGCTATCTTTAATGGAAACATTTTTTTGTCTTTTTTTTAATAATTTACAATAAAAGCAGAAATAAGCTTTTACAAAAAACTTATAATGATAATAGATAAAAAAGTAATTTATGCTTACTATTTAAATTAATACGAGATAATTTTATTGAGGATAAATTTCTTGACATAAAGGGAGCATGTGTCGTACAATTCATTATTATGGAGATAGAGTTTATCCTCTATCCACTATCAAAAGACCAATCAAATATTAAAATGGAGGTTTCAATGGCTGAAGTAGTTGCTAATACAGGAGTATCCAAAGACAAAGGATATTTATATTATTTAGGTAAAGACGGGAATGTGTGGCGTTCTCAAATGGCTCGATCTGGAAAAGGTGGCGGGAATGCCGAGAAAGTTGCGGATGCGGGTGTTACGCGGGAATCAGGATATCTTTACTTTATTGATAAAAACGGTAATGTAGCTCGTTCACCGATGGCAAGAGGTCGGAAATAGTTTTATTATCTGATTTTCTAAAAAGGCTCTCTTTTTAGAGAGCCTTTTTATTTTAAGAATATTGTATTAATTTTTAGTAATATTATATAAAATATATTGTATTATCCGAGGCTTTAATTTCTCCTTTAATAAGGAATATTATGAAAAAATTTATAACATATTGCATACTAGTTGTAATAGCATTTCCAGTTTATGCTGAAGATGGTTTGCAGCTTTTTGGATCTAAAAGAAGCGGTGAAAAAGATCAAGCAGATAAAAAAAGCAGCTTCAACCAAGATGGGGAAGTAAAACAAGATTTTTCCTCATCGGAGGTCTCTTCTAGAAAGAATATAGAATCTGTAATTCCTGTAAAACGAATACCTGGAGGATGGGTATTTAGAGATGAATTATTAGCCCCTTGGGAGTCTAACCTACCGGCAGTACTTTCAATTATACCAGATACTACAGTAGAGGTCGTATATCATGATGATAATAGAACCACTAGGGAAGGTTTTGTTCTCCCTATAAAAAGGGCATCTGTAGAGTTTCAATATACATCAAGGTTAACACATGAACTTATTATGTTAGATTTCGTTAATGTGGATTTTATATACAGTACTACAAATAATAATGATTCACATTTTATACTTGAAGGTATTGTAAAAAAGATCAAGTTGAAAGATACCGGATTTCCTCAGTTAGCTTCATCAGATATAATAAAACATAAGGTCTTAATGGAGTACGGTACTCCAAAGGAATTTGATGGCGTGTGGCATATATACCAAGACGTTAATTCTACATATAAAGTTAGAGAGCTAGATGAACGTAACTTAAAAGTAGAACTAAAAAGTTTAAAAGTCGTTGATAAGTTGGAAAAGGCTATTGATGATACTTACTCTAAACAAGGTATAGAATATAAAAAACGTTTAATGGTACAAGGGATTGATATTTAAGATTGGCGTCTGTAGCTCTAATTTTTAAAAAAAGGCCGTACGGCCTTTTTTTGTTTTTTCTATTTTTGCCATTTGTAAAATCACAAAGAGCCGAAGACTTATTAGTGTCAAAAATAATAATTGAAGGTAATGATAGAACAAAAGATTTTATTTTATTACGCGAAATACATCATCCGTTAAATAAGCCTTTCGATAAAATTAAAACTATTAACGATAAAAATCGTTTAGAAAACCTAGGCATATTTAGTGGGGTAAATTGGGAATTATTGCCATTAGAAGATGGTACTCTAATTCTGAAGTACATAGTAATAGAATCGGTACAAAAAACTCCACCAACGATTTTCCCTACTTATAACGAAAAAAAAGGATGGTCTTTAAACGCTTTATGGGTTTTTAATAATTTTAGAGGTCAGAATCAGCTACTTTCTTTATCTGGAAGTGTTGGTGGGGAAGATACGTATGGAATAAGCTTTAAAGATCCTTGGATATTAAATAATCATGTTTCTTTATCAGGAAATATCATTAGCAATTTATATAAAAAAAGATTTTTAAATGCTGATATCGAATTAAAAAAAATAGAGATTGGAATAGGAAAGTGGTTTGGAGATAAAATAAAATCTAAAATATCTCTAGCTTCGGAATATAAAATTTTCAAACTTGAACAAGATGTTGTTCGGTATAAATACTTTAATATTTTTTCAAACATAGGATACGATACTAGAGATCTTTTCTGGAACCCGGGAAAAGGATTACTTCTATCAAGTTCATTTGAATATTTGATAGGATATGATTTTAAAATATTTCATACACTGATTTGGGATCAATCTTTATCTTTTTATATGAATTTAAATGATACACAAAAAAATGCTGTCCTCGCATTTAATGCTCGTATTAAGACAAAGACTGGATATAAAGAAAGATTTTTTGAAGATTATATAGGCAGCTCGAACACGATAAGGGGATGGGAGTTGCCTGATTCTTTAACATATAAATTAGAATCATTTAGGTTTGGACATGAGTATTTACAAACATCAATCGAATATAGATATGAACTTATTCCTAAGTATGTTACTTTGGCTGGGATAGAATCTGGATTAGGTATAGTTTGTTTTACAGATGCTGGATTTATAATTAAAAATGGTTGGTCAAAGCACTTAGAATCTATTTTGCTTGGTTCAGGGATTGGAATTAGAGTTCCGTTCCCAATTGTAGGAGTTTTAAGATTTGACTTTGGCTTAGGTATAATTGATAATAAAATAAAATCGAATTCTTTTCATTTTGGAATCGGTCAAAAATTTTAATTTGGCAAAACTAATATTTTACGGCAATGGATTTTTTGCTGGTGCAAGAAGGCCTCCAGAAATAATAGTCTTTAAACCATCTTCAACGCTCATTCCTGTTTGAACTGAATCAGTTTGAGGAATAAGTAAAAAAAATCCAGAGGTAGGGTTTGGAGTTGTTGGCACAAAAACATGATAATATGGTATACCTTGTTGGCTAATTGATTCTCCACTGATAAAAGCCATGGTCCAGATTCCTCTTCGCGGATACTCAATATAGATTGCTCCTTTAAAAGTATCTTTAGATCCTTTTGTAAAGGTATCAGTAATTTGTTTAAGAGTGCTATATATAATGTTTACTACAGGAACTTTTTTTACAACTTTTTCTCCAAAATTAAATATCTTTTTTCCTAAAAAGTTTGTAACCAAGACACCAAGAATAAAAATTAAAATAATAGTAAGAACAATTCCTAATCCTGGGAAATCTGCACCAAAATTTTTCAATATTGGACGAGAGGTCTCTTCAAGAGAAATAAACAAAAATTTCACAACAATAAATGTTAGATAAAGAGGTAGTAATGTTGCTAGTCCTGCAAATAGTTTTGATCTGAGATTTTGTGTAATCGAGTTCATAATAATCAAATTTAATATTTAAAATTCTTTAATAAAAGTTGACTGTTTTATTTTCAAGTGAGAGTAAATACTTTTTCTTGGGAATCCCTCCTGCGTACCCTCCTACTTCTCCAGATGATCTAATCACTCGGTGGCATGGTATGATAATAGGTAAAGGATTTCTTGCGTTAGCGTTTGCAACAGATCTGTATGCATTTTTATTTTTTAATAGTGCTGCAATTTGTTTATAAGATTTTACTTTTCCAAAATTAATTAAGGATACTTCTAACAACACTTTTTTAAAAAAAACTGTGGTATTCAGAAAGTAATTGATTGTAAAAAATCTTCGATTGTCAAAAAAATATTCATCAAGTTGTTCAACTGTTTTTTCTAAGATTAGGTTTTTCCTATGTAGTGAAGAGGCTTTGACTTGATTAAGCATTTTACCTCTAAAGCTAATTTTTGTTAAGTAGTCTAAATTTGCTTCTAATATTAGTTCACCAATAGGCGTATCATGAATAAAACAATAATTCATATAGAATAGGATTATTCTTAAAATTTAAAATTTATTTTTAAATCTAAAAATTAAAAATAAGTGATTATTTGAGAATAGGAGGTATCTTGAATAAAATTAATTTTTATCCATGTATACTACTACTGGACTCGCAACAAAAACACTAGAATAAGTTCCTACAAGTACTCCAATAATCATAGCAAATGAAAAAGTGTGTAAAACTTCACCGCCAAAGAGGAAAAGAATAAGAACAACAAAAAAAGTAGTAAGAGACGTTACAATAGTTCTACTCAATGAATCATTAATACTTTGATTAATTACGGAGACCAATTTAGATTTTTTTAACATATTTGCATTTTCACGAACTCGGTCAAAAATTACAATAGTATCATTAAGGGAATATCCAACAATTGTCAGAAAAGCAGCTATCACAGCAAGAGATATTTCATATCCAAAAAGGGAAAAAATACCAAGTGTGATAAGTACATCATGGCTTAATGCTGCTATTGCTCCCATTGCATATTTTAGTTCGAATCTAATTGTAATATATATTAAAATCAGAAGAAGGGCGCTAAGAATGGCCATAATGGCATCACCTCTTAATTCTGCCCCAATTTTAGGCCCTACTTTTTCAATAGCTAAGATGAAATTATCTTCATTTTTTGGAACTAAGTTAGGATAAAGACTAGCCATTTTATTGGTGAGGTATTTAGTAAAGTTTTCAGGCTCATTTTCAAAGCTTGCTATTCGAAGTGCAACATTTGATTGATCTCCAAAATGCTTAATCTCTGCTTTACTAAAATCAAAAATTCGCCCTGCAATATCTACACTCTCCATTGAAGTCCTAACATCATTTATATCAATTGCTCCTGTATAGTTTACTGCAATTAATGTACCACCTTTAAAATCAATGCTTAATTTTGGCCCATTATTAATAATTAATGAAATAACACCTAAAGTAATCATTAGTATAGAAAAAATCTTTGCAAAATTTGATTTTCCCATAAAGTCTATATTTGTTTTTTTTATAATTCTCATGATTAAATACTTAGTTTGGTAAGAGTCTTTTTCGAAATATATGTGTTTAAAATAGTCCTAGTAATATAAACAGCTGTAAACATACTGATAAGAATTCCCCAAAATAATACTGTGGCAAACCCTTTAATGGGACCAGTGCCAAATTGATAAAGCACTAAGGAAGCTATCAAAGTTGTAACATTTGCATCGATAATTGTTGTAATAGCTCGTTCATAACCTGAGTCAATGGATGCTTTGGGTGTTTTTCCTTTCCGCAATTCTTCTCTAATTCGTTCGAAGATAATAACATTTGCATCTATGGACATACCTACAGTTAAAATCAAACCAGCTATTCCAGGTAAAGTTAGTGTCGCTTGTAAAGAAGCAAGTATTGCAAGAACTAAAACAATATTCCATATCAAAGCAAAATTGGCTATAATTCCTGCTAATTTGTAATAAATGATCATAAAAATTAAAACAGCGACCAGTCCAAATATAACCGCCTGAGTTCCTTTTGTTATTGAATCTGTTCCGAGACTTGGACCTACAATTCTTTCTTCAATAATTTTAACAGGAGTAGGTAAAGCTCCGGCTCTTAATATTATTGCCAAATCTTTTGCCTCATTGATATTTGCAAATCCTTCAATTTGGGTTCTACCGCTTGGAATTTTCTCCCGTATAGATGGAGCCATATGAACCTTGTTGTCTAAAACAATGGCTATCCTTTCACCAATGTTAGCACCTGTGACCCTAGACCAAGTCCTAGATCCCTCATTGTTCATGGACAATGAGACAATAGACTGACCCGCAGAACCTCCACCAATTGAGCCTAGATCTGCTTTAGCTTCTTCTACAATACCCCCTGTTAGTTC